>SHMU01000134.1 GCA_008080765.1 Promethearchaeota archaeon | reverse complement strand
GTAACGTTCTTGACATCCGATGACTTATCGCATCAACCCTCCTTGAAGGAGGAATCCTTTCTACGCACGTGGAAGGGGTTTACCGCGACAGACAGCCCTAAGATATGCCCGCCAGCTAATGCTTAGTGGACTCGTGGGAACCCCCGTCCTTTAGGGCGGGGAGGCTTCAATTTGAACACATAAACTAATTTATATAATGTTATAAGAAAATTATTTAAAATGTCTAAAATATAAAACATATTTATACTAAAAACACTACTGATAATATAGAGTCATTAATGAGAATTAAAATCGCCTAGCTTCGCTTTTCGTAAATAGTTTCTTACCCAAACGGAACTTAGCATTACACTCCTATTGAACCATCATAATATACAAATCAAATTAAAGAAAAAGGAGAGAAGATGATTTTATTTACAAAATCCGATCTGGAATTAGTAAATAAGGATAAGAACTTCAATTATGTGAGATGCCCGGTCTGTGCAAGCCAGAATGTGAGGAAGATTACTCATGGCAAGGTCTATAACAGATATCAATGTCACAATCAGGCTATGGAGTGTTGTGGCGAATATTTTGCGGTAATGAATTTTTTTTTGGATAGCAGATTTACACCGAGATGTGCGAGTTGTGATTCCATCTATCAGAAGCGCATCAATGAAGCAGGAAGTCTTGTAATTTCACTTCGATGTGGAAATCACGATTGCAACCAATTTGATATTCCGAAATTTTACAACCTCAAAAAATCGAGCTATTTTCACTTACCGATCTCAAAAAAAGAGAAAAAGCAACATTATATTATTTGGTGGCTAAATCATAATCCGTTTCAGGAAGATCTCGATGTTATTCAACGATTTTTAGGTACTGAAGGATTTTGTATTGCAACTCATACCAATAATAAGCTTTCATTTGACTATCGGAGAATAATCATTGAGAAAGTGGACTATCATTTGAAAGCGACGCAGAAGTATTATGGTTTTTCCATTAATGTCCATATTGACCTAAGCGAGCATGGAAGAGCAATATTTAATAAGGACACCATGATTTTACTTTCAAAATTATATTTATACATTAAGAGCCACGGGAATGGAAAGCCTTTTATCATCCCCCGAGAATCCAGCGCGCTCACTAGATACATTAAAAGCGTTAGAATTCCCTAATCTCTCCTATTAAGGTCTGATTTGTTATTAATTTAAGATCTCTTAATAATTTAAGATCTCTTAATAATTTAAGATCTCTTATTAATTCAGTATTTCTAGTGAAGTAAAGGCAATTCTTTTCAGAATTCTGGGTAGTTCCAATTGGGAATCTTTTTAATGTTTTAAGTTCTATAGAATATAGAAATCTTAGTACACGATTGATTATGAGCGAAATAATAGCATTTTTAGTTGGTGGAGCTATATTTTTTATATTTAGTTTTATAGTCTTTTATCTGGTCATGGTTCTCTTGAAAAATATTCGCAAAAAATACGTTCCGAAGCGTGCGACTATATTCAAATGCCTTGATGGGCATATTACAAGATCAAAGGGCGAATTAATTATCGATAATCATCTGACGCGCCTAGATATCGAGCATGAATATGAGAACACGGTACGAGTTCGCGGCAAGGCTATTAAATATGATTGGTATTTACCCGAATATAATGTTTATATAGAGTATTGGGGTTATTTTGGAAAGGATTACTTA
Organism: Promethearchaeota archaeon; assembly: GCA_008080765.1. Lineage (GTDB taxonomy): Archaea > Asgardarchaeota > Lokiarchaeia > Sigyniarchaeales > SOKP01 > TEKIR-8. The sequence continues at coordinate 9,656 of SHMU01000134.1, read as the reverse complement.
GAGAGAAAAGAAGAAAAGCTAAAATTATATAAAAAAGGACACTTGAAATTAATTTCAATCGAAGATATCATGCTTGAAGATATTTATCAATCTCTTGAAAGCCAACTAAGTGAGTTCATACCCTCAGAGAAATTAAAGAAAGACGAGAAGCATTGTCCAAATTGCGGCGAATTATTGGACTCTCGATTTCTTTAAAATAATAGAATAAAAAGCTTTGTTGATGTGAAGAAGCTCAATTAAATGGTAAAGGACCAGAGAAAGTCTTGAAATCTTGGTTAATCTTAAATCATTTTTGAGAGAGAAAGGTTTTAAATCTACTAATTTGGGAAAAGATTTAATTGATGCTCTAAATGGTTCAAAAAAAGAGATGGACGAAATATATAAAATTATAAGTGATTTGATGCTTCATTCTCACTTTAATATATTTATTGTTTTCCACATTATTAATTCAAATCTATCAAGATATAAAAGAGAAAATGAATCTACAATTGTGGAATTAACTTCTTTAATGAGTTCAAATGAATCTTCTAATAAAATAAAAACAACGATAGTATTTTTTCCAGAAAGTTATCCCTCCTCGATGTTAGAAGGTCTAATCATGAATAAAAAGGTCAATATATTTGAATACTAGAATTTCGAGCAAAGTTGCCGAAAATGCTAGATTTTTATGATACAAAATGTATCATACTTAAAAGAAAAAAAGGGCCCCTTTCATTTTCGAATATTTCTGAGAGATTTAAAAAAGATACCAGTTATATTACCACTCATATTAAGAAATTGGAATTATCGGGAATTATACAAAATTTTATTAAAAAGTCTGATGAGAGAAGAGAATATTGCTTTTATGAAATTAGAGATTATGGGAATAAGATTTTATCAGATTTCCTAACTAATTATGCGAAATATTATAATATTAAACTTTCTACATTCAAGAGTTTTAGAAAACAAACGAAAGATGATTTGAATCACTTTCTAAAAGGAATTAAAAGTAAATTTCGATTCGTTATAGTGATCTATCTTAAGGAATATGGAGAGTGCTCTTTTACTGACATTAAAATGATTACAAAAAATCTAAAGCAACTTTTGCGAAACATTTAAAAACTTAAGAATTAGAAGAAATTATTCAGAATTATTTTGAAAAAAAGCCTAATTCTGATGATTATTCCTATTACGAAATTACTGACTTTGGAGAGAAAATGATTTTAAGCTTGTATAAAAGTTATAATGTTTATAAGGGAGTTGAAATGTTTTCTCCTTTAATTTTTTCTCCATCTGAGGCGAAGTGAGCTTTTAAATAAATTCCAATCTCATCAAGGTTTCCTGATTTATCGACTAATTCATTTATTTGAGGCAAATATTCGGTAATGAGTTCTGCATCGAGTTTAATATCATCGAATTGAGCACTCATTCGTTTCTGATTCTGGAACCAGATAAACCTTTACAAAAAATTCTTGTCCGCCTTCTGAGAGGAATAGAATTTTACTCTATTGAAGGCATGTTCTATGATTTGCAAAAGTGTAGAAAAATTATCGCTATTGATATTGACTCCCTCGGTTAACGTTTTAACATTCTCATGATAGTGTTTTTCAAATTCTGTGACTTCCGAGAGGGTGAGATTAGAGGCGCTTTCTGTCCTCTGCGGACCATAGACGCCCTTTCCGATGAGATCGATGAGCTCCATAATAAAAGAATGGAGTAGGTTTTGAGCCAAATCTACACTTTTAATCATAGCTGCCATGATATAGATTACATCCTTTAATTCTTGCTTTGCAGCAGAACTTTGCTCAGCAAGGAATTGAAGAAACACTTGCCCTGCTCTTTTTGAAAGGTCTTCTTCGAATGCTCCGGGGATGTTCGCGTGATATTTTTTCAAGAGAGCGTCTATTTGTCTAAGTATTCTGTCCATATATGGTCTGATAGGTATGTGGCTGATATAATTATCATGTTGTACGATATTCTTTACTTTTATATAAAAGTGGTAAATTTTAGATGGTTCATAATCGTTGTTATAAATATATTTTGCGGTAGAATCTCTCAGCTGTTTAATCAATTCCTCGAACTCCAAGAGGGGTGTTTTCAAACGATCGGCTACTTTATCTGCGGCGAAGTAAATCCGGGATCCAAAATCACAGATATTTAAGTATACTTCTTTGAATTCTGATTTGTCTATACTCCCATTAGATTTTTTCATTGATTTCAACCTATATATTTTTAATTGAATTTCAATCTTTTATTCTATCTGATATTAATCAAAATGTAAGATGTTTTCCTATTTATAGTTTTAGGACATCAGCGATTAAGCAAATTTTAGATGTTAAATAATGTCTGATTGCTGTTTCTTAAAAAAAAGGATTACGGGTAGAGAAAAGATGTTTTTAGATTCTTTATAGCGGATTGAGTTATCGGAACCTCTGCATTGGCATGGACAATCTCAAATTCTTCAAATTTGGGAACCATCCACGCATTATACCACTCCAGAAACACCATCAAGCACTCCCATACATCGTCAATCACTTTCACTCTACATCTCTCATAAAATTGAATTAGTTCCGTCGGAAAGCGTTGTTCAGCCCGCCGAGTGCCTTCATCCCACATCCCCAATAGAAATCCGCTGATTCGAAGCATCTTTCGCCGAATCCATGCGATAAAATCGACAATCGTGACATGTTCTCCTCGGATCATATATCCTGCAATCAAAAAGCAGAAACTTGGTAAATCCAGCGCCAGATTTCTAATCTCATCCAAATGAGCTGTAATCTGGAATTGCAGCTTGCTTGAAATGTTAATTGCATTTTGTCCGAGATTATTTTTATCATAGAGAAGCTTGCCTCGTTCTGCTAAACGCCACTCTTTACTTAGGGCAGAAAATGATTCCGCTACCAACTCAAATTTGATGAAAGGTTTCAAGTAGATGATGATGCTATTTAGTTTTGCATTAGATTGAAAAATATGAATGACTTCTCCCAATGATTCAATATTCAATAAGAAGGCGTCTAGAATCTGCTTATAATCGGTTTGATCTTCATGGAGTAAATAAAAATCGATATCAGAAAAAATATCGGCGCTTCTTGTGGAAAGTGAACCCATTAAAAATATTGCTTCTACATCGGGAATTGTTTTGCTAAGAGCTAATGCGTTGGCAACAATTTTTTCATGATATTCAATGTCATGAATATCTTCAAGAAATTGCTTCATCTCCTTCTGAGAGGGAACATTTTTGGGGTTAATAATTTGAGTGTCCATAATTAACACATAAGAAGACCTTGTTTAAATAACTAATAAATAAAAACAATTATAGTATGGACAAGAGAGACAAAAAGAAAAATTTCAGAGAATTGGAAGTAAAAAGATGGTAATTACAAAAAGAGTAAATAAGAGAGCAAAAATGAGAAGAAAGGAAAAGGAAAGAACGGGAAGGCGGAGAGTAAAAAAAGGGAAAATAAAAAAGAAAAGAACAAAAAAGAAGAGATCAAAAACGAAGAGATCAAAAAAGAGGAGAATGGACAAGAGTCCTTAGATAGGTAATAATCACGCTCGAGCTATGAACAGTCGCAAAAGCTTAATTGCGTGTTCTACCACCATCATAAAAGTGTTTACATCTTCTAAATTGATAGTAATTCTATTTCCGGGGTTTTTTTTTAAATCGGTATAATTATGCTCAATTGAGTTGATTTCGCTGGATGTAAGAGAGTGCCCGGTGCCTCTCTGGTTTCCGGTATATAATCCATGACCCAGAGCATCAATGACTTGAATAAATAAATCGTAAAGCCGATTTTTGGTTAGGTTCACGCTTCTTATCATCGCACCCAGCGTATACATAAGTGTTTTTAATTGTGCGGTTTCAGCAGAGTACGTCGGAAAATCATTTGCCCTGTCCAAGGCATTTTCAATACTGGCTATGGCATTATTTTTTTTCAAGCGATTATATATCGGAAAGCATTTTCGGTTGATGATATTTTTTATAGGGAGTCCATTGAAATGAGGATCATTTTGGAGCTTATACATTAATTTGATATAATGCGGATAAATTTCTGCCATGTTTTGAGTATTGCCATAGATGAAGTAAGCGATGGCTTCTTTGAGATTAATGGTCAGTTTTTCCAAAATGCTTAACTTAGGCTTAATACGTTCGGGTCCTTTATCGGCAGCAAATACAATGCGCATGACGGCATCAGAGACGTCCAAGAAGAGTTCTCTGAACAATAATCTATCTACTTCGTGTTTATATTCCTGAAGTTTATCGGTCCATCCCAAAGATTCTAAAACCACCAATTTGCTTACCTGAGCAGACTGATTTGTAGGGTCTATTTCTAAAGCCTTATTAATACTAAGTAAGGCATCTTCAAATTCATGGGCAGCCATAAGCATTGTAGCATTTAGTACGAGAGCTTCGATGTTCTCAGAATTGATTGCTAAGCTCAAATCTAAGATTCGGCGCGCCTCATTCATCTTACCCATTTGCCCAAGGATAAAAGCTTTGACGTACAAGCAATAGCTTTCTTCGGGTTTTTGATCTAACGCCTTCTCAATCCATTGAAGTCCTTCCTCGAACTTTTCTTGGGTTTTTTTGATTAATGCGATCATCAGATAGGGCTGGAAATAGGCGGCATTAAGCTCGATTGAATTCTTAAATTCTTCCACCGCCAACTCATATTTTTTCGTCTTAAAGAGCCGGATCCCATTTTGAAAATATTGGTCTTTTGGTGCTTCTACTGCGCCATCTTTATGGGGGGATTTACTCATTTTTGATGCTATTAAACATATATGTTAATTTAATGTCAATGGATCATATTATGATGGATTTGTATTTATAATTATTTTTGTGTGCAGCTACGATTTCAGAGGTAATATTTTTTGTTTCAGATGAATTGAGGAAGTAAGTTGAGATGAAGCACAGCCTAAATCAAGGGAGAGAATGTTGAGATAGTGCATGAAGAGAGATGGGCATCAAGAAAAAAGTTATTCTATAGGTGAAAGTTTGGCGATTAATAATCCATAACAATAATCTATATATTCTTTCTTACTCCATATTTTCTTGGAGGTTACATTATGCCAACAAAAGAGGAATTGATTGCGAAATTAAATGAGGCACTTACCTTAGAGCATCAAGCTCGGATTCAATATATGACACACGCCCAACATATTAGCGGCCCTAATGCGGAGCCTATTATCGAGAGATTAGAAGAGCTTGCTGCGGATGAGAAGGATCATGAAGAAAAGTTTCGAGAACTGATTGCCGCATATTTAGGTGGCACACCTACCATGAAAATGCATGAACCCCATCCTGCGACCACGTTAGATGCCATTTTAAATACCAATTTAGAGGATGAGAAATCGGCCATTGATTTATACATGGAGATTTACGATATGATAATGCAGATGCGAGATGAGCTCAAGTATTCATGGTTTCAATGCATACATAAAATACGTGAGATTATTGCTGACGAAAATGAGCATGTAATGGAATTAAATACCATAAAAGGTTAAAAGAAGTAATAATTTTATTTCATTTTTACAATATTATTTTTTTTCTCAGAATTTTTGTTTAAAGGTTTCTTTTTAGTATTTATATTTTTATGTTTTTTTTGTTTTTCATTAAAGAAATGATAATTCTTAATTTACCCCTTCTTTTTTTAAACCTTCAATTGAAAAAACATAATTTTAAGGTGAAGGCGTGATATGAATTAGAATGACTTTAGAATGACTTTAGAATGATTTTAGAATGACTTTAGAATGACTTTAGAATGACTTTTAGACTATTTCAAGAAAAATCCAGAAAAAAAAATCATAGAAATACTCAAAAAGGAAAGAAGAGCGTCTTTAAATTATATTTAATAAAAATAGTACCTTTTTTCATATCTTATGAATCTTTATTCATCCGATTCTACTAGTTTATTTAACGGCAATATACATAGCAAAGTTGTACCATTTCCATAGAACATCAATTTTAGTAAAGCCTACTTGGATAAGGCAGTCAAAATGTTTGCGAAGAGAAATGGGACTGTCTTCTCTATGATAATTAGAAAATATCTTTTTTATTTCTTGTTCAGTAAAGTTTTTCGCTTCTAAGAACGCCTTCCACCCTTGTTCATTGATGTGAGTAAGGATTTGTGAGTCTCCTTCTACCACATCACAGCAAATAAATGCACGATTAGATTTTAGCCATGAATAAATTTTCTGATATAACTTTCTATACTTTTCAATGCTGCGCGTATGATGAAGGGCAAATGTTGAAAATACCCCGTCATAAGCTTCGGATTCAAATTTTACGTTATGAAAATCTTCATTTCGAATGGAAAATTGTCCTTTATACTTAGCAAGCACGTGCTCAACTTCATTGAGCATATTTTCTGAAAAATCAACAAGAATAACGGAACACGTGGGAATGGTTTCTAATGCGTATAATGATGCGTTGCCCGTACCCGCTCCAAGATCGATAAATCGTGCGCCTTCGGTACAATAGCGTCGAAGAGTCGTGACCAACAAATTCATCGCGCTTTTATATTCAGGTATCCAGAGGGGGTCGCTCTGACTATAAATTGATGCCGTTTCATTGTTAAATCTCTCTTTAATCTCATTTTTAGTCATTAATCGATTATTTGCAATGATTTGAGGTCCTGAGTATTTGGGAAGATTCTTTTTATTGTTCATAAAATCAGTAGATAACTTTAATATGTATAGGGGAATACATAATGAAATTTCTAATTGCTATTAATACTTAGTACCAATAAATATTAGATAAAAGAATAGAAGGTAGGAACACATAGCAATTTAGAAAGAAATTAACTATGTAGAGAGAAATTAACTATGTAGAGAGAAATTAACTATGTAGAGAGAAATTAACTATGTAGAGAACAATTAACTCTGGTTAAGATATTCAATGAAAATCCTATAAAAACAGAGTTTCATTCAAACCGAATTGTCCCGTGAAATTATTTTGCCTTTTGGAGGGTGATAACAAAATTACTTCCTAGTGTGAAGTCTTCGGGTACATGATTCTCAACCGAGATTTGCCCTCCATATGCCTTAATAATTTTTTTTGCCAGCAATAATCCGAGTCCCATTCCTCCTTTCTCTTTACTCGTATGGTACTCGCGGCTAAAAATACTCGTCTTTCTCTCATCGCTAATTCCAATCCCATTATCAGCGATTTCGAGCTTCAAGCATTCTTGAGAGCTTTGCTGAAAGGGAGTGATTTTAATCCAGAGTTGAATGGTGGGATTTTCATTATGGAGAATTCCATTTAGGATAATATTTTCTAAGGCGTCCGCTAAGAGTGTACCTCCTTTCACATAGATAGTTTCTGGAGGAAAATCTTTGGAAATGATCAATTCTTTTTTATGGACTTTGGAATACATTTCTGCTAAAGTGATCTCGAGTGTTTTCTTGAGATCGAGAGTAGAGAGATTCTCTTTTATAGTTTCTATCTCGGAAAGCTTTCTGACATTTGAAAGGAGCGAGGCACCTCTTTCAATCTGCTGTTCAATCATCTGAAATATGTCTGTTCTGCTTTCAGAACTAAAGGAATTATCTTTATAGTGTTCCATTAATAATATAGATGCTTTAATGGTATGAAGGATATTACTCATGTCATGGGCGAGTAAATCTTTATAAAAATCCTTTTTTTCAAGCTCTGCTTTTAATTTCTTTGCAGCAAGTGTTTGTTTCGTAATATCTTTCACATGCTCAATAATGCCGAGGATTTTTCCTTTATCGTCTACAATAGGATAAGCAGTCAATTCTATCCAGCCCGTGGGACTTTCTTTAGAAGGATAGGGTACGATTGTGGTATGCAATTGTCCATCCCTTAACGCAGGAAGTGAGGGGCACCACGGACATATCCACTTTCTTTGCTGATAGACTTCATAACATTTTTTCCCCGGTAGTGGATGATGAATTTTATACATTTTTTCCATCCAATGATTTACTTGAATAATATTGAGATTTCTATCAAGAATAGAAATACCATCTTGAATGGCATTAAACACATTTTCATAAACATGACGGCTTTTCCAAAAAGCGTCTTTCTTCTCTTCTCTCTCTTCTTTCTCTTTTTTTGGTTTCTTCTTTAGTAAATTATTAGGATTAGTCATATACAATCGTTTTTTTTAAAAATGCATTCGAAAAAAGAATAGTGATGAAATCACTATTTTGTCAATAGTAATAACTTGTCACTTGACAATAAATATGTGGTTTTTGAAATATAAATGAGTGAAATATAATAAAAAAACCCGGAACTTTTGAAACCCTTCATATCTTCAATGATTCAGTAATAAGGCAGTACCGTTAAGGTGGGCTCTCCGTTAATAAGTTCAAAAGAATCTCAATTACACCTCATTAATAATATTCCACATAAAACCTTTTAAATCAGCAAGTATCATCTTAAATTGAGTAATCCAATACTCATGAATAAAGACCTAATAGGAGGAGAGTTTTTATGGGCGATCGGGGGGAGGATTGAGAATAAATATGCCCTTAAAGACACCACCGTATATCATATCGATGTCGATGAGTGGTATAGTAGCCAAAACGGGGAATTAGCGCCGATGTCTCATGCCGTCCAGGGTGCGGGCTGGACCTTTTTTTGCAATAAAATCTATTGTTTTGGAGCTAAAACCAAACCCCATAAAGGATGTTCTCCCTATCTACAAGTATATGATATAGAAGAGAACGAGTGGCAGCTCTACGATAAGATGCCCAAGCCCCGCAGTAAATTGGGAAAACATTATCCGGTAATTGATGACCAATATGTCTATTTCTTTGGAGGAGATGATGAGCATGGTCCTGCCAGTCGCGTCAATTGGAATTGGAGATATTATTTGGTCAATGATGAGTGGGACACCACAGTTGGCGATGCTCCCTATACACAATCATTTCCATTGCCGACATTTCATAAAGGTTGGATTTATTATTCGACGGGAAATACGGGAAATGATCCCGAGCAAAATATCTACAGAGGAGCCTTAAATCAAAGATATAATCCTAAAACAGATACTTGGGAAGTGATGACCCCTTGTCCGATTCCTACAACAGATGGTTCTGGAGATAAATGGCAGGAGGAACTTCATTTTATAGGGGCAGGAATACTAATGAAATGTTTTATAATCCAAAAATTTCAAATTATAATGGTCCCATAAAACGACAGCATATGGTCTATAATTATGAAGCGAACATGTGGCAATTTGAAACGCAATTACCTGGAAGCTGGCATCATGGGGGGACACTTGGAAGTAAAAAGTATTTATGACGCTTTTTAGGGCCTATTTATGAGGATATCAATATCAGAGAGCGTAATCCTCACTCAAATAAGATTCATCGATGGGATGGGGTCACGTGGATTGAAATGAAAAGAGCTCCTGTAAAAAAAATGAATTTCGGCACTATCTATACAATGATAGGTCCTAAAATATAAGATATCACCTGAATAAATGATATTTCAAAATTGTTCTTCTCTATGGATTTAAAACCAAGATCTCGGGTGAAGTCTAAGATTTATAAAAAAGCAACGCAAATTGCCTACATATTATAAAAAAAGAGTTCATTTATTTTACAATTCATATTGTTCAGTTTTTAACTAATTGCGAAAGAAGTCCCCTCCATTCATGGAGGGGATGAATTTCGCAGAGCATCTACATGGTTTATGCTGTGGGTGAGAT
>SHMU01000133.1 GCA_008080765.1 Promethearchaeota archaeon | reverse complement strand
CAGTTCCGCTGCGGTTCCAATCGAGTACATGTAAAGTAAAAGGAGGTCTTTTTATTAAAAGAACAATAGTATTCAAGTAAGATATTGATTAATATAGTGTCTATGTTTAAGGATATTTTATTCTACTATGAATTACACCAATTAAAAACAAATCAAAATTAGAATCGTATATACAACAAAGCTTTGATCAATTTGGAGGTCTTGATTCCATTGTAAAAGGAAATGTATTTATCAAATTTAATGGAACATTCCAATTTAAAACTGCTATGACCTCTCATGATGTACTGCTTGCCACGATTAAAGTCATCCAAAGAAAAAAAGATAATTTTAAAAAAATTTATGTTATGGATAATTCTGCTGTGGGAAGTTTTATGCGATTAGTGTTCCAAGTAGATGATTTAGGCAAAAAAATAAAAAAATTGGGAGCAAAACCGCTTTATTTAGATGAAGAAAAATCAATAAAAATCGACTTTAATGGCGAAGTCTTAGATCGAAAAATTCCCATCCCAAAGATCTTATATGAAAATCTGATTGAAGATAAAAATAAAAATACCTATATAAATATCCCACGATTAAAAAGTCATATCTTAGCGGAGGCCACAATATCTATCAAAAATCAACTTGGATTGTTATATGACAAAGAAAAGATGTATAAGCACCACTTAATCCACGAGAAAGTTGTCGATATCATGAATGTATTTCAACCTAATTTCAACCTAGTCGATGCAACCACCACGGTTGATTATGGTCCTATGGCAGTCTTTCCTGAATGGGAAACACCCATGAATTTATTAATAAGCGGCATAGATCCCGTGGCTGTAGATACTATCGGATCTTATTTAATTGGTATTGATAATATAAAGCACATTGAGATCGCAGCAGAAAGAGGTTTTGGCATCAATGATCTTAAACAAATAGAAGTCCTTCCTTCTCATAAGATACTTGATGAATATAAAATCCAATTGCATCATAAAAATATCCCCAAAACACTACCTCAAACAATTAAAATACTACGAGGCACAGAAAAAGTCTGTAAAACAGGATGTTCCTTTCTCGATTTATTATTTATATGGTTTGGTACTCAAAGTGAATTAAAAAAATGTGTGGTAATTTATGGAAAGGGGCATGATTCAAAAGAACTTGATCACTATGATGGTCCATTTATTGTTAATGGTCCATGTGCGGTAAAGGAACTTAAAGATTACTTTCAACAAAGAAGTAAAAAAGATAATATAGAGGTGTATTATATCAATGAACATCTCAATATTGCCGCAGTAGGTACTGCAATACGAAAAGCTTTTGGTATCTCTCTTTTTGATTTAACAGATCTATTACCTTGCAGTTTAATTAAAGTAGCGTTCTTAAAAATTTTGGCAAAATTAAAAGGAGGAAAATTTGCAATGATTAAATAGCACGTTTGTAATAACTTTTGCCTCTAATTGCATAACTTATCTGTTTCAAACTAAACTAAATTATTTGTGAAGTTATCCCGATTTTAAGTTATCATAACTCAAATAATTTTCCTATTGATCAATCCCATAGAGAATTTACCACAATTTCACGATTAAGCATCTCTCTTTTACTCATACCAATTCTTTATTTATTATCCTTTAAGAGAATTTGAGACCTTAAAATATAAAAAGATATATTATTTCTTTATTTATATTAAATTATAAAATTTGTAAACCATTATAATAATATAATTAAAATAATCAAAAAATAATCAAAAAGGTGTTAGAACCACGAGCACAGAACTTTTCGTTAAGAGGGTCTTCGAGATTATAAACGAGTTAAAAATCCCGCTGATTGATGAGCGTGTGTACGAGGATGTGAAGATCTCAGCTAAAAATGGAATTGCTCACATAAAATTTGTATTTGAAGAGGATGAAAGTGTTATAAGAGGCTTTCTTGGCTTAGCAGAATACTTTCATACGGTTATCATCAAGGAAAAAGACCGATTCTTTATTCCCCACGGGAATATGTTATTTATGTTAGAGAGCGCATAACCTTCGACTTTTTTTGTTTTTTTGTTTTTTTATTTTTTTGTTTAACCTATTATTTCTTTATCATCATCTTTCAAGAAGACTCCATGGTTTAGCATGGAGATGAATTGAGCTCTATTTTTTTGTTCCAAAAACAATTAAAACCCTTTCACACTCTAATCTTATATAAGTGAGGGGTTCTTCCATGATACTACTACCGTAGGGCCTACGGGGCTTCAACCCTCCGGAGAGACCGTAAGACCTCTCAACATTCTTTCGGATTTGCATGGGTACGTCTCAAGGAAAGAGGAGGTTCCAACACGAAGGGAGGATGTACACGAATTTCTTTCCTTTAAGAAGGAGTAGTTCAACTCAGCACTATTCCCAATCTTTGAAATCATTTTGAGAGGAAAAAGATTTCTCTCATTTTTTATTTATCGAATTGTCTATGATTTAATTAATAAATGAATATATAATTGTGAAGACTATTGCTGAAATAAAGGATTATATAAATAATAGAATAATCAAGAAAAATATCGATTAATAATAGTCTCAGTTTCGGAAAACTGAGTGGTTTCTCCGAAAAATTGGGATAGTTGTTGGTGATATATTTTTTCAAATCGTTTTATGAATTGTTCGCTTTTTTTAAAGAGCACAGGAAGATATTTTTGGGCTGTGAGTGCAAGAATAATATGTGTGCCGTAAGAGAAATAAATTTTGAGTTCTCCTTTATCTATCATCCTCAGATGTTTTTTTTCATTAGTGATTTCAGAGATTAGGCTTAGAACTCCCGTGAGGCCTCCTGTGACTAGGTCTTCGCTTAATCTACTTTCTTGAAGTTGCCCAGAAAACCGTTTAGAATAGAGACATACCGAATTTTTATTGAACACATAAAGATCGACGAGCGAGTCTGCCCAATCTGCCTCTTTACTGGAAAGGATCTCGGGCAATGGCATAATCCATACAAGAATAATAATTAGAAAAAGAGGATTAATTCCATCTACTAGCTCGGGAATCCACCAGAAAGTGGGATTCATTATATACAAATCGATGAAAAAAAAATGAATAAACATTCCTAAAAAGAATCCCATAATTCCAGAAAAGATAAAGCTACTTGTGATACGTCCCCGATATTTAAGCGTATTTCTTTCTGTAGAAAAGTCGCCGATAAGGGTAAATAATAAAACAAATGTGAATGGCATCGAAACGGCTACAAAAATTCCCGTTAAGAGATCTCGAAGAATTCCTGAAAATATGATAATAATTGATATGGTAAGAATTGATGCTGTGAAGCTCCATTTTCTTCCCTGATTATCTAACAAAATTCCAGAAATTGCAATACTGAATAGAAGTGTGATTAAGAAACTAATGGGTTCTGCAAACACCTCTTCACCGTAAGGAAATGCATTTCCTAATACAAATCCTAAGGTAAGGAATGCCGTTAAATATCCTATAATAGATTGGCCGCTAAGGATCTGCTTAAATTTTTTCGTAGATTGCAAGCGTTCTTTAGTTTCAACATAAGAATAATGCCCAGCAATCCTATAAATTCCAAGAAAAAATACTATATTTACTACAGGAGCAAGAAACAGATAAAAGCTGGTGATAAAAGCTAAGAGAGATGCGGGAATAAAAGAGAATGTTAAGGAATAACTTAATAGTCTTCCGCGATTTAATATGGTGGTCTCGTGGGTAAAAATCGTTAATAGATCGATAAGAATAAGTGCTGAAAAGATAATTACTAAAGCAACTCCAATGAACATAGAGATATGAGTGGGAATAAGTATCAACAAGTATCCGGTGGGTATAAAGGCAGAAAAATACATAATACCCTTCATCCGTTTTTTTATTTTATCTATAATGAGACCCCCTAAAAAGAAGCTTAGCGTAATGGAAAAAAGGGCAATGCTGCTTAACAGAAACAGATCAATCTGCGCGGGAATATTTATAAAATAAAATAACAGCGTTTCCAAATTAAACAAAAAATGAATAAATCCTACCACAAAATATCCAAAACCTTCTTTCGTGAGTTCAATATCCCTGACAAATACTTTATTAAACCAAAATTTTAAGAAACCCATTGTTCAATAACGAAAATAATTTCCCCTCATTATAAATCAAGTAATGTGAAATAATTTTTGAATTTAAGGAATTAATATATCATTTCAAAATTGAGATAATGGATATACTACTTAATCAAGAGGAACACATGCGAAATGGTTTTTCCTATTGAAAAATGATTAGATTAGCAGAGTTTTCCATCCTCTTCATAACAATCAAAAAGCGAATCAAGATGTTGAATTTTATTGATCATTGAATCAAACCAAGTATTAAGTAATGAACTCATTCTTTTCTTTATAGAAGTAATATTCATTGCATTATAGACATATAGATATCCCCTTTTTGAGATGGAAGGATGATTTTTTAAATGACAATACTGCTTAAGAGACATAGATTTTCTTGTAATGAGATCCATATCGATGAGTGTTTTCAGTGCTCGTTGAATGGAACTTCTATCCATATTAAATAAATCAGTTAGTCGGGAGGTGCTTACATCTTGATTTTTTAATAAGTATGCAAATATACGTGTTTCTAGTTCATTCAAGCCCAATATGCAATTAAACAGATTTTCTGATTTAAAAACTTCTTTTTGTTTTAATTTCTGATAGTCTTTTTTTTCAAGTTCTTCAATTTGTTCTGATATACTTTTAATTACTGATCACACCCTTATCCTTTAACTCTCTTTTTATTATAAAAAATGAAGTAATAATAGTATTTAAGATTTAAATTTGTCAAGAAGAATCTTCATAGTTTGATATCCCACCGCACCGACTTGTTTTCGTAATACTTGCCCATTTTTAAGGAAAAGTGTGGTAGGAATGCCCGTTATTCCGTAAGTCTGAGCGATTTGAGGGTTGGCATCGACATTAACTTTGGAAAAAATGAAATGTTCTCCATATTCTTGATGAAGTTGTTCAAATATTGGGGCAAAACTCATACAAGGAGCGCACCATGTTGCCCAAAAATCTATTACCATTATGTTTTCGGGATATTTTTGTACTAATTCAGTAAATCCTTGCGGAGTATCTACTTCTACGATATCTTTGGGCAGTGTCTTAAGGTTCATGTACGCTTCAAATTTCTTTCTTCTTATTTCATCTAACTTTGAGTCATCAGACATTTTCTATACTGAAAGATGTGAATTGTATTCACACAACTTTTTAATTTGAAAAATATGAGATCTTATTTAAATTTCATTATTTCTAAGATCCCTTTAAAAGGGAAGGTATAGGTCTCTAATTTAGTCCATCTCTTGGACTTAAGTTCAAATTAAGGAGGTTTTTTATTATAATAAATCAATTCTTTTCTCCACTAAGAACGTATCATTTAGTTTAAATCTATTTTTTCAAATCAAGACCGCCTTATATTTCATTCATTGGTATATATGGATTTTATCAATAAAAATAGAAATAGTTTAATACAACTAAAACTGATATATTATATTATATTTTTAATCAAAGATTTTAATGACTGGCTTTTTAAATTAATTTTAGAGAATTATTAAAAAGGAGATTAAAAGATATGAGACAAGTACAAGTGACCATTCCTAATGAACCAAAAGAAAATATCGAAAGAGTTCTCGCGGTTTTGCAAGGAGAGCTTCAAATAAAACATATGATAATGCTAAAAAGTGAATTTAATACGCTCATCATTATTAGACATAGAAAGACGTTTGTACCCGAGATTATCGAAGCCTTAAATAAGATAGGAGTAGGTACAAAATATGGGATTGTAGATATTCTAAATCTTGAAACAACAATTCCCCGCCTTGATATGACGGAGTCAGAGAAGGAAAAGAAAAAGAGAAGGGCTCAAATCGCAGAACGGGTGTCAGTAGAGGAGATTGAAAAAGATATTATCGAGAACTCCCAGCCTTCTTTTAACTACTTTTTATTCATCCTTTTGAGTGCGATAATTGCAGGTGTCGGACTTTTGACTGATTCAGCAATAATTCTCATCGCATCTATGATATTATCTCCCTTAATGGGACCGATCTTAGGACTATCCTTCAGCGTTATCACCAAAAATAAGTGGGTATTGAAGAAAAGTCTTATATCTCAATCACTGGGATTACTAATGGCAATTACTGCGGGATTATTATTGGGATTATTTGGTAGATTTATCGTTCAATTACCCAATCCCACTAATGAAATGCGAATTAGATCCTTTCCTAATTTGTTTGATATTGTTATATCAACATGTGGTGGTGTCGCAGCTGGCTTTACTGTGACCGGAAGACTAAGATCTTCTATCGTTGGGATTGCGATTGCCTTATCTCTAATGCCACCAGCAGCTAATGTGGGGCTCGCTTTGGTATATCTTGATGGCGCTCTTTCTCTGGGAAGTTTAATCCTTCTAATTTCTAACATACTAATTATTAATTTATGCACACTTCTCATTTTTAAACTTAAAAATATTAAAGTTTTGCCTTCCGTGAGACCTTTCTGGAAAGGTCCCGAAGAAGAGATAGTAAAGGAGGAGACACAAGAGAGAAGATCGCTCATGAAAAGAGTCTTTTCAAGAAAAACTAAATAAAATTTTATTGAAATCACCTCTTTGTATAAAATGGATAAAATTAATTCAATAGAGAAGGTTATGTCTTTAGATGATTTATTTAATCCAAAAACCGTTCTGATATTTGATGCAAAACCAAAAATATCGTTCTTTATCGAAGGTTTTATACATCAAGGATTTGAATTGTCTAATCTTTACCTAAACTCCTCTACAGAGGATGAAATTCTGGGAATAAAATGTTATAAATCTCTTGAGGAAATTCCAATCAAACAATTCGATCTACTTATTCTCTCAATTAGAAGAGAATTGTTGATTTCATCTCTTGAAGCGATACTTTCGAAAAAAAAGATCAAATTTATTCATGTTTTTACTGCGGGCACGGGAGAATCAGACGAGATTGGGATGAACATTGAAAAGGAGCTCAAACATTTACTTGATGCTAACCCTAATACGAGAGCAATTGGTCCTAACTGTATGGGAATCTATTCACCAGAAGGTAAAGTGGCATATTATCCTTGGTTTCCCATTAAATCAGGAAATATTAGTTTGATATCTCAATCTGGAGATCTCCATTCGAGAATAATAAAATTTGCAAATAGTAAATATCAACTGCTTTTTAAAAATGGGATAAGTATTGGTAATTGTGTTGATGTTCAAATTGCAGAAGTTTTAGAATACTTCAATGAGGATATTGAGACAGATTTAATTTGTGTGTATTTTGAAGGTTTTTCTTTTTTACATCCTAAAAGTGGGCTTGAATTATTGAGTATTTTAAAAATTATGAAAAAGCCGGTTTTATTCATGAGAGGAGGAATTACAGAAAGAGGAAAAAAAGCAGTACTATCTCACACAGGGTCCATCGCTACAAAAAATGCGATATGGGATGCGATCTACAAGCAAACACCCATTATTAGAGTGCCTCCTTCCTTAGAAGCATTGCTTAATTATATGTACTTATTTGATGGCTATATACAGCGCTTTAAGATATTACCGGGACAAATAATCTATCCAAAGGATAAAAAAGTGCTCGTAATTCTATGGTCTGGGGGTTTTGGGATATTAGCTACGGATGTTTTGATGAAATTGGGACTAAAAATGCCCCATTTTGAGGGAAAGATGGTTAATGAGTTAAAGAAAATTTATCCTCTCAAGATTGGGAGTTTAGCAAATCCCCTTGACTTACCGTGGATTTCTGATACAGAAGAATATTATCAAATTTGTAAAACTTCAATTGAAGCGAACCATATAGATTTAGTATTGGTAGAAACGGATGCATGGAGCGATATCGAAAATGATCGGTTCAAGAAGTATTATAAAAATTTACTAAAATTAAAGAATTTCACCGAATCACTAAATAAAGTGTTCATTCTAATTCTTCATGAATATAAAAGTGAATTACGCGAGAGGATATACAAACGATTTATAAGGGACGATTTCTTAGTGTTTCCAAATGTTCAAAGCGCAGCTGAATCATTCCTTATATTCTATGAATATGGAAGTAAACTAAGTAAACAGCAAAATATAAGAGCATAATATGAGTCCAGAAGATATAAAACATCAAGAACTAAGGCATCAAGAACTACGGGGAAAAAATAAACTTGGATACTCCCTGGGTACTTTTGGCATATTCTTGCTACGCATATTGATAAGTACTTTTATATTTCAATTCTATGTATATACGATTAATTTAGCATCTCTTTATGTTTCGATCGGAGTGAGTGTATATTTAATTATAAGTGCCCTTTTTTCAATTCTCTGGGGAGTAGTAATTGATAAAAAAAAACCAGGAAAGAGAGGGCGGAGGCGGCCTTTTTTATTGATCGGATTACCACTTTGGATTATATCAAACATAATAATTTGGATACCTCCCTTTTATTGTCCTCAAGAGAATACCTTTTACTTGCCAACTGCCATTTTTTTCTGGATTGTTATGGTATGCATTGCTCTTTCCGATACATTACTCTATACTGCTTACCTTGCAATGTTTCCCGAGCAATTTCAATCAAAGAAAGCTAGAAGCTCTGTTGCAACGATGCAAGGTATCTTCCTAATTATATCTTCAATAATTGCATTGCTCTTACCGCTAATTATCCAAAATTTAGTAGATCCAGAAAAAGTGAAGTGGTGGGAATCATCAGGGAAAATTATGATTTTTTGGATTCCCATTATTGGCATTCTTTCCACGAGTTTAGCTGTGATTACTATCCTTCTAGTATATATTTCTGTTGATGAATCTCATTACTCCGCGTTTACCTATCCAAGTGCCACAATTTCTCTAAGAAAGGCATTCCATCAAATTCTACCTCCTTTAAAAGATAAGAAATATCGAAAATTTCTTTCAGTACAATTCTTTAATCATATCTCATCAAATATATTAGGGGTAGCGATTATTCCATTTCTTACATATGTTTTAAAATTCAGAGAGAGTGAATTTTTTATTTATATTCTACTCTCAACCATTGCAAAAATCAGTTGGTATGTACTCTTTTCTTTATTTTTTCAAAAAAAGGAATTGAAACAGAAATACTCATTTTGTATTATTGCAGCGGCTCTCTCTTCTTTTGTAGTCTTACTATATTTATTTGATATTAAATCTTACATTTTTAATATCATTCTTTTTGTTGTAGCTATTGGTACGATTCTTGGGACTTTGTATGCGTATCCTTTATTTTCTACACCCCTGGGTGCTATTTTGGTATATGATGCCGCAAAAATGCGTATTTTAGATAAGACTTCTTTAGAAGAAAAAGTGTCCGAAATCTCGGGCTCATATTATGGGTCTTTAAATTTTAGCATTTCATTAGGAAAGACTTTGGGTTCCATTTTGATGGGAGTACTCTTTATTGGTTCAAATCAACAAAATCCCGTGATTATTACTCTTTCACTAGGCTCAATGGGTGTGTTTTATCTTATAAGCTTTCTTTCACTTAAAAAAATGCAAATCACAGAGAAAATGGAATTATAAATAGATCTGAAAGCAATGATAATCCTTCTGCTTGAAATCAGGAATTATCTATTCATTTATTGGTTGCCATCTCCCTTAATTTTCTTCGAAATGTTTTACCGACCATTGTTCTTGGTAACGCTTTAAGAAATTCAACTTTCCTGGGATATTTATAGCCAGCTAATCTTTCTTTAGACCATTCAATTATATCGCGTTCCGTTATTTTACTATCCCTATATTTTGATTTTAGCACAACATAGGCTTTGATAGTTTCCCCAATATTAGGATCGGGTGCTGAAACAACACCCGCTTCCAGAATGGCGGGATGTTCAAACAGTTTTTCTTCCACCTCTTTTGGCATTACCTTATACCCCTTATATTTAATTATATCCTTAGTCCTTCCTTCTATATAAAAATATCCTTGCTCATCCATTCGAGCAAGATCTCCCGTCTTGAGCCATCCATCTATGATTGTATTTTCTGTTAATTTTGGTTTATTCCAATATCCCTTCATTACTTGAGGTCCTTTAATCATAAGTTCTCCAGTATAACCTGTTGGCACTTCTTCAAGAGTTTCAGGATTTACGATTTTTGCGTCTGTATTAATTAGTGGAATTCCGATGCTTTCCGATTTAACCTCGGGCATCCAAGGAGCAGGGATATGAGTAATAGGTGAGCTTTCAGTTAACCCAAATCCTTGACCAACTTTTATACCAACGATTTTTTCCCATTTCCTCGCAAGTTCAGGTGCTAATGCTGCGGAGCCAGAATTGGCTTGTTCCATATTTGATAGATCTTTTTCAGTAAAATCATGAGAATGAATGAGCATTTGATACATAACTGGGACCCCTACAAAGATAGACACCTCATAATATTCTAAAGCTTCTAAAACCTCTGAAGGATTAAATGAAGCAAACATAACAAGCATTGCGCCCCCATATAATGCAGATACCATGATTTCGAAGCCAAATGTATGGCAGAGCGGTAAAATGCTTAAATTGACGGTGTTTCCAAAATTGTCTTCGATAGGTTCTTCACTATTCCGATTTGTATGAAGTGTAAGAAGCGCATCCGCAACAATATTATTATGAGTTAACATTACCCCTTTGGGAAGCCCAGTTGTTCCCCCGGTAAATAATATTGCTGCAAGATCTTCCATAGGATTAATATTAATATCTGGGGGAGAAGGGAACACATCTTCAATCAATTCTTCAAATAGTATGTTATTATCCCTATCTTGTTTTGTACCGATTAAGATAATATTGTCTAAATCAAATTTTTTGTTAACTTTTTTCATTGTTCTATAATTGCTTTTGTGTACAAACACAGTCTTTATATTTCCCGCTTCTCGTATGATATGTTCTACATCTGATTCTTTGAGAAGGGGATTAATTGGAGTAACTGCAGCTCCCGTTTCTAAAATCCCCACACAACTAAACAAAAATTCGGGACAATTGGGGGTCATAACTCCAACAGCATCGCCTTTTCTGATACCAATTTGAAATAAGGCATTTGCAACTTTGTCTGAAATATAATTCAATTCTCTGTATGTATATTTTTTATCAGTAGGTTTATGATACACGCAGACATTGTTTGGAATTTTATTTGCAGTCGTTTTGATAAACTCATGCAATGGAATTGATTCGAATTTAATTGACTTAGGAATATAGGAGGGTCGATATAGAAGCCAAGGGCGATCATGACTTTCTAAAAAATCAGACTCATATTCATAATCTAAAACGGGACTCCACTCAGAATAATCTTTCATAATTTCATAACCATTTTTATTTTTTAATTATAATGCTAATGAGTTTTACAATTGAAATACAAGTAAACTCCATCTTTTCGAGCAGGATTAAGGATTGAAGCCTCCCCGCCCTAAAGGACGGGGATTCCCGCGAGTCCACTAAGCATTAGCTGGCGGGCATATCTTAGGGCTGTTTGTCGCGGTAAACCCCTTCCACGTGCGTAGAAAGGATTCCTCCTTCAAGGAGGGTTGATGCGATAAGTCATCGGATG
>SHMU01000132.1 GCA_008080765.1 Promethearchaeota archaeon | reverse complement strand
TATTGCTTTAGACCACGATAAATAATAAGTTAAAAAAAATCGTATTTAAACTAAGGAAGTTATTTTTGATCAAATCCTAAGAATGAGTAGCAAATCATAAAACTTATAATTTAAGTAAAAATCTATTGTAATAAAACTCCATTTAAAAACAAGGTCTGAAAACTAATCTGAAGGTACCTTAGAAAAGCTAGCTATGGTAGAATATGAGACAATTGAGATTGTAAATGGGAGTCTTAGCTTGTTATTCCTAATAATTTCATGGATAGTGAGTATAAAGATAAGTAGAAAATATTTTGTTCTAAAAGATCCAACATTTTTATATATGGGAGTAAGTTGGATAGGTGTGACATCGCCTTGGTGGGGTTCAACCATTTCCTTCATTGTATATCTAATTTCTGAGAGGGGTATACCTCTTCAGTTTTATTTATTAATAACAATAACGTTTGTACCGATATTTATGGTATTATTTTTAAAAGCAATAACAGATTTGATTGGGAAAGAATATCAAAGGACCATACTCATTATCATACTTATTGAAGGGTTTATTTTTGAGATTTTTTATCTATATTACATTTTTATCAATCCCCAAGTATTGGGGGTTTTAGAGAGCGAAACAGACATACGCTTCAAGGGCTTCGTGATGATATACTTAATATCCGTAGTACTTATTCTCTTAATTTCGGGAATCATTTTTGGTAAAATTTCCTTGCAATCGAAAAGTCGTGGAGTACAAATTCAAGGAAAGTTTCTCATTGCAGCATTCGTGTCATTTTCAATCGGTTCCTTTTTAGATTCCTCAATACCGCTAAATTTAATTACATTACCCATTTCTCGTCTAATTTTAATTAGCTCATCAATAGAATTTTATTTAGGATTTGGATTCCCCCATCTTTTGCAAAGATTTATGAAAATAGAGAGAGCTGTATAATACATGAATCAGATAATCATATTTAGTTTGATCATCTTAATCCTTTTAAGAACCATAAATACAGCAGTTGCAAGCGATTTCTATAAGAAAACTAAGGATTTTAAATATTTAGTTTTAGGTGTGGGGTGGTTTTTATGGGAGCTGTCTGCTATCATTCCCTTATTCTTGCTTCAACTAGAAGAGCCGTTTCTTATTGACATAATAATATTTCATGACGCGTTTTTAGCAGTAATGGCGATGTTATTCCTATGTTGGGCGTTAATATTATTTATTATAGATATCTCTAAAAGAATTATTCTCTATGTAGCTCTTACAATAGTGAGTATTAATTACTTAATTCTGTTCTTATTCGGCTTTTCGATTGTAATTCAATTTTCCTCTTTGGTTACAAATATCATATGGATTAGTTCCATAAGTTATCTACTCTTGAAATGGAAACAAATCAGAGAAATAAGTAATAAGACTAAAAAGTGGTTTCTTTTAAGTATTGCAATAATAAGCTATGCCTATCTCCCTATTGGTATATATATATGCTTCAAAGGATATGGCTTCGGGCTCTATTTTATAAATGACATCCCTATCATTATTATTAATTATGGCTATCTTCTTGTAATAACCGTCTTGTTAACCATTTTTACTATTTACTTAGAATTTAGATTATTGAATACTCATAAAAATGAATTGAAAGATAAATATTCTCACGACCTGGGTAATACGCTTCAAGGAATTTTTACAGCAATTGAAATCCTTGAACACCAGATCAATGAATCCGGCAAATATGATGAAACTGAAAAAGTAAAAGAACTTAAGAAGCTGCTTATAACAAAAAGAAAAGAGGCTGCCGACTTATTAAATGAAATCCGAGAACTTTAAGAGATCTAAATTCTTAGTAATAAGTGAGATTCTACTTCTTTTTATAAGAGGAATTTGGTAAGCATTTGAATGTGAATAAGAATTTGAATTTGAGGAATTGTTAAGAATAATAGTTCCTTTTATATCTTATGTGTGAATTCAAAGTAATAGATAAAAAGACTAAAGCGCAAGTGGCAGAGGAAATAGTTATTCTCTCTTATTCTGATGAAAAAAAGCTTTTATTAAAGGATATTTTAGGAATTTCTGGCAATCTAGAGTCAGCTTTGATCTATGATGTAAATACCTTAAATCAAACGTGTACTCTTATTCAACATCCTCTTATCAATCCATTTCTACAATTGCAGGAAAAGATCAGCAAAGGTACCGCTCAAATAAGCGATGTAGAACGTGTACAATCAGCCTTAGAGGAATTCAAGAAAACCTTATAATGTGGATATAATCTATAGCAAGAAAAAGAAAAATAAAGAAATAAAAAAATTTGGCGCATTATTAAAGGTTTTAGAACAAATTCGATACTATTAATATGCTTTGTCTTTTATTTAGTCTTCTGATGGCAGTATCTCAATTTCGATGGCAGACACATTACTTTCGCTGCCGTCTTTATTGGTTACTTTTTCGGTTGTAATGCTGATGTCGCCGTATTTTGTTCCCTTCGCAAATTTCCTAATTAATAATTCGCCAACGTCAACTGCTCGCGAGATAGCCCGTCCTCGAGCAAGAAGTTTTGCAGGTTTTCCTTCGTTC
This sequence comes from Promethearchaeota archaeon, assembly GCA_008080765.1. GTDB lineage: Archaea > Asgardarchaeota > Lokiarchaeia > Sigyniarchaeales > SOKP01 > TEKIR-8. The sequence continues at coordinate 9,029 of SHMU01000132.1, read as the reverse complement.
AAAGTGCCCATCGCAGACATCACATAGTTCATCGATCTTTTCTTTCCGATATATACTTTCGAGTTATCATCATCTCCAACCAACATATATCACCTATCTTTTCTAAGTTTTAATCAACAATTTTCTCTAAAATAGTTCTTGTTTTAGTAATATGTAGTTTTAAAATAAAAGTTTTCTCTTTCAAGAAAGAGAATGATCTTATCAGAGACCTTCGCTATTTTCCGATAAATTCGGTGGGTTTTTTCTCTTTTAATGCAATAATGGAGCGTTTAAAGTCCTTACTTTTTAAAGTCTTTCGCCATCCTTTATTTTCTAAATCTAATTGCGTTTCAATTATATCTCGAAAATAAGAGTGCATTGTTTTTTTCATTAATTTAATAGCTAAGCTTGGTCCTTGGGGGGGTATTAAACGCATTGCTTGTTGTCTCGTATAGTCCATTAACTCTTCTGAAGGAAGCACTTGGTTAATACCTAACCCCATATCAAAAGCTTCTCGTGCGGTAATACGTTCTCCAAAAAAGAATAATTCCTTCGCTTTTTGAAATCCAACTAATAAGGGAAGCAAATAACTAGTTGCAAAATCGGGCATCACGGCTCTTTTTATAAAATAAAATCCTATCCACGCATCTTCAGAAATATATACCAGATCAGAGCATACTAGTGGGAGTGTAAATCCTCCACCCACAGCAAGACCATTAATTGCAGTTATAACGGGTTTTTCAAAACCCCAGAACTTCAAACAGAGCTTCTTGGATGCCATATCTTTTAAATCAATTTCATTAATATATTCTTTAGGGATTTCTTTATGAAAATCTTGTGTAAAATAGCCGCCTGAGCAAAATGCATTAGCTTTTTTAGCACCGGTTAAAATCATTATCTTTATTTTTTCATCCTTTTCTGCATTATCGACTGCATACCATAGTTCCAGTAATGTACGGGGAGATAGCGCATTCTTTCGTTCGGGACGATTTATTGTTACAGTTAAAATACCATTCACATCATTTTCATATAAAATATCTTGAAATTCATCTGGTTGCATATAATAAAAATAAAAATTAATTCAATTAAAACAATAGTTAAATTAGAATTTAATTTTTAAATAGCATTAAGATTATAATTATTACTAACAAAACAATTTTAAAAAAATAAAATTTGATATATTATGAACTTAAAAGAAAGAATAAATAATCTCTCTGAGAAACTTCTCGCTGAAGAGAATGTGAAACGTATAATGTATAGTTTAATGGGAATCTATATCTCATTATTAATAGTAGGACATATTGTCGCTACTCTTGCAACGGGATATACTATATGGGATAATTGGATAAGTGATCTCGGAGGGGGAAAATATACTCCAGCTCCATACCTATATGATATAGCATGCATTGCCGCTGGATTGTTATCCATACCCTTTGTTTTTTATACTGAACAATTTCTCATCCCAGATTTAAAAACTACCACGAGAAAGAAAATACGATTAGCGGAAGCGGCACTAGTTTTCGGATTAATGGGATCTTTATCCTATATTGGAGTGGGTATTTTCAGTGAGGATCGCAATATATTTGGCTTACATGGACTTACTTCCGAGCTGGCGTTTGGAGGTTTTACTTTAAACGCCTTCTTTATTGGCTTGTTTATTGTCCGTTATGAGACCAAGATTCCTAAAATTTTGGGTGTATATGGGATTATTGGACCATTAACATTCTTGATATTATTTGTGTTAGTTGCAAATCCGTTGTTTGAGTGGTTCCTTTTGTTTGCTATTCTCGTCTGGTTAATCCCCTTTTCCATTTCAGTGTTCCATAAGTCAGAATAGTTTAAAAAAAAGATTAACCTTAATTTTTTTCACATTAGAATTCATTTCTAAATTGTCTTAGGAACTTTCTTTTATCAGTAAATTCATACCAAGCGGATGCTTTTTTTTCCAGTTCATAAGCTTTATCATAGGATTTATCGAGAAAATGATTTGAACATAATTTTATCGCATTGAGTACAGCTTGATTCTTAGTTGAGAGGAATCGAGCTTTTTCCAGCGCATTCTCCAGTAGTTTTTCCTCAGATTCCACGATTTGATCAATTAAATTTATCTTAAGGGCGACTTTAGATGCAATCTTCTCTGCAAACATGAGCATGCGTTTTGTCCAAGAAATGCCAATAATTTTTGAAAAGAGAATAGTGCATCCCGTTCCTGGAAATATCCCCGAATAAATCTCTGGCATTTGAAAAAAACTCTGATTGGTCGCTATTCGATAATCGCAACATATCATGAATACAACACCCTCGCCCATAGTTCGTCCATTAACAGTACAAATTGCCGGTTTTCCATTAAATAATAGTGTGCAGATATCTGCTGCTGTTTTTTCTAAATCTTTTACCGCATTATGGTCGCTCCCATCAATATACTCTAAATCCATACCCGTACTAAAAGAGGTTCCATTATGAGTAAGAATAATACCTCGAATAGCATCATTTTCTTGACAATAAGTAATCGTGCGTTTCAAATCTTTCAAAAAATCAATGGTAAATGCATTTGATCTTTCTGTCCTATTGAGTGTAATAATTCCAAAACGTTTCTTTTTTGCAAATTGAATAAATTGTCCAAAATTTTCTTCTTCTGATAAATTTTCTTCTTTTGAAGTCATATAATTAATTCCATTTAATTATTTGTAGGTAAAAATTATATAATTTAATTGAATCAAATTTTATATATTTATATGCCATTTGAAATTACTGATTTTATAGAGAAGGAAAGAAACAAAGGAACACTACACAAAAAAGACTTAAAAGAAATAAAAAATTTAAAACGAGTTTTCCAAAAGATCAACAATCATTTATATGCAAAATTAAAAAATATTGATACAGATACGAGAACGCGCTCTAAGGAAATTGTTAATTTATTATTATGTAAATTAATCGATGAGATTAATAAAGATTCGGAGGATATAGTTGATTTTCAAATTATGGAAGCGGAAAAACCTATAAATGTTTTTAATCGAGTAAAAAAACTCTTTGAATTAGAAGTAAAGCAGAAATACAGTTCCGTCATAAAAGAGAATGAGACAATCGGATTAAACGCCAAGTTAGTATATTTAATTGTTGAGAAATTACAGGGGATATCTATTTTAAAATCTTCCAAAGATATATTTAAAGACGCTTTTGAAGTGTTTGTAAGCAAGATTTTAAAAGATGAAAATGGGCAATTTTTTACGCCAAGTAATGTAGTTGATTTTATGGTAAAATATCTGAATCCTGAAATCACTTCTACAATATTGGATCCTGCTTGTGGTCATGGAGGATTTTTACTGAAATCGATGGAATTTCTTTTGCAGAAAAGCAAGAAAAAAGGTGATTTCCTGGAGGATAGAAAAGAAATACATAAAATAATCGCATCAAATCTATATGGAATTGATAAAGACTTCTTTTTGGCAAAAATCTGCAAATTATACTTAGACATTTTAAGTGATGCCTCATCAAATGTATTCTGTGAGGACTCACTAGATCAAGAGAATTATGATCCCAAAGTAAAAGTAGCTATTAAAAATAATGGTTTTGATGTTATATTAACAAATCCCCCATTTGGAGCGAAAATCCCCATTGATGACAAGGAAATTTTGAGGAATTATCAGCTGGCTTATAAATGGAAAGAAAAGGATGCAAAATGGAAGAGAGGAAACAAGCTAAGGAAAAAACAGCCTCCGCAAATTTTGTTTATCGAAAGATGTGTACAATTATTAAAGGATGGAGGAAAATTGGGGATTATCCTTCCTGAAGGTCTTTTTGGAAATCCCTCAGATAGATATATTTGGGATTTTTTAAAAAAAAAAGGTCGTATTTTAGGAGTAATTTCATTAGACCAAAATGCTTTTCAACCCTTCACTTGTAATAAAACAAGCATATTATTTTTCCAAAAATTAAAAATTATTCCAGATGGTTATTTTATTGATTTTTCTATTGTAGAAAATGTAGGTCATAATAAGGATGGGGATATTCTTTATAAGTTAAATAATGATGGGTCCATTAAAAAAGAGATAGGGGGAAATCCCATAATTAATGATGATTTAGAGAACTTAGAGAAAAGAACATTAGAATGTGAAGTATTTGATTATACCAAAAACCAAACTACCTTTAAAATCAATATTAATGATATTAAAAAGAATATTTTTATTCCTAGTTATTACTTAGGTGTCGAAAAACCTTTAAAACGCCTGGAATCTAATAAACAATTCATATTAAAATCTATAAAAGAGTTAGTAGCTGAAAAGATTATTTATACTAACAATTTAGGATACATCCCCCGAGGGGATGAAATTGGTTCCAGCGTATACGGATTGGGGGAAATCCCATTTATTCGAACAAGTGAAATCGCTAATTGGGAGATAAATTTGGATTCGAATAAAAAAACATCTGAGGAAATCTATCATCAGTACAAAGAGAATCAAAATATTGAGGAGGGAGATATCTTGCTTGTAAAAGATGGAGGTCCGAATCTTATTGGAAAAACAGCTTACATCACCGAATTAGACACGAAAATTATTATCCAGAGCCATATTTATCAATTAAAACTGCTTAAAAACTCACAAGCAATAGATTCCTACCTCCTTCTATTTCTCTTGAATCTTGACATCGTTCAAAAGCAGATTCAAGCAATTACATTTGTACAAGGAACAATAGCTACAATAGGAAGCAGAATCATGGAAATTAAATTACCTATTCCAGCAAATTTAGAAAAGCGGAAAGAAATTTCCAATTATATCAAACACATCATTGAAGAAAAAACAAATAATAGAAAGAAAATCATAGGACTCTCTTTAAACACTTTTTTCTCATAAAATTGAACAAATCAACAAAAGAAAAGGTTTGGATTTGTTTTTACTCATATATCTAATAAAGAATTATTATTCATTTTCATTAGAATTAAACATTTAAATATCTGAGTTGAATATTTATATTACAATTATCATCAGAAAAAAGGTCAAAAAGTATGTCTAAACAAGAAATCTCCGATGAATATATTGCTCAACCATGGATGGAAAACTGGCCGGAAGAGGTTCCAAGGCATCTAGAATATCCCCACATTTCTTTGGGGCAATTGTTCAGAGATACCGCAAAAAAATATCCTGATTCGCAAGCAATCTGGTTTGAAGGATGGAAATGTACTTATGGAGAAGCCGATCAAATGATAGATCAATTTGCAAGTGCACTTTCCAAGATGGGAATTAAGAAAGGAGATGTAGTGGCTATTGACTTGCCCAACACACCTCAATTTATCATAGCATTTTATGCTATTTCTCGTATAGGTGCGATTGCTAATCCGATAATTCCTCTTAATCGGTTTGTAGAGATCGTACATCAAATCAACGATTCTAAAGCAAAAGTCTTAATTATTTTGGACTCTATTTTTGAAGAACATCTTCATGGAAAAGATCTACGAAAGATGCCTTCTCTGAAGTATATAATTCTAACAGAGATTGCGGAATATTTGCCAAAAATCAAAGCTGTATTAGGAAAAGCTTTAGGAAAAGTACCCTATATGAAGGAATGGCCACAAAAACAGGATAAAATCATATTTCATGCGTTCCAAGAGGTTTTAGAACGGGGAACGCCTATAAAAATTCCGAAAGTAAGTTTCAATCCTCAAGAGGATACAGCAGTATTAATTTATACGGGAGGTACCACGGGACTCCCCAAAGGGGTACGCACCTCTCATTATAATTTAGTAGTAAATGCAATTCAGGCAAATGAATGGTCTCAAAAACAATTACCGGAGTTAGAGGAAACCTTAGGAAAAGGGGGTATGTTTATTGTTTTACCACTCGCACACTCCTTTGGGTTATCTATTGGGATGAATATTGCGGTATCTAATGGATATAAAATGATATTATTTCCTCAACCACCTACACCTCTCTCTAAAATGTTGAAAATTATACAAAAGGAAGGAGCTACATTTGGTCCTGGAGTTCCCACACTTTGGAATAAAATTAATCTTGATCCTAAGTCTGCAGACTATAAAGGAAAATTAAAAACACTTGTTGCTTGTTTAAGCGGTGCTTCCGCATTACCACTCGAAGTCAAGCAAGAATTTGAAGAGATCACGGGATCGAGAATTATTGAAGGTTATGGAATGAGTGAGACTTCTCCACTATTAACAGCTTCACCATTTCATAAATATAAAGAAAATACGGTGGGATTTCCCGTATCTGATACATATATAAAGATTGTGGACCCCGATGAAGGAAAAAAAATCCTCCCTCAATGTATGCAGGATAACTGTGATGAATGTGGAGCGGAACAAACTCAATACATCGGAGAGATTTGCGGTTCGGGACCTCAAGTTATGCAAGGATATTTAAACAGACCCGAAGCAACAGAATATGCTCTCAGAAAAGATGATCACGGGCGTACATGGTATTACACTACCGATATTGGTTGTATTGATAAAGATGGATACCTAAGGATAAAAGATAGAAAGAGAGACATGATTAAGTATAAAGGACACTCTGTGTTTCCAAGAGAAGTAGAAGATCTCATTTATATGCATCCTGCCGTTAATGAAGTAGGAGTGGTTGGAGTACCTGATCCAGAAACAGGACAAACCATTAAGGCATATATTTCCTTAAAAGAAGAATTTCAAGGAAAGGTAGCCACAGAAGAGTTGATGGAGTGGTGTAAGGAGAATATATCTCCGTACAAATATCCAAGAATTATAGAGATAATCCCCGAGCTTCCAAAGTCCGTTGTTGGAAAAATATTACGAAGAGAATTAAGACCTAAATAACTTTTTCTTTTCTTTTTAATATTTTCGTTTTTTTTAGTTTCAAGAGGTACTTATTTGCAATACTTATTAGAGATTCTTAATTATGCAAATGTTAAAGATGATTTTATTAGTCCCTAAAATACAATTAATGAAGAATGGAATCATCTTGCAATAATTGAAATGGAGATAGGCAGAACTCGGATTTTTATTCAATATATACTAATAAACCCGCTTTAATCTGGCGTTAATCTACATTTATAAAAAGAAAGAATCAACTCTTAATCACAATGTTTTAATAAGAGTGAGAATTACAAATTTAAAAAAAAAATAATGAAATCAAGAAAAAAGTGAACACTATTTGAAAGAAGAATGGTTCGAAGATCCTCCGACAAATCTCGTCGATTTATTTGAAGATAGCGTAAAGAAGTTTCCCAACCGCCCGTGGTTAGGAGAACTAAATGACGAGGGAAAATATGAGTGGATTACTTACAAGGAAGCCTCTAAAAGAGTGGATAATCTCCGTTCTGGATTGGCACAAATTGGTATTAAAAAAGATGATGCGGTAGGGTTAATTATTAATAACTCGATCGATTGGGCAATTATCGCTTTTGCAACGTATGGGCTCGGCGCACGACTGATCCCAATGTATCAAAAAGAACTGGAGAAAGTTTGGCGATACATTGTAGAAGATGGTGGGATAAAAGTGCTTTTTGTCGTGGATAATGAGGTATATGAAAAAACTAAACATTATAAGGATGAAATTCAGTCGCTGGAAAATATTTATCTTATTCAAGGGGAAGGAGAAAATACCATGAGTGGTTTGGAAAAGCTCGGATCAGAAAATCCCGTGCCTTCCATAAAACCCCATTGGAGCGATATTGCAGGCTTAATCTACACTTCTGGAACTACCGGTGACCCCAAAGGAGTGCTTTTAAGTCATGGCAATTTTGCAACCAATGTAAAAGCTGCACATCTGGGATATCCTGATGTCAGCGAAAAAGACAGGAGTTATAGTATCCTGCCATGGGCTCATTCCTTTGGGCAGACAGCTGAATTGAATCACGGAACTTATGCGGGAGCATCAATTGCATTGATGAAATCCTTGGATAATTTGACGACAGAAATTGCAATTGCACAGCCTACACTCCTCATAGCCGTCCCTCGAATTTTTAATAAAGTTTATGCGGGAATTCATAATAAACTAGAAGAAGAGGGAAAAGCTCATTTATTGGAATTAGCAAAAGATACCGCAGCCAAAATTAGAAATGGTGAAAAGCCAGGTTTTAAAGGCAAACTTATTTCTTCCATTGTATTCAAGAAGATTAAAAAATTATTTGGTGGCAAGTTGCGATATGCTATCACGGGAAGCGCGGTGATGAATCCCGAGATTGGACAGTTCTTTATAGACGTGGGCATTCCAACCTTTGATTGTTATGGTCTTACGGAAACCTCTCCGGCTTTAACGATGAATACACCAGCATCAAATAAATTAGGAAGTGTAGGAAGAGCAATTAAAGATGTGACGGTGGTAATTGATAAATCCAGAGTAGGTGAGGACAGTGAGGATGGAGAAATCATCTGTTTCGGTCCCAATGTAATGCAAGGGTATCATAATAAACCACAAAAATCAGCGGAAGTATTTGTGGAAGATGAAAAACTCGGAAGAGGATTGCGCACGGGTGATAGAGGCCGTTTAGATGAAGACGGTTTTCTTTATATTACAGGAAGATTCAAAGAAGAATATAAGCTTGAGAATGGGAAATATGTACATCCTGCTTCCATTGAAGAAGAGCTCAAATTAGCACCTCATATTGCAAATGCGATGGTGTTTGGTGACGGAAAACCATATAATGTGGGTATAATTTTTCCTGATTTTGAGGCGCTCCAAAAGTATGCCAAGGAACAAAATATTTCTTTTAATGATCATAAAGCTCTCATTAAAGAAGCTAATGTACAAAGATTCTTGGCAGACCAAGCCACACAACAATTAAAAGGCAATTTTGGAGGATATGAAATTCCTAAAAAATGGATATTCATTGATGAAGATTTCAGCCTTGAAAACGGCATGCTTACCCAAACTATGAAGCTGAAACGTCGAAATGTTTTAAAAACTTACGGAGATCAGCTAAACTCGCTATATAAGTAATTCTTTAGGTAATATTGAAAGATATTACTAATTTATTTTTTTTCTACTATTTAGGATTTGATCAAAAATAACTTCCTTAGTTTAAATACGATTTTTTTTAACTTATTATTTATCGTGGTCTAAAGCAAT
>SHMU01000131.1 GCA_008080765.1 Promethearchaeota archaeon | reverse complement strand
TCCGATGACCGATTCCATAGAATCGTTAGGAAGAGTTCTAGTTACAAGCCCACAACGTTAGTGGTGGGTAATTGACTCCTTTTACCTACAAAAGTAATTTTATTAAAACATTTATTTTTTAAATCAATTCATATTTTTCTTGAACTTCAATCAATTTATTGGGATAATCTGTATAGATTGCATCTACTTTGTGATTATCTATCTTCAATCTAAGCAGATTTTTCATGCGAATTCTCGTATTTACTCCCCAAAAGAAACATTTGAATTCATTTTTAATTGCTATTGCAAAATTTTCTTTATAATATTTATTTGCTTTTATATTAATGGTATTGATTTTCCATTCTTTTAATTTCTGAGATGGCACGTTATTTTGATTTAATTTTGAAATTCCATGTGGAATGGTGTGAACAAGCTTTAGTGTCGGATCGCAATTTCTCAATGCTTTCAATATAGGCAGGTGTGTATCCGTGATGAATATATTTTTCACTATTGAATAATGCTCTGCTAACTCAATTATTCCTATAGCTGCTTCTTTACTTCCAATATCGAAACTGTATTTCAAATCCTTTACTTTATTAAAGCATTCAAATACCTCTTTTAAGGTGGGAACTTCTCTTTTATCTTCAAAATTTATCTTTTTAATTTGGCTTAAGGTTAATTCACTAATTATGTAGTGCTTATTATCACATATAATATAGGGATCGTGAAAACAGATCAATTCTTTGTCTTTGGTAAGTCGTATATCAGATTCTATTTCCGCACTCATATCTAATGCTGTTTTGAAAGATTGAATCGTATTTTCTGGGCAATATCCACTAGCTCCTCGATGAGCAAAGATTAGAGTCATTGTTCTTTTAGAATGGTTTTGAAAAGGTTTTTACTTAATGGAATTTTTTATAAGAAAAAACCTTATTCATAATCGAAAAAAATGGAACAAAATAATGAAAAAACTGATGATCAACAAAATCCTACTTCTGAAAGAATTAAGGAGTATTTTAAGAATTTAGTGGATTTTAGTTCTTATGATGCTAAAACAATATTTTTTATAATTGTAATGATCATCTTAGTAGGCATTTCCTTATATTTGATTTATCTTCTGGTATTTGTAGATAGTACCATCTTATATAGATTAGTGGTAGATTGGTTTGTAAATCCTATCTATAGTTTAGGCTTCTGGGGGATTTTTCTTTTTATTGGGGTAATGGCTGTTCAAGGGCTATTAATTCCGATACCTTCTGAGATAGTATTGCTCTCGACGGGTATGATTTGGGGATGGGTTTTAGGCGGTGTATTTGGCATTATTGGTTCAGTGGCTGCGGGAGTGCTCTGTTATTATATTAGTAGAAAAGGCGGAAGGCCCCTTGCCGAAAAGCTTGTAGGAGAGTCTGCTATCGCGATGGCTGACAATTTTATTGATAAATATGGAGTAGCTGCAATCTTAATAGCGCGTTTTCTCCCCTTCATCGCATTCGATCCCATCAGTTATACTGCGGGAATCGTAGATTTAAATGCTAAAAAATATACGCTTGCAACCTTCTTAGGATCAATTCCCAGAGCCTTTTTCTATGCATTTTTAGGAGCGTCTTTAGGAATCACCCCTCCAATTAATTTCGAGCAAATTCCGATTGCTGAAATTGAGGCACAGTCAAATTCTTTTAATATCATTCTCCTCATCGTTGCAATTGTTTTGCTTGTAATCTTTGCGTTATATTACGTAACAAGTAGATACTATAAAAAAAGGGCAGAAAAGTTAAAGAATCAGCAACCCCAGCCAACCACATAAGCTATGGACAGTGATTGAAGTATTTTTAATTCTCTTACAAAAATGCGGGAAAGAAATGTCTATTGATTAAATCTATGAACAAATTTATGAGCAACCTTTTTATCTTCTCTTCTTTTTTAATTTACGATAAAACATTATTAAAAACCATAATTAGGAAGAAGTAACGTCTGTTTCTTCTTTTGTTTGGCGTAATTTAAATTTTTCCCATTCAGAAAGCATTACAGCAACGAAAATGAGAAGAAATCCTACAATAAAATAAATAGTTAATGATTCTTCTAATAAAAGCCATGCAAAAAACATTGCAATAAGTGGTTTTGTATAAAAAAGTAAAACTCCCCTGGAGGGCTCCACTCGATTTATACCTAATGTATAGAGAATATATGCAACCCCCGTAGTCATTATTCCGAGGTAAAAAAGCAATAGTATATCTACTTGTGAAACAATCGTTATTGGGTTTATGATGAGGAGTTCCCATAGAAATACCGGAGATAAACAAATGACTCCGATAAGAAATCCCCAAAAATTGAAAATTAAAGCTAAATCAATTTTTTGTAATGAGTCTCCTCCTTTATCTTCTAATTCCATAGATTTTTTAGTAACAAAAATACTAATAAGCGTATAAATCGAATATCCAAATACCGAGATAAAGATTAAACTATTCCCGATGAATTCCTCAATATTAAAGCTTCCGAATTGGAGTTCTGTAATCACCACAAATGAGCCCAAAAATCCAATACACACTGAGATAAATTTAATTTTGGTACGTTTTTCCCCTAAAAATAGCATAGAGCCCAGACTTACAAGAATAGGATTTGACGCTAAAAGCAAGGCAGCATTGGAAGCTCTGGTTAGATTAAGTGCAAGAAAGAATATCGGAGAACAGATGGTAATCCATATTATACCCGCACCTATGATGAACTTCCAGAATTTTCGAAAATATTGTAAAGGATTACTATAATTTCGACGAGCAATGATAATTATTCCAATTATTATGACGCCTAAGACCATTCTAAAAAAATGCTGTTGAAGTTTTGAAAACGAGATAATAATCTTTGCTGTGATTTCGATTGTTGCAAATAAGAAAACACCCAAAAACATGTATAAATATCCAAGTTCTCTTTTCTCCGATAACATATCTTGAAATATCGTTTAAATCATTTTTATTTTACCTGTTATCTCATTAAATATTAGCTCTTATAAATAATTCTTCTGTTGTATTGGTATTAAGTTTAGCAACTACTAATAACTACTTTCTTAGCTTTTTGGGGACTGAAACTACTTCAGACTATTTCCTTACTCCATGGAAAGAGGTGAGAGTGTATTTCTAAACTTCTTAGATTAAGCTCAAAATGATAACAGATATGTCATTTCAATTGATTCCAATAAGAAATCTTTTAATATAAGAAATTTTTTATGATTAATGTAATATAACATATTAGCTACGAGCGGAGCTATAAAACTATGAATTCTAAAAACGAATCAAAACGCCCCAGCGATACAAAACCTTCGGAAATATCAGAGTCTTTAAATACAATTAAAAATGAGCAAAAAGCCTATCTACCGGGACATTCCAACTTAAAACAGTATTTCTTGAAGAGCACTAAGAAGACTTACTCTCATTTTTTTAAAGATCTCGAAATTTCCCGATCCTACTTTATTACCTTACAACTTATTTATTTAGTATTCGTTTTGATAATGCAAAATAATATCTATTACATCTTTGATATTGAAGTCTTACTATATCATAATAATTTAACTTTGATGTTATTGCTAAGTCTTTTTATGGGCTTACTTGCCGGAGGATTTTTTGTAGATCGAATTAGAGGGAAAAAAACCTCGCTTCTTCTCACACTAATGTTAATTTCCTTAGTTCTGATTATCTTCCATGCCATCTTTTTCAAAATAGAATTAGACATCTTTCCAATGCTATTATTAAGTCTTAATTCCTTTATTTCCGGAATTATCTTTTTATTTTTTCTCGTCGCATTTATAGAAAGTACTACAATTTTAGAAAGAGGAAGAGTGTTTTCTTATTTGTCTACAATAATGGGCGTGTTTATTTTTTTAAATCTTTTATTCATTTCAATCATCTTAATCTTTATTAATTCCATTATCACCTATAGTATCGCAATCTTTTTTCTAAATAAAAGAAGAAAAGCAGAAACACCGCTGATTTATATCCCTATAATAAAGAAAGAACAGATAAGAAAAAAGGTGGGTGTTTCACTCCTAAAGTATTTTACATTGCTAACGTTTTTTGGATTTATCGTGGGGCTTAATATTCCATTTAGAAACCTTTTTTTGATACAAAAAGAGTGGGAACTCTTTACTTTACTGCTTGCTGGAATTATTTTGGCAATCTTTACTTCAATCTCCATTGGATTTATTTATGACTTATTTGGGAGAAGAACAGTTGTTTCAAGTGCTATCTTAACAATCTCATTAGTGGATTTTATCAGAATTTTTATAGCACCTAATGTACTCGCAGAATTAGCTTTCTCAGTAATATGTGTCTTAATATTATATATTTCAATACCTCTTTTAATAGGAGATATATCATATAAATCAGATATAGGAGTAAATTTAGCAATTGCCTATACATTGAGCTTTACATTTCTTTTTATTGGACTATATCTTCGTACAAACATCTTGAATATTGGTATGGGTGATTTAACCTCAGAATTACTCTTGAATTCCATAATTAGTATTGCCGCAATTTTTATCTTGTTCTTTTTGGTAAACTCTAAAGAGACCTTAAGTGCGAAAGAGCAAAATTGGCCGGAACATCTTATCCATTTATATGTAATCCACACCTCGGGACTTTTACTTTATGACTTTCCCTTCAAAGAGGAAAATCTGGGCGACTCGGATTTAGCTGCTGGTGGATTTATAGGACTTCTCACCATTCTACAAGAAATTGTCAGAGAAGATCAGCGAGTTCGTGTCATTGACCATGGAGGAAAACTTATTCTTTTTGGATTTAATACCTATAAGACTCTCGTTTTTGCTCTGATTATTACGGAGGAATTATTAATATTGCGACACAAATTAAATAATTTTATACATGATATCGATGAAAATTATCCAATAGAAAAAAATAAACTCTCAGGAATCGATAAGCAATTATGGAAAGACCGTATCACTCCACTTGTTAAAAATCACTTTAAAAGAAAATATTTTGAACTAATCGATTTTAAAAGATATAAATAAAAACCTATAAATCCATGAAACGAATTATTATTATTCATTGGAATAAATCTACGGGACCGGAAACATTGATTCAATATCCTCCCGAAAAAGATTCATTTCCCAAGGATCTTTTTTTAAAGATTTGGACAATCCATGAACTCAATAAGGAGGATAAGATGATTCAATACACCAAAGACGATATTGAAAATAGATTTATTTCTGTTATCCAAAAATTTGAAGGGGAAATCTATTTCTTAGTATTGGTCTATGCTAAAAACGACGAAAAAACCGATGATATCATAAACTCAGACCCCGATCTCCTTGCAAATATTTCAAAAGATTTAATCCAATTAATAAACACAAATAAAATATCTAATGCCATATTTGAAGCGTATTCAAATATTTCGGTTCAGAGTTTTACAAAATTACAAAAAGAAGAGCTTTTTCTGAATTTTTTTAAAGACAAAATTAAACACACCATTCTGAACATTATGCGAAATGGAGTGATTTCGAAAAAAGAGTTAAAAAAAGTATTAGAAAATCAATACGGGTTTTCTACGATCAATCTTGATCTAATCCTCATCACATTCATCCGTGAAAATCTTATTTCAAAAAAAAAAATAGCGGGCAGTCAAGAATGTTATTTTCTGGTAAGAGACCTATCAATTATCCGTGTTCCTCCTTCCAATAATAGTACATATTTCGAAGCAATCGATTTAGACAATATTAATGAAATGGAATATGCCTATAAAGACCGTATAATAGAGTTTTTCGAGAATTATAGTCCAGTACAACAAGATAATTTGGACACTATTCTGTCCTATATGCTTGATAAAAATTTTATTTTAATTCTCAAAGCATTACGAAAAGGACCTTTGCCTATAGCTGAGGCATTAAATCATTTAAATAATAATGAAGCAGTATTGAATGAATTAATAGACGCTAATTTTGTTTTTGAAGCTAGAGGATATGTCTTTCTTCTTACAGATGTCAAGTTCATCACCTTTTTACCAATATATATCATAAAAAGATTAACTAAGCGATACCAAGAGGAAAAAATCACATTAAATGAATTTCTAACCCATCTTCATCTTCTTTTAGAGCACTTTCTAACGTCCAGCTATTTGAATTATCAAATTATTTAACTCAAAAGGCTATTAAGATCATACTTAATTTTAATGGTTTATTACTATACAAAAAAAAGGTGAAAAATAACACAAATGAACCATATCATTATTGAAAATGAAACAATTGGGCAAATCAGAGCGAAATTGTTAGTTGAAAAGAATCCATCTACTTGTAAGGCTATATGGGAAGCTTTACCCTTAGATCTTGAACTATCACGCTGGGGAGAAGAATTATATGGTCCGATTCCCGTAGAAATTGAAGCGGAAAATTCACAAGTTGAATGTGAGGTGGGAGATATAGGATATTGGATGAATGGAAATGGATTTTGCATATTTTTCGGAAAAACTCCAATTAGTTCAAATGAAAAACCGAAAGCAGCCTCTCCGGTTAATATTTTTGCCAAAATAATTGACTCTGATCCGAAAATCTTTAACCAATTTACTACTTTTCAAGGCAAAGTGAAAAAAGGAGACTAATCTCTTAAATAGAATTTACTAATTTTTTATCATTTTTAATGGCGGAATAGCCATCTTTTTAGAGCGGAGGTGTATCCTATTAAAAATTATTACTCTAAAGAAGTCATTTTTTTAAATTCTTGAATTAATTTCTTTTCTCTAGGCAATTCCTCACCAGAGATTATGGAATGTACTCTATATTACAACTTATTATTACAACTTATAGGTATAGGAAAGCTTTTCAAGCAAAATGAGGAAAAAGTATTACACCTTAATCGGGATTTAAATCAATAGCTAGAGCGGTCTTCGAAGCAAGAATACCGCTCCCTCAGATGCAGGTAGTTTAAAATTAGAGTTACACAATCTGACTTAATAATCTCTCTCTTTCAGCTTAGCAGATTCTCTATGAGTAATTTATTCATTATGGTTAATTAGTAATTGTTATAGATACAATGCTTATAATAAAAAAAGAATGTAAAAAGGTTGTTAATTTCAGTAATCTGTGGATTTTCCTAATCTTTTTCGTGCTTTTTTAAGGTCTTTTTCAAGTATATTAAAAACTAATTTAGGAAAATGCCTTTTTGCCCAAAACATCCATCCTGCTTCTCCGGGAGTAATATAAAACTTCTTTTTAATAATACCCTCTATTAAAGGCTCCACAACCTCTTCGGGTTGTAGAAGACCAGCTCGTTCAGAAATAAGTTTACATTCCTCGGGTTTCATTCGATTTTCTCGTTCAAATGTGGCGGTATCCGTATCAGGTGGGAAAACTACGGATATATCAATATTATAAGGAGAAAGTTCATTTTTTAGAGTTTCAGCTAAACCTACTATTGCTGCCTTAGTCGGTGTATAGGCAGTATATCCTATTAGGCCTATAAATGCTGCTACAGACGCCACAAACGCAATATGACCCCTCTTTCGCTCCTGGAAATGAGGTAGGAGAATCAAGGTAGGGACCAATTGTCCGTAATAATTTATGTCCATATGTTGTTTAAAATCATCAAGAGTATACTTCTCAATATAATTGGGTAATGCAGTACCCACCACATTTATTAATAAATCGGGAATTCCATGCGTCTCAATAAATTTTTCTATTAATGGTTTCAATTTTTCTCTATTCGTTGCATCGCAGGAAATTGATTCTATAAATTGAGCCTCTTCAACTTTGAAGTCTTCTAATTTCTCTTTTGCTTCTCTTAGCTTTTCCTCTCTACGAGCATTTATGCATACACTTCCGCCCAGCTTAATAATCTCTTTTGCCGTGGCAAACCCAATACCTTCTGAAGCACCACAAATAAGTGCCATCTTATTTTTAAATGGTTGTTGCTTTAGCAATTTTTTGCTTGTCATGTTTTTTCACTACTCTGAATATGGCTTTTCTTAGGTTAAATTATCCAAGCATACAATAAAAAAATGGGACCTAGGATTATGCAAATTAAATTAATAACTAGATTCATTATAGTATCTGAAATGGATTTCTTATAGCCTTCATTTTGAATATTAAATGAGATGTCCAATAGTCCCAAAAATATCAACGAACTTCCAGAGATGATTGTAAAAAAAACCCCATAGCTCTGATTTGTTAGTAATCCAATGGCAGAAATAATTAAACATGGCGTTATCCAGCCTAAATCGGGAACGGGAAATGACCGCTCGAAGGCTAAATATATCTCAGATCGCTCCGGATTTCGATTTTCAACAATAAAAAAATATGTCCAAAACCCAATAAATCCTACAGCAAGTAATATCTGTAAAACAATAATTGTCATTAACATTTCTTAACCATCACATATAAGTTTTTTATATCTAATACAATTTAGCTATTATATTTCTAATAATTATTATTAGGAAATTAAGATATTAAAAGAATTATTATTTGCAATCAATTCTATTTGATTTTTAGAGATAGAGGTTATATCTTCTTGTTTTTTGCATCTTAAGATATTATGAAAATCAATAATTTTATTAATTTTATAGCTCATATTCATAATTAATTATGAATTTTCTAAAAAAAAAAAATAAAAAAAACGAAACAACTCAATTTATAAATCCAAACGACGAAGAAACTGAGTTTGAGGATTTGAAACGACGGTCTAAGGCTTATTCTATGATTTTTTTAGCCATTTCGTTGTTGATTTTTGGAATTCTCGGACTGGTGGTGGTAACTCAAATGGAGCTCCAACCAGGCTCTCAATTTGCAGAATTTCAAGAAAAATACCCCTTTGAATTGAATGCCATGGAAGGACCCGAATTATCATTTAATGGTCTTTCAATAGGAATGGATCGAGTTCTCTGTTATACAGATTTATATGAGTGGCTTCCTTTTGAAAAAGAATATCCTTTTCCTAATTTGGGAATGTTAATGCTCTTTGATTCTCATAATATAGAAGAACCCCTTATTCAACGACCATATGATGGTCCAATTAAGGGGGTATATCCAATCTCCGATGTAAATGGAGATGGATTTACAGATTATCTTGTTAGCAAGGCAACTGTCGCACCAGCTTGGAGTTTTGAGGGATTCTCTTTCGACATTGACCGAGGGGTGGTAGAAGCAAGATTGTCCGAAACTATTGATGAAGATGCTTATGAAAATAAGCTTGTGAGCGGGCTAACCCTTTTGGATATAAACGGAATAGATTATTGCAATAATACCATACTGGATGTAGCAGTCTTGAGTAATTTTACAGATTCGAAAGGAGATCTTCTCTTTTTAGAAGCAGAATCGGATCCTAATGATGAATATCAAAAATTTTTATATATCACTAGCTATCTCCTTAATGGTTCGTTAATAATTAACAAATCAATAGGAGAGTATCATGGGTACGATGATTCTAGAAGAAATCCTATACCAAATATCGAAATCTATAGTTATAATGATACAAATCAACTCCTCTTTATTAATAGGTCTCATTTTATATTATACAATCTAAATTCCCCAAATTTGAATGAAACTCTTTATAGCAGAAATATTTCGGACTATGAAGGTGATGCTAATCGATATATCAATTACCAAGTAATAGAAGATTTAGATTCTGATGGTAATAAAGAGATTCTACTGGCCAAATATTTTGGTGGGTGTAATAGTAGCATCTCTTTAATAAACGGGTCAAATGGAGAGCAATTATATAATTTTAGTTTGTTTGCATTACTTCCCGATACTATTACCTCACGAATAAATACCATCCATATTACTGACATTGGAGATGCCTATAATGGAAGATCATATATTCTTTTTGAATATATTGGGAATACGGGGCTATTTGGAGATAATTTTTATGCCTATGAATTTAAATTTCGCTATACAGCAGCGTATGTGATCCAGAAAGACAGGTCGCAAATGGTCTATGTCGATTACATATTTCAACAAGATTATATCCCAGAGGAGGCTAAAACTGTAAGCATCAATCAAGACCTTAATTTTGATGGGATAAATGAAATATTAACAATGAATATGATCCCTCCCACCAGTGAACTAAGTCCTATGCGTACCTTTCGCCTTAATATTAAGGATATCTTCTTTCAAAAAACCTTTTCTACCATTAATATGAATGATGAAGTGGGGGAGATGATAATGATCAAAGATTTTAATGGAGATGGACTTAATGATATTATTGCAAATGGAAGAACTGTATTCTCTGTAATCTCTTCTCAAGAGCCAGTAGGAATGTTCTTATCTCCTGCCTTCCCTTACGGGCTTGGAATCCCCTTATTTGTCCTTTTAGTAACCATCATAATTATTGGAGTGCTTTTACTAGTGTATTATGGAGGGAAGTTCAGATATTCAGTTGAACCCATCAAGGAAAATATCAAGAACACACTTAAAAAGAAAAAGCTGACCATATTCACTTTAATAATCTCAATTGTGACTATTGCCCTTACTTTCTTCTTATTCATGATATTACTAAATGTCTTCAACAGCACTCTAATTGCGGGAACATGGATTTCGGAAATTATTATTTATACCCTTCTAATAATGATTATCTGGTTTGGGCTTCTTACATTGACCGCAGCCATTTATAATTTCTTTGCTCCATATTTTGCGTATTTATTCATCCGATTAAGATCTGTCTTTTTTAAACTCTCTAAGGCGTATATCAATAAATTTTATGTAATCGATATGAAACAAAGAAAGAATCTTGGCACATTTTCAAAATTGAAACGAGTGATGGTACCCTTATTATTATCTTTGGCTATAGGATTTTATTTATACAATTACTTAGCACCGATTTTAGGATATAGCACCTCATTCAGTACATTAACTCCAAATCAGTTCGGAGAATTTATTGTAGGATATATGATACTTTGTATTCTGCCCTTAATTCTATCATTTACTGTATTCGCTTTTTTCAATGCGGGCAATTATTTGCTTGATGATGCGGGAATCGTCTACTTTCGAGAACCAAAAAAGTATCGAAAACCTGCAGATGTTGAACCCGTAAGTATTTGGGCACAGTCTCTCGTGAAAGGTGCTGCGGGAATTTCTGCGCTGATAACTTTTGTTGAATTTGCGATTACAATGGATGTCCAAAGCGCCATCCAGAGTGCTGGACAAGAACTCTTTCTAATAATGCTTACCATTTTAGTGTTATTTTGGGGACTACCGTTTATAACTGGATTTGCATACATTCTTTTGGCGGAGGAGTTAATGGATTTTTCAACCGAATTTAATAATAAGAGACTTTATAAATTGATGGAAAGAGGCGGAATTGATGCCACACCGCGTAAGATCAACATAGACGTTGTTAAAGAATCCAAAGAAACTAGAAAAACTATGGATACAAAGGATAAAAATCACAGTAAATAATAAGCAATGTGTTTTTCTTCGATTTTTAATTCTTCTTTTTTTTCAATCAGCAGATAGTATTCATGAAGTTGATTGTTGAGATTTAACATTATTTACTTTTATTTTATGCTATCTTCTAGCTCTTCCTGAATTTTACAATCTATCACTTCTTGAATCTTAACATCTTTTACATTCAATCATAATAATTAGTAAGAATTGAATTAAGCAAAAAGTAAAAAAATAAAAATTTAAAGACTAATTTTACAAAAGAAGGATCATTTATAAAATCTATCCAAGAGAATGGATAATAGACCCTTTCTACCCATTTTA
>SHMU01000130.1 GCA_008080765.1 Promethearchaeota archaeon | reverse complement strand
TCTTTTTCTCCGATGATCTGTATCTGTGCCGTCTTACAAAACTTCATTAGAACTCAACCTTATAATGATAATGATAATGATAACGCACGTATTTAAATCTTTTCACCTAATACTATCTAACGGCACTTCCTCCCCGCCCTAAAGGACGGGGCTTCTGTGCCGATCCTATGTGAAAAACGATTATCTACTTTTAGAACATAAAATGGATCTAACTAAAATATTATTATTGAAAAGTTAAGCGAATCAATTGGAGCGGAGCGAAACAGAGCAGAGTGAAATAGAGCAGACTGAAATAGAGCAGAGTGAAATAGAGTGGTTTGAGAAGATCTTTATTAAAACACACTTTTAAAAAGAATTAAGAACATCTAAATGAAAAATAACGTACTAATTAACTCAAATTAAAGATTTAAATACTTGAAGATCGGTTTAAAATCGCTAAAATCGAATGGTTTGAGTATATAGCCATCCGCTTTAACTTCATCAATCTTTTTCTCCACTTCAGAGCCAGGAATCGCAGTAAGAAGGTATACGGGAGTCTCACTTAAGTCCTTATCATTTTTGATGAGTTTGCAAATCTCATACCCACTAATATCGGGTAAAATAATATCTAAAAGGATTACCTTCGGATCAGAATGTTTTAACTTTTCGATGCCTTTGGTACCGCTTACTATTCCTTCTATTTTAAGTCCTTTACTTTCAAAATAACTGGTGAGAAGTCGAATAGTGGCTAAATCATCCTCAATGAGAAGAATATCACAATTAGAGGGCTCTCCTCTGATATCTTCCAAAATCGCTTTAATTTTGCTTTCTAACATCTGGCTCTGCTCAAAAATATTCTCAATTTTTTCTAAAACATCACTTCTTAATTCCTCGCGATAATTTTCCAATAATAACTGTGAAAACCCCTTTATCGTGGTAAGTGGTTCCTTTAAGGCATGAGAAACAGTAGCAAACGTTTCGGCATTAAGCCCAGGGTCATCCTTTATCGATCTTGACTGCTGGTTAATATAATAAGAAACACTCTGACGAATTAATTTCGAAATGGTGCTAATATCATGTTCTTTAATAAATTTCTGCCACTTGTCTTTCTTATCTTCATTTACATATAAGGAAATGCGGTCCTTATCACGATTATAAATTTTCTCGCCTTTAAGCCACTTTCGAAACCCTTCGGTAACATTATCACGCCAAATGACATATTTCCCCGTTTCTTTCTCATATTTCTCTACGAGATTGGCATATTCTTCTTTGTCCCCATTTTCCAATGTATCAATAATCTTTTCAATCTCTTTCTCACTAAATTTGGGAGCCATTTCAATATGCTCATTTTCGGTCATAAAATCACCTAATAGAGACCAATTATCAGTTCATATTTTTTTTTTATAGAAATTCTTATGTAGTAGTAATTTTTTAACAAATTTAATTCTTATTTTATACTTTGATAATCCCCCTTTTATAATTAACACAAATTTAATATACAGAGCATAGATTTATACAACAAATTTTAATTATAGAATAAAAAATTTCTAAGATAGATTGAATTATGAATATAATTATAAGATTGGACATAAATAAATATTAATCTAAAACTATAACTGCAAAAATGCGATCACATATCCTCCAGATCTCTTTTAGTCTTCATTACACTCAAAAACCAAGGAGAAAAAAGAGTTTACCCCTCAAAACATCGTACAAAGATGTATTACCCTACTAAGCATCGAGTCTATGCTCGCTATAAATATTTAAAAATAGGTGAAAAATCACTAAAATCAAACGGTTTTAATATATAGCCATCTGCTCTTATCTCCTCGATCCTCTCCCTTACCTCTGAGCTTGTAATGGCCGTCAATAAGTATACGGGAATCTCACTTAAGTCCTTATCATTTTTGATGAGTTTGCAAATCTCATACCCACTAATATCGGGTAAAATAATGTCCAGAAGAATGATTTTTGGAGTGATATCTTTTAGTTCTTCAAGCGCTTTTGCCCCTGAAACGATGCCATTTACCGTATATCCCTTGTTTTGGAAATAAGAGGTAATCAGCCGAATAGTCGCTAAATCATCTTCGATAAGCATAATATCATAGTCACTGGATTTTAATTTTATATTATCAAGGAATTTCACGATTCGATTCTCCAACATGATACTCTGATCGAAAATATTTTGGATGGTATCTTTAATTTCCTTATTAAGATCATTAGAATTCTGCAAAAGAAGTTGGCTGAAGCCTTTTATCGTGGTAAGGGGCTCCTTGAGAGTATGGGAGATCTGTGAGATGGTCTTGGGATCAATTTTGGAAAGATCCCTCAGATCGCTACTATTTTTATGATCTTCCATAAATTTTTTTACACTCTCCCGGATTAATTTTGAAAAAGTAGAAATATTGTTTTTGTCAATGAATTGTTGCCAAAGCTCTTTAGTCTCTTCGGATACATAGAGAGAGACTCGCTCCTTATTTCTATCATATATCTTTTCGCCTCTAAGCCACTTTCTAAACCCTTCAGTGACAATGCTCCGCCATACCGCATACTTTCCGGTCTCTGTTTCATATCTCTCCATTAATTGCTTAATCTCTTCCGTTACCTCCCCATCTTGATATTGCTTTACAATCTCGTTCACTTCCTCTTCTGTATACTCAACTCGCTGACTAATAACGGTCACTTCCTTAGAATACTTGGTAAAATCTAATCTTATGTGTATATAAAATCATTTCCACAAAATTAATCAATCTGAAGTTTTTAAATTTTTACTTTCAGAAAAAACAACCTAAATAAAATCTTATCTAAAAAGAATTGAAATGTACAAAAAAGATTGAAACACAAATACTCTGCAACTCAAGCTAGCTTATTATCTCCAAAAATGGCTCCCAAAAATCATTTATATTCATCACTTACCCTTGGATGTCAAATTTCAAACGCTTAAATTGTAGTATTTCAATAAAAACTACTATAGTCTTATTAACTAAGCCCAGTTCACGGGATAAGGAAGAATGAACTGATATGTGCCCCCCGAAGATACTCAAGACGCACGATGAGAACGATGCACATCTCATTTTCTCTATAAAATCCTAAAAATACTAACAATGACTCCTATGAGTACCGCTTGAAGGATTTCCAGCAAAATGAAGATACGCAGCACCCTCCAAGTCAAACAAGTGCTTTACAGAAAATACTGACACAGCCATCTTCACATATAAAAAAACCACGAATAGCAAAAAAAACCACGAATAGCAAAAAAAATCACGCATTTAAATGGGGCTCTTGCCGAACTCCTCCCGCTCAGCACTCTTCTGATCCTCGCGCCAGGAAATAAGAGGCTTACTCGCCTCAATATAATGCGCTATATTCAGCTTAGCCCAACTCATGAAAGAATCATTTAACTTGTTAAAATGCAGCGGCACCTCAGACTCCCATTGCTTGGTGTCATAGAATTCCTTACTCACCACGCACTCCTCGCTGGTGATCTCCCCAGGCGTGTTCGTGTCGCCACCAAGCCAATACGCACGAACGCGATCGCCCTTCGCGCAGTCAGGATCCCGCCAGCGCCCCTTGTTTGCACAGATGCAAATGGAATACTTGAAGGCGTGCTGTAGATGGAGCTTTTTAAATCCTAAATGCATTCTTCGCCGTGTTTGAGACGGGGGGATGTAGTTGGCAGGTTCTGAACCGGACTTGTCTGGAGGTCTTTCTTTGTATCTGTACAGTTTAATCATATGCCTTAGACGGTCGTATTCGTCGAGCGCCGCCAGCCGGATGAGCATGCGCAGCTCCCGACGGATCTTGCGCAGCCTCGGGTTGGTCAACTTGAACACACGAGGCGGTCTTAGCAATTTCTCGGGTTTCAAGAACTTAACTTCAGTAGCCATCTCATCTTCTCTATCGTGCTCGGGGTTTTGCATTTTTCTCACCTTTGGGGTAAGGATTTTCTTTCTTATGATAATTATAGGATTTTACTTTGCTTATTCTCTATAAGATATATGTAAATACTCCCTTTTAAATGGTATGCTTTTTAAAAATCGGAGAGTGTGCCTTGATACGAAGCCGGTTGATTACCCAAGAAAACAGAAAGGTCATATCAGTCGGGATAATAGGCTCTGCCCAGCAACTCTGTCGTGAACTAAAACGGCTGGTTGGAAGGTCTATGATACGCTCTAATAAGCGCCGTCCGCTTGACAAGCCACTTGTTCTGATAAAAATCTCTATATTTCGTGTTTTCAAGACCTTCAAACCACGCTCTCTCGCCTTTAGTATTCCAATCATCTACACTTTCAGCCAATTCTTCGATAATCGCATCATCTTGAATACCTTCGATTTGAATACCTTCAATATTTGGTTCGGGATATTCTTTCCATAAGGGAGGCTGCTTCAAACTCTCAGCATCCGTTTTTCCGGACTGCGCATGCTCCTCCCAGTATTTTTTAGCATTTTTGTTGCTTGTAAGTTTATCAGCAAGCCCCTCAACTGTAAATACATTAAACGTCTTTGTCTTAAATTTCTCCTTATAATGGGCTTTGAGCTCAGAAGGACTATGCAACGCACCGCCGTTATTAGCTTGATGGGTTTGTACAAAATGCATCGTAAGCTCGATAAGATGGCAAAGCTGCTCTTCGGCGATTAAATTGCTCGAAAGAGCCTTCGGACCGTTCCCGTGAAGCTTGAGCATTATGTTCTGATCGTATTCTACGCTCGCTGAACCGTGAAGCTTTCTCAACACGGACACCAACAAGATCTCGTAGCCGTTGCGGCAGTTATCATTCTTAATAAAGATGGGGATGGTATCCGGAACTTGCTTGTTATGATGGCGCGTCCACTGCATGATATCATCTGCAAACTCGCACGTCAGCGGGTCAAACCCAATCGTGAAGCGCGCAAACATATATACTTGGAATATATGCATCTCTGGTTTATTAAAATATTCATTGTGCGTCGTCAAACCCGCATGCTTCTTATTGGTGCCGCTATAACCCTTTAATTTCTTGACAAGATTCCTTGCAGTCTGCTTGATCTCCCTCAGCTCGCCAATGCGCTCAATCTTGGAGGATGCATCAAAAATGGTATGTGTATTTCCGAGATACTCACCTTTAATAAACAGGATAATACAATCCCATACCCTCGAATCCACAGCCGCAGCAAACTGTTCCTTGCTTAACTCGTACGTCGCTTCAATAGCTCGCCGAAAAAACTGTCTATACCTTTAAAATCCATCATCTTAACGATATATTTTTTCAACTTCTCGTCCAACTCCCGTACCGTTAACATCTCACCGTAGAGACTCTTCCACACGGATAAAAGCTCGTCTATAACCTCCGTAAGCACATTCTCCCGGAATAATAAAATGGTCTCAAGAGACACCGCAAATCGCACTCGCGGAAGTTCCAAAGTGCCCAAAAAGGCGGGATCGTAGGAAAAGATAAATGGGCTACTTCAAGAAGCGAACTTTCTATAGGCAGGTCTCCATTCCTCCTCAATCACGCGAAGAAGTTCCGCCTTCGCTTTCTCATCGGTAAGTTTTTCCCTAATCCATCCCTCCACTTTTCCCATAGATTTATAATGGTCTGCGAATGTTTTGGATTGACTAATCTTTTGTCCGAAATACCCACCTGCTCGAAAACCCATGTCCTCAGCCATAGCCTTATCCCCCAAAATAATACCCATCTGCTCAAAATAGCGGAATCGGCATTGCTTAATAAGGTTCCACTCGCCCATTAACTCCGCAGGAAAGGGACGCTCCTCCCTTAAATAATCAACCATATCGGGAATATTTTTTGTGGCTCGATACGCCCTAAGCTCCGCCTTCACCAGACGAGATGCCTCCACAGAAAGAAGGCTCGCATCCTCCAGCGAAAAGAGAAGTTCATAGGCACGTAAAAGCTTATGCGATAATGACCCCGCAGTATGGAGTTCAGTTCCGAAATTATCAGGGTCATAATACGAAACCATTTCCCATCTGTAATTGTTTTTATTTCGGAATTTTAAGGTGATGCTATATATCATCTTACCCACCACATCCTCCATGCTGAAAGAAACCTTTTTAATCTCCGAAAGCTCTGCTTCTAAATCATCAAATAACATCAAACACAGATTAGCCGTAAAATGCATATCTGCCCCCGGATGGGATTTTGACTGCCAGAAGGCGAACTTAGGCAAAGGAACGTCGTAAATATCCTTATACCAATCGCAAAACTCATCGTGAAACATGTCTGCATTTGAATCAAAGCCTTCCTTGCCATATCTCTCTTTATAATAGAGCAGCGCACTGTTAATATAATACCGACTGGGCTTCAAGTAGAGATCTTTCAATATCCCTAATATCCTATTTAAGGATGCTTGCGGCGCTTTAGAGGTTTCACTTTAGGTTTTCTCCCGCATTTCCTTAACAATACTTAGCTTTTTTACTTGCACTCCCGCATGCTCAGATGCTCTATTCGCAAATTCTTCTATCTTTGTTTGATCTTCTGATGGTTTTATATTCTCTGGCTTTTTAGAGCCCGCAAAATTGAGTTCATTAAATTCGTTGATGATTGAGAGCTTTTTCGGGTCGCTAACTTCTTGTCCCATCTCGGGCACCTTAAAGACCAGTTGTCCGTCGGATGTTACGGCACATTCCATGGTTTTAATCATGGCGATAAGGCTGTCGGTTTTGGCTACTTGAGCGGTGTGATACACTAGGGCTAAAAAAAATCAAGAAAGAATATGCTCCCAAAATCAAGTGACACCGTTATGTGCAAAGAACATATTTAATAAATTTTACTTCTAATGGAAAAAAAGACATCAATTTGATAATAAAAATCTAAAAAATTAGAAGCAAAAATCTAAAAACTTTGATAATGAACAGAAGGATGGCATCTATATGTACCTATATCGTCTATTTAGTTTTAAAAGATTAGGTTCTTACTGATAAAGGCTTTTTTTTAGCTTTTAGGGTTTTTGTAATTATATGAGCAATGATCAACAAACGAAATTTGTTTTAGTTATAGAAATTTATTTTTTTATTAAATAATTTTAATCAATTAATTTTTTTAGTGTAAAATAGGTTTAGATTATAAATTTTTAGCAAAGATTTGTGGTCATATCTGAGCTTGTTTTTGTCGGTTGTTATAAAAAAGTCATGTTATCACAATAACATTTAAATATTATTATGTCATATGTTGAAATATTGGTGTACAAAAGTGTTTTAATAAATAGTTTTTTATAATAATGTGTGCAAAAAAAACGAGTATCTGTATACACATGTTTCTATACAAAATACAATCAAACACCAATTTTAAATCATTAACAAGGCGTTTAAATAAGTAGGGGTTAAGTAGAAATGGTAGAATCAGAAAAAATGATCACCCATGACTCTGCGAATTTCTGTCCCGAATGTGCGGGCAGCACGGTCGTTGAAAATGAGCGTGGTGAGATTGTTTGCAGAGAATGTGGGTTAATTGTACAAGAAAGGTTATTGGATCTCTCCCATAGCGGTATCCGTGCCTATACAAAGGGAGAGAAAGAGAGGAAGGGGAGGACAGGGGGGCCAATTACAATACTAGTCCCGGATATTGGCTTATCCACCATAATTGATCAATCAGAGATTAGAAATCAGGACTTACGGCGGGCAGCAAAATGGAATACTCATTTATCGTGGAAGAATCGGAATATGTTAATTGCGATTACCGAATTAAAGAGGATTTCGACGAATCTTGGATTTCCAGAGCGTGTGAAGAAGGCAGCAGTAAAGTTATATAAGCAAGTATTTCGGAAGAATTTATTACGTGGGCGATCGATTAATGGTATGATTGCAGCGTGTGCGTATTATAAATGCAAGCAGGAACGAGTTCCTATTACGTTGCAAGAAATCTTAGAGGAGTCCTCTATTAGCGATAAGGTAGTAAAGAAGTGTTATAAGGTATTAATCAAGGAATTGGGGTTGAAGATGCATAATATGGATCCTGTATGTTTGATTCCACGATATTGTGCTGATTTAGGCTTGTCCATAGATATAGAAAAGGAAGCTGTGAAAATTCTTCGCCATTATTATAAGAAGAATAACATTTGTGGGAAGGATCCCAAGGGTTTTTGTGCTGGAGTATTGTATTTAGTTTCAAAGTTCAGAAATCAGAAGGTTTCACAGAAGGAGATCGCCAATCTTATTGGAGTGACAGAGGTAACACTTCGTTCAAGATACAAAGAATTGATGAAAGAAATCAGATTCTTTGGTCCATAAGTAACAAAATATCATATAGCTACAATTGAATTTGAAATTGTATAAGAATGAGAATAAGAATAAGAATAAGAATAAGACTAAAACTTCATTAACGTTTCAACCCTTTCCATCCTTTTATTTTCACTTAATCTTTCTATAAGTTCCTATTTTTAATTTTTTTTTGTTGATAATCTTATCTTGTGGTGTAAATTCATAGTTGAGGTTATGTTATACTTATGCTATAAGGTAATAATAATGCTTAAGCCGGGAAAATGACCTACTTCATTATCTTTTTAGTATGATACTATTTTCCTTTTAGTATTGTCAGAGTTCTTTTAGTATGTTGTTAGTGTGTTGTTAGTATGTTATTAGTATGTTGTTAGTGTGTTGTTAGTATGTTATTAGTATGTTGTTAGTATATTGTTAGTATATTGTTAGTATCTTTTTTGGCATTATTTCATTATTTTTTCAACGCAGAGCGAGACTTAATTAACTTAGCTTGAGTTTGAAACCATTTAGAGGTGTGTTCAAAGAATTGGCTATAAGCGTCACAGAAATATGTTTTTTCTGGATGGGGGTTATCCGAAAAAATCCTATCTTTAATGCATCCTCCATAACATAGGTGTAACCATCGGCATTTTGAGCAGTCTTCTGAGAGTTTAGATTTTCGAGTTCCAAAACTTTTATTGCGCATTTCAAATAATTCATGAAGTTCTGTATCCAATAAATTCCCAATTTTATGGGTATCTTGTACAAAGAAATCGCAAGGATACACATCGCCATTATATTCAATGAGTAAATAATTAGCACATTGTTTTTCGAATGTACAGCTTCCTTTAGGAACACCCAGATAATAAGAAAGGAGTGCGTCAAAGGTTCGGATGGATACCAGATTGGGGTTTTGTTTCCAGAGATCAAAAAGTGAGCATAAAAATTTTCCATATTGGTTTGAATTAATACAGAAGGATGCCTTTTTTCCTTTCGAATCAGCTTCCAAGGCGGGGATAAATTGCATATAGAAGAAACCATTTTTTACAAAGAATTCATATACTTCTTTAACCCGATTAACATTTGCCTTGCTTACCACGCATAAAATATTAAATTGTACTTGATGGGCTTGAAATAGTCGGGCGGCGTTCATAACCTCGTGCCACATGGATCTTCTCTTATTAGTGCGGCGGTATCGGTCATGAATATCTTTAGGTCCGTCTAAGCTTAATCCGACCAAGAATTTAAATGTGGAGAGAAATCTTGCCCATTTTTCATTAATGAGCACTCCATTGGTCTGCAGTGCATTGCCTACTACCTGTCCGGGAGAGCCATACTTTTGCTGAAGCGAGATTACTTTCTGAAAGAAAGGAAGTCCCATGAGCGTTGGTTCACCACCTTGCCATCCGAAAATCGATTCTGGAAATCTATAGTTCATATATTGAGCGATCATTTCTTCCAGAACGGTATCATTCATAAAAGGTTTTTCATTATCAGCATAAACTGTTTCGCAAACACGAAGATAAAAGCAGTAGCTACATTGAAGATTGCATCTATAAGAGGCAGGTTTAATTAAGAGTTGAAAGGGATTCATTTTATAAAGAGGAGGGAAAGGTCAATAAAGTGTGTAATATAGATAAAAACTTTTTATTAGAAAACACCATATAGATGGGAAATGATATATAATCAAAATTGCATACATTTTTTAATTTTTCGATGGAATTTTAAAAGAGAGCATATTTTTATAGGATTGAAAAGATAGATATTTAAAGGTTCAATTACACAATATAAATTATTTTGATAATCAATTAGAGATTGGCGAAGGCATTAAAATAAGATGAGACTCAATTTTGATATTTGTGTGAGATCGGAGTGGGAGACCTATACAAGCGAGTATATTAGTCCTATAATTAATTGTACATCGAATTTACTTGCATTTAATCATATTCTTAAAAATAGATATTTAAAGGCTTCTCCAGAGGATCTTTTAGAAGATATTTTATTGAGCAATCGTATCTTGTATGGCAGTGAGGGCTCTGGAGGAGAGGAAAATACAGAGCGTGTGGCACTCTATAAAAGATTTTTTGGATGGTATCTTGAGGGAGCTGAGGAGTGGCGGGATAGGGTAAGGGGCAAAGGTGAGAAAAATGAGAAGAACGCTAAGCAAGAGGAAGTTGCTGATGGAGAGGAAAAAGAAGAGGGAGAGGAAGTTGCTGATGGAAAGGAAGTTGCTGATGGAAAAGAAGTTGCTGATGGAGAGGAAAAAGGAGATGGAGGAAAAAAGGGAGAGACAGCTTTATTGCGACCAAAAAAATTAGCGAATCAATTAGTTTTAGTCAAGAAAGATACAAATTTTATTGAATTTTTAAAAATCTTAAAAAGGAAATGCCAAGAAATTTCGAAATTGTTATTTGAAAAAGGCTTAATTTCTGTGCCCTATTTAACAGATTATACCAATGAAGAGGAGATGGTTGCGGATCATGAAAAGGTGGTTGAGCAAATTAAGTTGTTGTATGAATCATTATTGCAATTGACGATAAACTATAATGAAAAAACGCTGTTTGTATGGACTTTAAGAAAAAATACCAAGAAATATTTGGAGTTTCAATATAAAAATTTAAAGTCTCCCGAATGTTTTAAGAAGATTATAGATTTATTTGATTTAGCAGTATTTTACAGGATGAATATCGAAGATTCGGAATTTCCCGAGTTAGTAGGCAAAATTGCTGATGCCTATACTATTTATAATTTGCAGAGTAACGGATTAGGGGGAAGAATAGTTTCGCTAAATAATTATATCTTTGAAATATTCGATCAAACTACTTCTAAGCTGCGCACGGTATTTTCTTTAGTAATTGGGAATCTGGAGGACCTTAGGGAGATTCATGAAGAGAAGATAATGGGTTTAAAATCCTCTTGGGAAATCAGAGAAGATTACAAATACACAGTTTTGGAAGAATTGAGAGAAAAGAGCGGAGTATTGGAAAAAAAAGGGGAAAATGAAGGAGAGAAGGATGAAGGGGAGGATATAAAGAATTGGAGATTACAATACAAATTAAAAGGGCACATCTTCAAGAAATATAAATTAATTCCTTTAAATGATTCACAAAAGGAGCCAATTGGCGGAAAATGTAAGATCCCCTTTATTGAATTTTTGGAGGCAATATCTATAGCGCTCTTTACGGGAGCAATTGATTTAAAAAGAGAGGGAAAGTGGTTTTGGTATGAGCAAAAAATATAAGCGCATTTAACTAATTGAGAAAGAAGTCCCCTCCATTCATGGAGGGGATGAATTTCGCAGAGCATCTACATGGTTTATGGTGTGGGTGAGATCTTCCGCATTATACATCACTAAAGTAACGGACTCCCTCCTTTTAAATCCCTCGCATACTATACACTAGTAGAGAAAGAGACCCTTGCAAGGAGAAGAGAACGTGCAATTAACCCAAAAAATTCGGATTTATCCCACAGAAGATCAATTAGAACTCCTGTGGGATTTATCGGAGAAATGCCGCTTGATTTATAACTTTGCACT
>SHMU01000129.1 GCA_008080765.1 Promethearchaeota archaeon | reverse complement strand
AAGCGCCGTCCGCCGGACCTCCAAAGGCTCCATCTGCCGGACCGCCGAAACCTCCGTCTGGTGGACCTCCAAAAGCGCCTGCAGCCGGCTCATCTCCCGCTGCACCATCAACAAGTTCAGTAGAGGGCGGAGGATTAAGTTCCCTTAGGGACGAAATGTTAGGTGAATTAGACCGCCTTAAAAAAATAATGCGTGGAGAATAAATTTTGCCTTTAGGGAAACAAATATCCCTAAATATTCCCTTTTTATAATAAATTTTTATAATTACATTAATATTCATTGTCTATTTTATTTATAATAATAGTATAATTAGTATTCCCTATTCTTTTAATTTCAAATTATGGGTTGTATTTGAATGGCATATAATTCTATTAATTATAATCTGTGGTATTTAAATATTAATTCAAATTCAGGAGTCGCAATAGGTAAATGTGGGCATGTGGGCTCAAATCTTACAGATCTTGATATTACAGCGGGGTTAATCACGGCAAGTCAGCAATTAAACAATGAAATGGTTAATAATAATGAAACTAGCAAGTATCACGTGGAGGAGATCAAGGGTGGAGCGAAACGGGTTATTCTCTATTCTACATGGGCAAATGAATTACAAAATCCAGAGCTTTCTTTTTCCCCTCCTATTATTACTTCAATGTTACAAGTATCTGGTCCAGAAATGGAGAAGGGATTGCAAAATAAAATACTTCTATTTCTGAAGGATTTAAATGATCAAATTATATTTCGCTTTTTGTTGGGTGAGTTAATCCCCGAACGCACAATTGAACCAATAATCCATGTAGATATTTTAAATCATTTAATAAAGAAATATAATGAGGATCAGAAAGGATTATTAAATGGTACAAGTCAAAATTTAGAGGAATTAATAAAGAATCACTTATTAGAGATCTTAGATGAAGACCCTAAGATTCTTACATCACTACTCTCCAAAATACCCTTAGAAAGCACTTTTTTTCAACAAAAATATGTTAGAAAGATTAAACAATTGAAAAAATTCATCAAGGATGAAATTAGAGAATTTTTAACAATAGAATATTTCTTAACTAGATTGCGGCAAGAAAAAGTATATGGTGAGAATAATTCTTTTAAAGAAATAAAACAGCACTATAATGTGTACCTTGACAAACAAGAAACATTTCTTCAAAACAGAAACGCTTTAAAAGTAGCATTGGAGAGAAGTATACTAACTATAGAGGATTTGGCAATAAGAATAAATAAAATTAGCAATAAGAAGGTATTTAAACTCTTCTTTGACTTAAAACAGATTCTACCGCAAATGTCAGATATCGAAATTTTTATTAAGAAAATGGTTTCAGAGTTAAAAGGAAATACCGATTTACAAATATTGGAAGCGATCAAGGAGAGATGTGAATTCAAGGGGATTGATATAAATAGAGCACTTATTGAGGAGGGGATAATTCCAAAAGAGGATGCAAAAGAATCATATAAAAAAATAAAAGAATTGCAATCTAATCTTCAATCCATAATTTCACTAGCTCAAAAACTAACTGAAAGTGATACAAAAGAGACATTAGACCGATTGCAAGAAATGTTTGTACAATTATTACGAGAAAAGCCTAATTTTAATTTTCAAGAGGAGAAAGAAAAAATCAAAAGTCATCTCTTTTCTTCTTTAATTGGTCAAAGTGGATTAAAAGACTTGATAAAAGAATATTCATCATATAAAAGCTATCAAGAGTTCACCAAAAGGAAGATAAAAAAATTGCGCCAAAATATTGTAACTAAGATTATTGATTCATTATTCTCCAAAATATTTCATTCTTTTAATCATTTCAAATATGTAGTAAGTTATCCAAAAGAATTCAAACATTTGATAATAAAAGGAACGATCGACAGTTTAACCCGCTTTCTATATAAAATTCAAGATTTTAGTTTTGCTTCATTAATGGATAGAATTTTATCTCAAATTAAAAGCACCAATCTAATAAAATATTATTCTTCTCGTCTTTTAAGAAGTTTTTTAGCAAATTTTTTGTTGGAAAATATATTGGAGCATCCATTTATAATAAGAGATAAAAACCCTGTAATTGCTTTTGATACCTATTCTCTTAAATTTTGTTCAGAAGTCATTAAAAATTCGGGATTAAATGAAGATATTTATGAAATCATTGATAAAATGGTTTTACCTGAAGAGATTAAAGAATCTTTTGTGCAAATAATGGACACCAGCGGTTTAACCACAGAAGATATAATAAATGAATTAAAACATTCTCGTAATACCATTATATCTTGGCTTGATAAAATAGAGAAATCAACCAATAAATTAAGTAGAGTCAAGAAAAATATTACTTCTCAACATTTAATTGATCTTTCACTCGAATTTATTAAAGAGAATCGAGATAATAAGGATAAACAATTAGAAAAAGGGATATACTTCATAAAGGAACAAATTTTAAAAAATCTTAAGGAAGGTTCAAAAGATTTTATACAATTACAAGAGTTATATACTGATAAAAACGAAGTAAGAGCACTTAGAGAGAAATTAAAAGAGATTGAAAAAGATGCGACGACTATTTTCGGCGGGAAACGTCCATATAATAAATTTATATCAATAATAAATTCCCTTCTTTCTGATCACTTCACAAAGGCAAAAGAAGAGATTGCTGAGATCTTAAAAGAACTAGATTATCTGGTGGACACTAATAAGACGGATAATGTTAAGAAAGTATTAAATAAGCTTGAAAACTTTAGGAAACTTATTGAAGATAGCGAAGAAGTGAAAGAGTTAGAACTCAAATTAAGTAAAATGTTTGAATATGAACGCTTTAAAGCATTATATACTAAATTAAACACTCTTGATAATCAGTTTTTAAAATTGGAGAAATATCCACACATCAGAGGATTATTAAAAACAGCATCCAGTTCAGAACCAATTTTTGGGAAATCAAGAATTGAATATAAATATGAATCTTATAATCTTCTTTTAGAAGCATTAATAGAGATTTATGCCATAATCTATGAAGATTATTTTGGAAAATTTTCATTTGAAGATACAAAAGGAATAATTTTTTCAGATCTCAAAGTCTCAATAAACCTCGGTAAAATTTTTAACTATCAGTATAAATTGGCCAAAGAGTTATATCAATTTCAAATAGGATTAGATCAATTCAAACATTTTTTAAAAACTTCTCAAGATTATTCCCATAAATTTGATCTAATAAATTTTAGTTTTATCTTAAATTTTTTACCTAACTTCATGAAAAAGCGAGAATACAATAGTTTTGAACTGTGGGAATTCTTTACTACACAAGAGCATTTACATTCCTTTTTTGAATATATTCTGGACTATTATAGTCAACCTGCTAAAATTAAAGAATTAAAAGAGATGACAAGAAAAGTATATGAAGAAACACTAGATTACGTAAATGGGAGCAGTAAAAAACCAATCATTCCCGATGAATTACGTGTGTTGAAAAATGACCAGTTAGATATTCTCTTTAGGATTATTGAGAATGCGAAAAAAAATGATAAGTCATTTTATCGTAAGGGAAATCACTCCGATAAATCTCATCCCTCAAATGAATATAATTTTAGCTCAATTTCGATGAAAAAATTAGAAAAATTTATAGAACAGATTGATGAAATCAGGGATATACTTCAAGATGATATTGACTATTTATTTAAAAAGCTCTCCTATGAAGCTGCAGAATTAAAACCCTTGGATGAAATTATTGAAGAAATACATGATGATTTAAAAGATGAAATTAAAAGAGAAGTTGAAAAATATTCCCTAAGTGAATATGACTTTGAGGATATAAACAAAATAAGGATTATGTCATACCTTAATCCCATTAGATATGAATTGCCTTTAGATATTAAATTATATCTAATAAATGAGGGAAGATATAATAGAAAAACTATGGAAGGGGTAATTAAAGGTTCTACAAGAATAAGCGATGCCTTTAAATTTATCGTTAATGGAGCTCTATTAAAAGACCCTCTATTAAAAAAAATATTAAAAATAAGGGTCAAAATGCCTAAGGATGATAAAATTATGTTTCCCTACACTTTAGAGGTACCTCAAGAAATTTCACAAAGAAATAAATTAGAAATATTTGGTAAATCTGCGGTATGGGATCCTCGAGATCAGAACTTACTCCTCGGATTTGAACTATCTACAAATGAGGATAATATAAATATTTGTGAACAGATAATAAAGGCGGATATAAACCAAAAGATTTCCAAGGAATTACGTCCTCTGATGAATATTTTAAATCGTTATTCAGAAGAAATTCACACAGGATTTACCACCGTCTATAAGAAATTATTTGAATAAAACTCAATATAAATCGGTTATTTTTTATAAGTTCTCTTGTTTTAATTGGTTTCTAAATTAAAAAAAATTATTCCCACCACTCTGGTATTATATATGAGATATAATTAACTTTTCTTAAACTATTCTGTTATTTATAATTCTTTTCGTTGTAATTCTCAAAATACTAAAAATTTAATAAAAAGAGTTCTATTATTAATCCAAAAAAGAGTGTAATACAAATCTTTTCTAAAAATTTCACTATCAATTAAAAAACTACTCCAAATAGTACAAAAATGTCTAATCGAGTAATAGTAATGGATATTGGCGCATACAGCTCAAAGGTAGGATTTGCAGGTGAAGATACTCCTTCGCTTGAATTTTTTACTCGCGTAGGAAAACCGAAATATCAGGATCTTGACAAAAAATTCATGAAATTAGATCAGGAAATTTATGTTGGGGATGAGATACAATCGGTAGGCTTATACAAGATATTCAGACCCGTTCAGAATGGTAAAATTGTTGATTGGGATTATTTTAAAAAAATTATAGATTATAGCTTCTATAATCTCAGAGTAGATCCCACACTTGTTAATGTTCTTTTTTCAATTCAACCCCTCTTTCCCACGGAGGATTTAAAACGATTATTTCGCTTATTTTTAGAAGAAATCCAATGTCGAGCCTTTTACCCCCTCTTAGATACTACTCTTGTTCTTTATTCAGGAGGGTTTCAAACGGGTTTGGTAGTTGAGCTGGGAGAAAGTAGCACAAGAATAGTACCCATGTATAATGGCTTTCAGTTGAATCATGCTGTAGAAGTATTAGAAATCGGTGGAAGTGTCTTAACTAAGTATATGGGGGAGGTTGTAGAAGATACTACGGGATTTAGCCCAGATTCATCCATCAGACGAGAAATTATGCGGGCTCTGAAAGAAAAAGCTTGCTTTGTCTCATTAGATTACAAAGAAGATCTCAGAAGAAGTGAACAATACAAAAAAGAGTATTATTTACCGGATGGTTCCACTATCTCTTTAAGTAAGGAAAGATTTGTCGTTCCAGAATTAATATTTAGTCCAAAATCTAGTTATGAGTTCTCCCCGTTGCATATAGCAATATTAGATGTAATTGAGAGATGTGACGTGGATTTACGCCCAGAATTACTCAATAAGATCTTTCTTTCAGGAGGGAGTTCTATGTTTCCTAATCTTAAATCTCGTTTATATCAAGAATTAGAATTAGAATTAGCTCGACGTGAAAAAGAGAATCAATTCGTAAAAATTATTGCCCCTCGGGAAAGAACAAATTCCGTTTGGATAGGAGGATCGATTTTAGCGTTACTACCAGAATTTTCTGAGAGATGGATAACCAGAGCATCTTATTTTAGGAATGGAATTCCAAAGCATTTACTTTAATAATCAAAAATAGATTCCTAATCTGCTATTATCATTAAAGATCTACCATTATAGCCTCTTACTTTTTATAAAAACCGAATTAAGAATCCATAATACGGAGATATCACATTTAATTTTATAGTATATACCATAACTTTACATATAGTAGATTCATATGAAATAAAGTGAGTTTTAAATGGAGAATATAGAAGAAAATAATTTGAATTCCAGAACCCTTATTAAACAATATTATAAAGCGGATTATGGGCAACTATTTAATAAGATAAAGAGTTTACGTACCCCTGTTAAAAATAAGATTCTCCAATGCTTATTAGACGGGAATTGGCATTCAGAATTGGAAATCATCAGAATAGCAAAAAAGGAACAACCTTACATTGGAGCAGTAACTATAGGGACGATGATTCATAATTTAAATCATGTATTGAAGAATGATTATGTGGAAAAAAGGATGAGGGAGGGGAAAATGTATTACAAGTTAGCAGATAATTACGTGGGACTTACGAGAGCAGCCTATTCAAAATATAAACATAAAGAATTTAATATTAACGATATATAGCGTCCATCTTAATATTAAGTTTTATTTGAGCCTCATTGAGGATTTTTTTTTACACATTTATTCTTCTGGATTTCATATTCTTTGCATTGGGAACAAAATCCTTTTCTTGAAATATTTTCTTTATATCCTTTATTCCAACAATTCGGACACATATAATATGTAAATGATTTATTTTTTTTCGATATATAAACCTTAAATACATTGAATCCGCATTTGGAACAAAAAGAATTCTTGAGAATATAAAGTCTCCCCTTATTGGGAACATTAAGATATTTTGTTTGGCATTGCTCATTTAAACATACCAGAAATTTCTTTTTACTGGGGGGGGTGATGAGTTTCATTTTAGCCTGATGACAATGAGGGCAATCTGCTGAGGTTATATTCGTACTATTAGAATTGGTTGATTGGAATTTTGTAGTATCTAAGGAGGTGATTTTTGCTTCCAGAATTTTTTTATTCGCTAAAAATTTATCGAAAAGTTTGAGAAAAATCTCTCTCATTTCTTTAATAACCACATCTTTACTTTTCTTTTTTTCCTTTATCTCATTTAATAAGACTTCTATCATTTGAGTAAATTTTGGTTTTAAAAAAGGCAACCAGACTTTTATTAAATTTTCGATGAGAAAAATGCCCAATTTTGTAATATCATAATGTCGTTTTTGTTTTTCAATCAAACCTCTCTGTTCTAAAGTTTGAATAATTACCGGGCGAGTAGATTTGGTTCCTAAATTATTTTTTTCCATTAAGCGTAATAAAGAAGTGTCAGTATAATATGCAGGAGGTTTGGTTTCCTTTCTGTTTAATTCAATTTTGTCAATTCCTAATGTTTCAGCAGTGATTCGAAGTAAAGGATCGTATGTTTTTTTTAGAAAAGGAGCAATCTGTAAAAATCCTTCATACACAAGTGAAACTAAAGAAGAATTAAAAATCTCTTCTTTTACAGACAACTTAAGCTTTATCTTAGACTCTACTGCATTTTCTCCAAATAAGGCTAAATAATGGCGGGAGAGGAGATTATAGACTTGCACCTGAAGATTATTCTTAAGCTTAGTGCTTGTTAACTCAAGACTTTCTAGGGGTGTAATAGGGGGATGATCTTCGGCGTCTTTCTTCCCTTTTGTAGGTTGGAAAAATCCTTTTTTAATAATATGTGATACATATCCCCCATAAGAACTATGTGCATTAAATTTTTGTAAAATCCCTTGGTGATTAAAATTGCTTTTATATACATCGCTCTCTGTTCTGGGATACGAGATAATTTTGTTTAGATATAAATCATTCATAACTTTTAGAGCTGTGTTAGCACTAATATGCAATATCTTTGTTAATAACATGAGAGCTTTTGAAGTATTTAAAGGAGTGGGGGGATATAAGATATTTGATTGTTTGGAATTATCAATAATGTTAGCAAAATTTTCATGCTTTATTTTTTCATAAATGGATTGGGCTCGTTGGAATTCATTTTGTTTGAAAGGATTTGCGATATGATACCCTTTCAATTGATGTTGTTGATAAGAAAAAAAACCATCAATTGTGAAATAGGGAACAGGTGTAAAATTCTTTATTTCCTTATCTCTTAAATAAAGTAAATAAAGTAAAGATGTTTGAACCCTTCCAATAGACACAAACTTCCGACTAATCTTAGTAAGTAAGGGTTTAAGGGTATTTGTGACCTCTCTTGTTGCAGAGAATCCAATAATTGCATCAATAAGTGCTCGAGCCTCACCTGAATCTGCCCAGCTCCACTTTGGTTGAATTTGATTATTAAATTTAGTTATAATCTCTTGTTTTTGCAATGAACTAAGCCATAATTGAGAAACATTTATTGTATGATTTACCTGTTTAATAAAAGGCAAAGCATCAAATATACCAATATTGCATCCTTCAATATCAGCATCAGTTCCA
Organism: Promethearchaeota archaeon; assembly: GCA_008080765.1. Taxonomy (GTDB): domain Archaea; phylum Asgardarchaeota; class Lokiarchaeia; order Sigyniarchaeales; family SOKP01; genus TEKIR-8. Next base: position 3,635 of record SHMU01000129.1, on the reverse strand, counting down.
ATAATACATTTTTGACATTTTTTTCCATATTTTTTAAGCGCCTTGATATAAGGGCTAGCATATGGTTTCGGTTGTTTATCAATTGCTCTGGGATTGGTGATGATCTCTCTGGGAACTGATTTAGTCCAACTCTTATATTGCTCCGAATTTCTATGTTCTAATATATGGCCTCGTAAAGGAAGTACATAGATATCTTTTTGAGGTATGTGATAAATCTCTAAGCTTTTAGCCTCTTTAATTGTTTTAATAGAACCTAATGATTCTGCAATTGCTTGTGCTGCCTTTTTCTTTTCAGCGATGATAAGAGTGACCATAATTTACAATTGATTTTTAATCTTAATTTGAATTTGAGAATTTGATTTTAATTGTATTAATACGATACATATTTAAAAATTATATACTTTAACCAATTTCTAATTTAATTATTCCTCCAAGTTGTTTTTAAAATTCTAAACCAATTTTTATAAGCAATCTTTTCAATCGAAGATTTAGTATAACCCTTCTCTTTAAGAGCTTGGATCAAGTTTGGAAAAGATGATGCATCTCTAATTTTATTTGGCATATCGGCACCATCAAAATCAGAACCAAATCCAACATGGTCAATCCCAATTCTTTGAACAATATACTCAATATGATCTATAATAACTGATAGGCTCATATTCTTATCGGGCATAGATTTGAGTAATAAATTAATAGGATCAAAATATATTCCAATTATTCCGTTTGAATCTCCAATCATATCTATTTGTTTATCTGTAATATTTCTGGTGGCTCTACATAGATTATAAACTCCCGTATGAGAGACCACAAGAGGATCCGTAGAAAGTTTGACAACATCAATGAAACCTTTCATATTTAAGTGGGCCAAATCGACTATAATTCCTAATTCATTGCATTTTTGTACCAATTTTTTACCATTAGAGGTAAGTCCTGGTCCAATATCGGAAGTGTGGGGAAATTTAAAGGGAACACCATATCCAAATGCATTTGGACGACTCCATACAGGTCCTAAGGCTCTTAATCCCTTTTTATAATATACCTCCAAATTCTGAAGATCTTTTCTAATCATTTCGGCCCCTTCAAAATGTAGTATAATACTAAGTAGTTTCTGAGTAAAATCTGTTTTCAGAGTATGAAAATGTTTTATGATATGTAAGTTTCCATTAGATTTCTTTACAAGATTAGAGAGTCTTTGAAGTATTTTATCTGTATAATTCTTAGCATACTCATGATCAATTTGAGGAACCAAATCCATTTCATACCCATTATTAGTAAATCTAATGACAGGGGGCGAATTATCTTCATGAAGATTCCTTTGATTAGGAACATTTATTGAAAAAATACCCCCATAAAGTCCTCCCTCACGAGCACGAATAAGATCAATATGTCCAACCTCGTTTTTGGATAAAAAATCCCACTTTTTATCCAAGAGAGGGCTTACAAGATTTAGCAAAGTATCATTATGTCCATCAAAAATAGGTATCATTTATTATCTCCCAATCACGAATTTACCCTTAACTCAAATATGCTATGAAATTAAATATCATTAATATTTATTATAAGAAATTAATATAATTAAGCTTTCTATTGCTAAGTCAAATGATAAATAGGAGTGATTATTTACTTATAATAGTTAATTAGAACTTACTATCAACACATCCTTATTTTCAATTATGATACAAAAACTTTACAGAAGAAAATCAGTTAATAAAAGAAAAACAATTCTCGCCCTTTTATTGGTTGTAATTGCAATAATAAATTTGTCAATTCTTATATTATTAAATCTATCTCCTCCCTCTATGATAGAAACTAAAGTAAAAAAACCCTATGAAGCTTCATTTCTGTCAGAACAAGAATACACTACGGTAAAGGAAAGTGTAATAATCGATAAGGCAAAAATTGGTTATGCCATTGTGATCGGAATATCCAATTATCCCAATCCAAACGATTTTTTACCTTGGGCAGATGATGATGCTCGAGAATTTCGTGGGCTATTGATCAATGAGTATAATTTTAAAGCTGATAACATTATTTATATAAAAGATTCTCAAGCAACTGAAGCGGTAATTGATAATGCCTTTAATGAGATTTCTTCTGAGATAAACAGCAGTGATGTATTTATGTTTTATTATTCCGGACATGGATATAATGGAGGAATACTTCAATCATTATATCTTTATGACAGCAGTCTTTATTCTGAATTGGAATTAAATTCGCAGTTAAACTCCTTAAATTGTGCAGAAAAATACGTGGTTTTGGATACTTGCCATAGCGGGGGATTTATTCCTTCTATACAAGGTTCTGGAAGATATATAATGACATCTTGTGAAACAACTAAATCGAGTTATTCCACTTCGGAATTAGATAATGGAATTTTTACTTATTACTTCCTAAAATCGCAAAAAACAGCAACAGATCTTAACGGAGATGAGGTACTTTCAATGGAAGAGATGTTTCTTTATACATATGATAAAACAGTAGCATATACAAACGGATTGGCTCCATTGTATCCTGATGAAGACTTTCCGCAACTTCCTCAGCAGAATAATGAAATTGCTGGAGAGGCTATACTAAAACCTTCCATAGGAACAACAAATTTTACTGCACATAGTAATAGTCTTGATTATAATTTCACGTTATTTGGAACAGGTTTAATAGTGAGTTTAGACCTTTTAGCCGTCTTAGATCTTTATACAAAAGATTATGATATTGAGGATCTAACTGATAATGCATCCACTCAAACAGGTTTTGGAAATTACAATGGTACTTTAGATTTTGGTGCCAGTAATAGTGCAATATCATGGGGAGTTTCGGCGCAAATTTCGGGTAATGATTTAATTACCGTCTATTATACCAGCCCCCATGATAATGACGGCGATGGATTAACGGATGTATTTGAAATTTATATGGGATTGGATCCTGTACTTTACGATTCTGATTTCGATGGATTGAATGATTATCTGGAATATTATGGATTAACTAATCCCTTATTTCCCGACTCTGATTTGGACGGTTTATTAGATGGGTATGAAGTCTTTGTTAGCTTAACCGATCCGATGCGATGGGATTCTGATGGAGATGGCATTTCTGACGGAGGAGAAATTGAATCCGAATCCGACCCACTAAATAGCTATTCTAAACTTACAAAAACACAGAGAGATTTAATTATTCTACTTGGTGTAGGAATTAGCATTCCTATATTGGCAACTTCTACAATTTTAGGTTATAAAAAATATAAACGGAGTAAATTAGAGAGAGAGCAATTATTAGAACCAGGAAAAGAACAGCTAGATAGCATTTATTGCCCTACTTGCGGTGTAGCGTTGTTGTATCCTAAAAAATTCTGTCCTACCTGTGGAAAGAGATTAGAATTATCAGAATAACAATTTAAATTCATTTTCTAATTTTTACTAATTGTCTTAAACGAATTAAATTTTTTTCTAATTATCAGCTACTCAATAATTGAAGCCTCCCCGCCCTAAAGGACGGGGATTCCCACGAGTCCACTAAGCATTAGCTGGCGGGCATATCTTAGGGCTGTTTGTCGCGGTAAACCCCTTCCACGTGCGTAGAAAGGATTCCTCCTTCAAGGAGGGTTGATGCGATAAGTCATCGGATGTCAAGAACGTTACCAT
>SHMU01000128.1 GCA_008080765.1 Promethearchaeota archaeon | reverse complement strand
CTCCGATGACCGATTCCATAGAATCGTTAGGAAGAGTTCTAGTTACAAGCCCACAACGTTAGTGGTGGGTAATTGACACTACTATGCATATAATAATTTGAATCATATAATAATATGAAAATCATGATTTTGGTGTTCTAATTGATTTAAGAGATTGGGTATTTTTTGAATAAAGTTATAGCTAAAATCTAAAAGTTCTAAGGATTTAATCTTTAAAAAAGAAGGTGAAATTGTTTTTATTTTATTTCCCGAAAAATTTAGAATTTTTATACGGGGCAAATCAAAAATAACTTTTGGAATTTTATTAAAATTGTTCCAGCTCAAATCGAGTACTTCCAAATATTCCAATTGTGAAACAGATTGAGGCAGATCTGTCAATTGATTATTATGTAAAGATAATCTTACCAAATATCCTAATTCTCCTATTTCATCGGGAAGATTCGTGAGCTTTATATCATATAAATCTAAATCTTGCAGTTTTTCTAAAAACGTTAACTTCCTAAGACTTTGTTCATCAATATGATTTCCTCCTAAAGATAGGTTCTGCAATTGAGATATTTCACAACTAACCTTTTCAATATTTGAGATGTTGTTTAATCCAATTTCGAGTGATTTTAAATTCTTTATATTCAATACTCTTTCTGGAATTGTGTATAATTTATTGCCATGAAGATTTAGAAACTCTAATTTTTCTAAACTTTCCAATGATTCGGGTAATTTATTTAATTTATTATGACTCAGATTAAGGGATGTTAACTTTTTTAATGCAATAATAGAATTCGGTAACTCTCTCAAATTATTATGACTAACGTCCAAAGTCTCTAAATTAATTAAATGATGTATTTTTTCCGGTAAGTAAGCGAGCTGATTATTACTAATATCCAGATGTTTAAGTGAAGCGAGACGAGTTAAGGTATTAGGAAGAATTTTAAGTTTATTCAATTTTAAATTTAAAGTTCTCAAATTTCTTAAAAATCCGATAATTCCCGGAAGCTTTTTTAGCATATGCCAGCTAAAAATATTGTGACTGAGACAGGAAAGGTCCAGTTCTTTGATATAGCCTCTTTCAATAGTATACTCAATTCGTTTATACTCTTTTATTAATGTTTTTAAGATATGATAATTTTGTAAAATTTTTGCGAGTTCTTTGTTGTTAAATCTTTGAATTTTCTTTTTTTTAATTAAGCTATGAATATAACTTCGAAACTCCGGAATTTTCATGGTCTTTAATTCCTTTTTTAAATATTGGCTTATTAAAGGATCTTCTAATGCTCCTAACGTTTCTATCACATATAATAAACATTTGATCGAGTGTTCATGTTTATATGCCCAACACATCGGTTCAAAGGCTTGTTCTTGATATCTATCTTTTATTATCTTGATGGATAATGTTCTAATTTTTTCATTAGAATCTGAAATCATTAAGTTTTCAAAAAACGCAAAAAGGTTCACTTCATTGAAGTCTAATTGCATAAGAATTTTTATACTTTCAATTCTTTTTGAAACATCAGCAGATTTATTAATAATATTAATTAACTGATGGATCGCATTTTTTCTGTCTAATCGACAATTTTGTAAATCTAATAAGATTTTTTGAGGATTTAAAACCATTTTTTTATTAGTTATCTGGTTGCTTTATTTTGATGCTTAAGACAGGAATCTATTAATGAAAGATGAGAATTGGGTATTTGTTTTTTGATGATTCAAGGAGATTCCTCCTGTTTTTTTTTGTTTAGTAAGTTAATTTTACTACATCTAAAATTTGATCAGCAATTTCTTTATATTTTACCTCTTCTATAAAGTGCCCAATATTTTTAAAGATTTTCATATTTCCCTTTAACTGAGGAAGATGATTCAACCATTGTTTTAAAACACCATTCTGGCCTAAGGGATCCCATCTTCCGATTAGTGCCCTTACACCTATATTTTGTCCTGATGGTCCCCATGATTTCTTAATTGAGGTTTGAATTCTTCGATAGAAAGGGGTAGTATCTCTTTTTCCTAAAAGAGGTTCTTTATAGATATTTCCATACCCCCAAGCTTTAGTTTGAACAACTAAACGCTTCGAACTTCTCACGTTAGAATTTAATTGAAATTGTGATCTATAGACCTGTTGGGCGATTCTCTTGTTCTGATTCGTCGAAGGATAGATATTTAGTTCAAGAAGGGCAAGAGTTTTTAACATATTAAAAAGAAGGGTAAAAGATGTAGTAGGTTGGGCAAAAATCGCAAATGCCGCAAAGCTTCCCCAAAAATGATCTGGTATAATATATGGCGCATTTGACCAGCCCAGCCAAGAGATAGGATAGTTTTCAAAGCTCAAGCCTTCTTTAGGGAGGGGGAACACGGTAGAATTTAATAAAATTAAATTTGAAACTCTTTTAGGATCTTGAAGTAACGCTCCCACTCCAATAGGTCCACCCCAATCATGAATCACCAGAGTTATGTTGTGTAAATCTAAATGTTGTATCAATTGAAGTAGATTTCTCGCATGATCCATGCACACCATCTCATACGTAGCAGGATCTGATAAGCCAAAACCAATGTGGTCCATCGCAACAATCCGACACGAGTTAGTGGCATTAGTAGTGATATGATGTATTATTTTTCGATAGGTATAGGAACATTCGGGATTTCCATGAACAAACAAGAGGGTTGTATCTGTATTTTTGCTTATTATATAAGAGTCTCGATAGAAAAGACATTTTCCCTTATCAAGTCCTTTTTGAATTTGAAACCAAAAACCCTCTTCTTGCGGATAATAATCATTTGGAATGATTTCGACTGGACTAAGACTTCTTCTCCCATTAATCTTCATATCTAATTCAAATTATAGAGTTTTTTTATTAATTGGATGATATATGAAAGTCTAAAATTCAATAAAAGCATTTATAACAATGTGGTTTTGGAGCCTTTTGAGCTCCTTAAGCTTGTCCCGTGAACGCGTGCTTCTATTGTGAGTGTATAATACATTATTAATTTCACTCATATTTAAATATATAAATGATGTATTTTATTAATATGGCTCTTCAACCATATTCACTGGAATACAACGTTTTCTTGATTCTTACCATAATCCTCATTGTAGCAAAAATCTTTCTTAACGGGTATCTTTTAAATAAAATCCTCAAAAAAACTAAGGAGCAAGGGGAATTTAAGATTGATTTTGTGTTTACTATATTCCTCATCGTGCTGGGCTTACTAATAAGCAGAGTAATATATTTCTATTATGATTTCTTTTTGACCTTTTTTAATCCCGATTTGTTATATATCTATCCTAATGTCGTGTTCTGGAAGGTTGCGACATTAATCGCAGGTATTAGTCAGTTAGTTGCTGTTTTTTTCATCGATAAAATTCTATTGAAATTCAAATTAAAAGGAATTCCCGCATATATCTTATTAATAGGGCGTTTAATCCAATTTTTTTATCCAATTAATAGTGCGGGCGATTTTCGAGTTGCTTCCACAATAGGAACGATACTGATGCTTATTATGATCATTCTTCCGATCATTTTCATTTATATTGGAATTAAAATGCCCCAATTAAGATATTATTCCATTCTTCTTGCAGTTGGAATTATCATTTATTTTATTGGCTCAATGATCGTTTCAGAGTCTATTGTAGCAGCCTTTCAAGGAATTTTTGGAGCTGGTGCGCGCATTTTTATCTCTTTTACTTCAATTACTTTAAAAATTGGAGGATTGGTAATGATGATCTACAGCAGTACAAAAATCTATATTTAAAAGATTATTTATAATTTTTTATTCATTTTATTAACTAATAATAACCAAATAAGGTCGAAAAAAGAAAATTGACGATTCTACGAATTCGATGCCCAATTTGCAAGACAGAGGGAGAGATTGAAATAACAAGAGAAAGATTAGGAGCAATATCGCGAGGCGTTACTGCAGTAAATATATCCTCGAATACTGTGTGTACTCATTCCTTCATTGTTTATATCGATAAAAATCTTGCTATAAGAGATTATTTTACTGTAGATTTCCAGATTGAAATCCCAGAAATTCCAATAAGAGATCAGCCTCTAGACTTGACATTGCCTAACAAAGATATCCTCAATTTAGATTTGATTAAATTAAATTTACCTGCATCCATTCTCTTTAGTATTTTAAGAGCTATTTTTCTCAAGAAAAGAGTGATCTTAGTACAAGAAGACCAATTCCTTAAAAAGCATATCATAAACTTTTTTGAAATCATAACGAAAGACTCTTTCGAAGTCGCTATTGAAGTTCTTACTGAAAATGAATACAAAAAAGACAAAAAAAAATTTAAAAACTCATTAGTGTTTCAAGAAAATGAGTTAATTAAGAAATATAAGGAGTTTATAGATCCAAATAAGATTAAGCTTGAAAAGCAAATAATTAATCGTTTTCTAGAAGAATTAGATTTAAAACTTAGTTATATCATGCTAAAAAATGAGATCTCTAAAGCATATATGCTATCAAAAGCTATTGTGGATTATATTAAGGATCAAGGCGGTTATTTAACATTAAAAACCGATAATGAAACTAAAGATTCGTTATTGTCGAACATTCTTGATGAAGTATTAGACAAGGAGAAGTATTTATCCACATTTTTTGCCGATTATTTAAACGAGAAATTTACCATAAAAATTCAAAAGTATTATCTGAATTTTCTTCTTGAAATCGTTGAAAATTATTTTGAAATTAATTTAAAGAAGATAATTAAGATCTAAATGTGTCTTATCGTACTTTGATTGTATTTAAAATATAAGAAATTAAGAATAAAACTAAACAAGAATTTTAAAATGCTATAAAATTTCTGTTTTTTAAAGAATCAATGAGATAATTGTCTATTTCTTTATCACGTGTACCACGTTTAATGCTTTTTATTCCCTTACATAGTTGTGCAACAAATTTGAATTTCAGTTTTGTTGCCCTCAATGCGGCTTTCGTTTTAAAGGAACTAGAACCAGGAAACTCCGTTATATAAGGAACAGCACCATTTCTCGATCTCCCTTCTTTCTCATATCGATATCGCTTAAAAGGTTCTTCTTTAGGATATCGGTTAAATGGGTCAAGGTAATTCTTTATTTTGAATTTTTTAGAAAGCTTTTCTACCAATGCTCCTACAAATTCCATTACTGCAGTAGGTTCTCCGATAAGATCTCTATATTTCTCATCGATTTTTCTCACTCTTCTACGTACCACTCCATTAGGAGCAAATCTGTCCATGGCATATATTAAATTCCATAATACTGCTGCTTGCCGTTTAAAGAATTTTGATTTATGCTCTTGCATTATTGGATTATCTGAATTCAAGCAATATTCATATCCATTGAGCGTGACATCCAATTTTCTGAGCATTGAGGGTCCCCATGTCTTATAAAGAAGATCATACCCATATTCTACTAGGTTCAGAGTTTCATGAGTTTCCAAAGCAATGTTCTCTTGGGCACCGCTCCAGAAATGGACATCCTCCCAAGGAACGTTTTTTACGCGCCCATTGTTCTTAAGTTCATCATATAACACGGTACCTGGGAAGGGACTAAGCCTGGTTATTTGTTGGAATGTAGGGTAACATGCTATAAAGTAATTTAGATCCTCATACATATTTGAGTGGTCATGCCAATCCCAACCACATATCCAAGCACCAAGAGTCCTAATTCCAATAGAATGGAGTTTATGAAAAAGTTCTCTGGCATCAATCTCAGCACGCTTATCGTAGCCATGTTCACCCGCAAATTTGGATTCCACTCCAATAAAAATAGCTCCAATTCCTATCTCAGCAAGTGCATCCCAACCGTATTTATCAGCGAATTTCCAGATATTATCAACTGACCCAAATCCCAACCAATCAAGAGATTCTACGACTTTAGGGTTTTTTCCCCAAAAATCTCTGGTTTTAATAAGATATTCCGGATGTCTAAAATGATCCTCTTCAATGATAAAGACTTGGCGTACATTTGGAAAATGCTGGTGATATAATTCAATATGCTTAACCAACTCTTCGGGAGAGAGTAATTGAATTCGTTTGAACCCAAACATTTCTGTTGATGAGCAAAAATCACATCCTCCAGGACACCCAAGTCCTGATACTAAAAAACCCACATTTCCCACAGGGAATTCATCGATAAACCAAGGGACTCCACCGCATTTTGGCATCAATTTCTGGTCAATGGGACGATTAGTATCCTCTCCCAAATAATTTCTAAGCCATTGTACACCTTCCCCCTTTACTACATGGTCTACATATTTTTTCTGCGTCTCTTCATCATATTTTCCCCTAAAGGCTTGAGCGCCATAGGATCCTAATAGAATTTTTGTTTCGGGGGAGCTTTCCCGTATATATTCACACATTCGCATAACCATGTCAAGATGGACCGGAAACGAACTAATACCAATTGTAGAATAATGTTTATCAACTTCCTTCGTAAAATCTTCCCAACGGGGATATTCCAACAAGGTTGCAGGAATATCTATATTTTGGGCTAAGATATGATTAGAATAACAGTGTGTATGTGAGATTAACGTAAAGATATCATCCCCTTTCGTAAATCTTTGTCCCGTTGCGTCAGTTAATGATTCATTTGCGGGGAGTGTGGGATATGGATAGGCAGGAGTTGTTAATAATATTCGATCCTCGATCATATAATCACTTTTTTAATTAAAAAATACTGATAAGACGTAAATTAATATATCAGATTTTGCACATTTTCGCAAAAATATAATGTTTTACATAATAATATCATTTGAGTGCTATTTAAATCTTTGTGCGGCTATGCACAACATATTTTAACAAATCCTTCCTATTTATACTATAAGAAGAATTTAAGAAACTATGACCATGAATTTTCATAAAAACCATTCTTAGATTTCCAATATGTATTAATTAATTGAAGAAGATGAATAGAAATTAATGAGCGAAGAAGAAAAAAATAATTATACGGAAAAAATTATAAATACCCTCCTTGATCATCCCTTCGGCTTGAGTATAACTGAAATTGCGGAAAAAACGGGATTTCATAGAAATACAGTAAGCAAATATATGCAAAAATTAGAAGGGAAAAGTTCAGTGAATAAAAAACAAATTGGAACTGCCAGCATATATACAACGAGAAAAAGAAAATATTTGCGTAGAAATTTGGTTGTTTCTTTCATTCAAGCATTAGTATTAGGGTTAAAAGCTAAATTTCCCAAGGAAGAAAATAAATTTAAAGAAACTGGAAAACTAATCACTGAGCATTTTCAATTTCCAATCGAAGATATATATTTTGAGGAATTTAAAAAGGTAAAGAATGGATCTGATACAAGAGAGAAATTAAAACTCTTTCAATTGTTCTATAATTCATTTGACTTTTTTCAAGATGATATAGAAATCAAGATAATTGAATTGAGTAAAAATAAAATTATCTATCGCCTTTTTGATTCAGAATTCTTTGACCAATCGAAGCAGTATGAATATTTTTTCTATATCCTCTGCGGGATAACTGAAGGGATATATCAGCAAAATCTAAATTTAGCAGTTGAGGTAAATGTTGAGAAGTATGTGTTTTCAAAAAAAAAAGGAGAATCTTATATCGATATTTCTTTAAAAATTCAATAAAACAGAATATGCCGATATATAAAAAAAAAAAAAGGGGTATAATTTAGTTTAAGGTTTTAGAACGTCAAGATCAGCAACATCTTCATCTTCAACAGCTTTAATGATTTTCCCCTTAGTTTCTGGTAATAGCCATGGTAGGATAAGCAGAGGAATATAAAAAAAGAACGCAAGCCCCATTGCCCAACCCAGTGCTACTGATTCACTCAGTCCAAAACTATCTGCTATAAATGACGAGGAGAGTCCTATAATAATACCACTTAAAGAAAATCCGCGGGCAAAACTGTATACAGTGGAAGCAGTTGATGCTCTTTCACCTGTTGCAAATAGTTCTGTGAGCCATACTCCTTGGACACCCGAGTTTCCTTGTCCAAATCCAAAGATAATATATGCTAAAACCAGCAGTCCAACCATTATTAACGCATTAGCAATAACAAACAAGATTACTGCAAGAAATTGAATTAACATGTTAATGAAAAAGACTATTTTGCGTCCAATCTTATCACTTAACGCGCCGAATCCAATGATGCCAATAGCTCCAAATATTCCTACAATCGAAACCATTCTGCTCCCTAAATTAGGATCGCCGCTTATTGCATCGATATAGCGGGGGCCAAAATCAATTAAATTATGGTAGACCAACTGAGAGAGCCATAACATAATGGCAGAAACGATAAGGAGGTATGTCCCCTTTTCTTGCTTAAACACATTGAGAATAGGAACTTTTCTTATTTCTTGTCCCCGTCTTTTCATTTCTTCTTTGTATTCTTCCATCATTTCCGATTCTTTCATTTTAAAATTGAGAAGAACTAGAATTGGAACTGGAAACAACGAGACAAGGAAGCAATATCGCCATGAACCAAAGGGCAAATCCAGAGGAATAATAAGCTGAGCAACAACAGATGCCAAGACGAATCCAACGATGAATGTACTATGTAGAAAGCCCCCCGCCAATCCTCGTTTCTCAGGACGAGTTGCAAAAGATTCAGACACAAGTGCATAACCTACTCCCCAGCTCACCCCCATCCCCGACATAATTCGCGTGATAAATAACCACCAGTAATTAATTGAAAATGCAGAAAGTGTAGTGATAACAGTATCCCACAGTATAGAAAAAATTAATGCTGGTTTTCTTCCAATTCGATCTGCCATCGAGCCAAAGACGATTGCCCCTACAAAAGTTGCGATAAATTGTCCTGAAAAAATAAGCCCCAGCTCAAAATCTCCTATTCCGGGAAATGCATTTATAATGGAGGTCCCTAGAAGGGTAATAATGGTTAAATTATACGCATCATGAATCCATCCCACACACGCAGCGACAAAGATTAATCTATTTCCAGATTTAGTTGTTTTTTCCATAGAATATGTTCCCCATACCTAATATGATCTAATAGTTAAATATTAACTATATAATTATAAAAAGATTCACTTTGCTTGAATCCTAGCATTTTTAAAAAATTATAGCAAAAACTTTTAAGATACTTAAGATGCCTAAGATGCTTAAGATGCTTTTTTTCATTTGAGAGCTAGGGGGTACTTTTTCGAGGCAGATAACTTTAAAGAAATGAAAAATAATTAAAGATATATTTGGATTCCTTGCTTTTTTAAATATGAAAGGGGTTCTCTTGCATGTTCGATTCTATTATAGCGCACATTTAAGGATTTTAAATTACTAAGATGAAGGATCTCATCAGGAATATATTGAAGATTATTCCAACTTAAATCTAAATGAGTTAATGAATTAAGCTCGGTAATGTTGGTGGGTATTTCGCTAATTTGATTATTAGATAAATCTAGATATTTTAACCGTGTAAGATATTTAATAAATCTCGGAAATTCTTTCAATTTATTATATTTAAGGTTTAAGGAACGGAGCCCTTTTAAATTTCTAATAATCTTGGGAAGCTGTGCTATAATGCTCGTGGTAAATCCATTATGATATACAAATGAAAAATCTAAATCAATAATTCTTCCTTTTTCGATTTTATATCTGATCAGTTCAAATTGGGCTAAAAAATTTTTAATTATGTGGTACTGTGTAAGGATTTTAGCCATTTCTGCTCCATCAAGTGTTTTGGATTCTCCTTTATCCATCATGTTCATAACATAACTATAAAACTCCGAGATTTTAATATTTCTCAATTCATGCCCCAGATATTCGCAAGATAAATGCGTATTCATCTCTCCGAAGATGGAAATAATCTGCAAAATACATTCCAGAGAGGTTTCATGTTTATATGCCCAACAGAGAGGTTCAAAGGCGCGATCTAAATAATGTTCCTTAATAATCTTTAGGGTAATATACCTGATTGTAGGATTGGAATCAGAAATAAGCAAGTTTTCTATGAATTTAAAGAAGAGATCGTCTTTTCTGGCAACCTCTTTCAAAAGATAAATGCTTTCGACTCTTTTCATCTCATTGGATGAATTAGTTACTAATGTTTTTAGTGTTCTTATTCTATGTTCTAAGCACTCTTGTAAAATAGTATCCACCAATCTCGAAATGGTAACGTATTTGTATCCTTATTTTACGTATCAATGCTCCATAAAAAAATCTTTTTCTTATCTTTATATTGTAAGAGTTTTAAAAGCTTCAAATATAATCCCAAGAAATACTTGATACTAAAAAAAGATGAAAAGACAAAATCTATTTTTATGTTACAAAAAAATGAAAAAGGTTGAAATTATTGGTACTTTGAATGAGAAAGGAAGGAAGAACAATCTTTTATATATTTTCTAGTTCATCTTCAAATGCTTCCATTGCCAATTCTATTATTTCTTGATAAGCCATCGCATCTTGTAAATTTCCCTCAACGGTTATATCTCCTGCCATATATGCGCTAGTCGCATCAATCTCTCCAAATAACATTCCTGCTCCAGTTTCAAAGCTGGCTGAGAATGTGAATGAGGGTTCCTCAACCTCTCCCTCACCATATTCCATGTTTCCTTCCTTTACCTTCACCCAGAACTTTTTATCTTTGTCTGAAATGATCATCTGAACTGTAATATCCATATCTTCCATTTCTTCTTTTAAATCTTCACTTTTTTCAGCTAATTGTTTATATAACTCAAATACTTTTAGAGTATCATTTATATCTGCTTTACTAGATCCTGCTTCGAATTTTGCTTTCATTTCATTTAATAAATCTTTACTAACCAATGTGATTACCTTTTTAAGTGTGAGTTTTAGATTCTAAAATTATCCATTATATTTAAACACTACTGATTATCACTAGAATATATGCTAATTCAAAGAGACCAAACGTAATAAAATTAAAATAAATCACTTATTGTTAGTCATTTTAATCAAATGCGTAAGATAAATTAATATATATAGGAAAATCCAACAAAAAACGTTGAAGTATGAAATTTTCTAAAATAATGGGAGGAACAACATCAATTTATAAAATTTTCTTAAATATATAGCTGAAAAATTATAGAAATTCTTATTAATTGATGGAGACCACTTAGCATTTGCGTCATTGCATATAAAATCAAGGTTAGTGGGGTACTGATCATCAATAATGTTTAAATTACAATCTAAATTTAATAAAATCATAATAAAATCAATAAAAGGAAAAACTGAATTAGAATGGTGAGCTTTCTAGAATTAAAACCCGAAGCGAATAAGTTTGCAGAAAATTATAAAGAAGCTTTAAACAATAATACCGAATATGCTACGGCTGCGAAAGATTGGGGTGTTGAACAAGAAGGAGCGATGGTATTAATTTTTGAGGCTTCAGGTGAAATCGAAGATGATATCAAGATTTATCTGGATTTGAAGGCTGGAAAATGTTTGGATATTAAAATATTAAAAATAGATGAAGAGCCTCCAAAGGAGCCCATCCTCACGGTACGAGCACCGATGCCAACATGGAAAAAAATTGCTTTTCAAGAATTAGAGGTTATTAAGGGCTTGATGCAAAATTTGCTAAAACTGGAAGGAGATATGGGTCTTGCTATGCGTTATGCTAAGGCTGCTGCGGAATTGGCAAACACTCTTGAAAAAACAGACCGAACGCTTCTTACAAAATACAAGTTAGAATGAAATATATTCCATACAATTTATTCTTCCTATTTTTTTTTCATTTCTCATTTTTAACTAATTGCCAAAGAAGTCCCCTCCATTCATGGAGTGGATGAATTTCGCAGAGCATCTACATGGTTTATGCTGTGGATGAGATTTTCCGCATTATACAGCACTAAAGTAACGGACCCCTTCCTTTTAAATACCTCGCATACTATACAC
>SHMU01000127.1 GCA_008080765.1 Promethearchaeota archaeon | reverse complement strand
ATCATTCAATGCAAAACACGGGCTCGTTGGGAAGATTTGTCCAATTCTTAACCTATAAAGCACAAAAAATAGGCAAAAGAGTAATAAGAATTGATGAATCATACACCACACAGACCTGTGCGAAATGCGGGAAAAGAGTAAAGCGTTCATTGTCCGAGCGTACTATTACTTGCGAATGCGGTCATAAGATGGATAGGGACTTAAATTCCGCCGTGAATATCATGGTAACGTTCTTGACATCCGATGACTTATCGCATCAACCCTCCTTGAAGGAGGAATCCTTTCTACGCACGTGGAAGGGGTTTACCTTGACAAACAGCCCTAAGATATGCCCGCCAGCTAATTCTTAGTGGACTCGTGGGAATCCCCGTCCTTTAGGGCGGGGAGGCTTCAATTATATAATAAGTGATTGTTTATGAGTAAGGTTGGTATTGCAACTCTTCCTTTGCATAATTCAAAAGCACCAAGATGGTTATTATCTCGAATGTTGAAATTGGGAAAACCTATTGTTGATATAATATATGATATGGAAGGAGCAGAGGGGATAATTAGGAGATTATCTGATACCTATTGGTTTCAAGGATTAGCATGTGTCTTAGGCTTTGATTGGCATTCAAGTGGATGTACCACGGTTCTGGGAGGAGTTTTAAAACAGATCATAACACCACAAGACCATGGACTAATTCTTGCGGGAGGCAAGGGAAAACATGCCAGAAAGGTGAAAGAGCACTTAAGTGAGAGAGCTAAAATCTTAGATTTCAATGAGGAGAATATAGAACAGCTGGTAAATGTAAGCCGTTTAGTTGCAAAAGTTGATAATGCTGCCCTCCAAGACGGATTCTCTCTTTACCATCATCTTATGATAGTTTCGGAAGAGAATTGGGGGATTGTCCAACAAGGATTAGATACCACTATTAAAAAAGCAAGAAGATATCATTGGTGTTCAGATGGTCTTACCACATATATTAATAATCCTCATAAGGATATAACTACGGAAGTATATAAGAATAAGGTTTTAGATATGGTATCTTCGAAGAGTCAAGAATGTCGAAAAACTTCAATTGATCTAATTCAAGAAGGACCACAAAAAATCCAAAGATATCTTAATAAATTAAGGGATAGAGCTCAAACGAGTCTTTATGATTTCACAATGCCAGAAAAATCAATTAAATTGAGGAAGGTCCCTCATCTTAACATGCCAATTCCCTTTACTTTAAAATGGGAGAGTCTAGAGGCAGCAAAACAAATTGGTGTGGTTGACTACACAGATTTATTAGGAATAAAAGGGATAGGAAAGGGAATGATTAGAGCCTTAGCCCTTATATCCGAATTAATTTGGGGGGAATCTCCCAGCTGGAAGGATCCAGCGAAATACTCGTTTGCTGTAGGAGGGAAGGATGGCATTCCATATCCTGTAAATTTGAAGAGAATGGAATCATGTGCCCAAATACTAAAAGAGGCCATTAATATGGCTCGTTTAGAACAAAAAGAGAAATTACAAGCTTTAAAGAGTCTCCATAAATTCATCAATCGAAAATCAATATTATGACTTATTAATGTTGGCAGAGCATTACATAATGAATAAACTTTTAATTTTGAATTAGTTTAGTATTATTAATTTATAGAAAACGATGATTTGTATTTTATCAGCTTTATAATGAAGCTTAGTGCATTAATAAGAAAGGAATTGGGTCGCATTCGAGCTGACAAACGCTCACTTATATTATTATTTTCCATCCCAATTATCTTAATTGTTATTTTTGGGCTTACTACTGGAGGATCTACTACAAAATTCTTTAATGCCGCTATCATCTCACGAGATGAAATTCCCACCTATGGTGATTATACATCTAATTCATCAGAATATGATGAAGAGTTTGCAGGTGTGTTTATCAAGGGACTTGGCTCCTTTGGATTCCAAGGATATTATCCTTGCCCTAATGAAGCCGCATTTTTATATGCCTACGAAAAAAATATGGAATTGCTACGAACGGAAGTAATAGATGTGTTTTTGGTATTGCCGGAATACTTTTCTGAAAAAATTGAGAATGAAACAACCAATTGGATTGCTTATTTTGTCGATGGGTCAGATTCTCAAGCAATAAGTGCGATCGAAGTCTCAATGCAGGAACCAATATCTGTGTTTAAACAAGAAATAGAAATGACCGAAAATCTCACAGTACTCATCCCTTATCTCGAGTTTGATGTACCTTTTTGGGAGAAACAGACCATTAATTACGCATTTCCCTTAACAATTCCTTTAATAATAATAGGAACAACGATGAATCTTTCTTGCCTCTCCATAGTATCCGATGAACCCTTGCCCAGAATGGTAATTACACCTACACCAAAAAGTTCAATCATTTTAAGTAAATTAATTGCGAACCTATTAATTATGGTTATTCAAGCAGGAGAAATTTTTATTGGAACTGCCTTATTTGGATTATATGTTCTTGGATCATTGTTTGAATTGCTCTTGGTATTGCTTGGTGTCGGAGTTGCAGGTGTGGCAATCGGATTATTTGTATCCTCTTTAACAACCACCGAACAGCAAGCAAATCAATTATATATCATTCTCTTTGTAGTTATAATGTTGTTTTCGGGAATATATATCAATCCGGATGATTTACCTACTGCAATGCAGTTGATAGTATATATGTTTCCACTAAGTCATGCAATCCCGTTAATCTATAATATAACATTTAAAGGTTTACCACTAGATTATGTAAGATATTTTGGATTATTGATTTTAAGTGCGGTATATATATTTTTAGCCTATATTATCTTCTTAATCAAAAAGGTGGAGGTGTAAACGAACCAATTTCAAATAAAGAAGAAATAATGGCAAAGATAAAAATAGAGGTGAAACAATTCTTTAGAGATCAAAAGAATAGTTTTTTCAGATTTCTTAGGTTGGTAAAAAAGGAATTTCGATTAGTGAGAACAGATCCTTGGAACCTTTTAATTGCCTTGGTACTACCTCCCGCAATTATTGCCTTATTATCTACAATGGAGTCCCAAAAAATAGAATTCTCTCCGTTACCTGTAGCAATAGTTTCAAATGACTCCAATTCCTATGTAAATCCAAATAATTTCACCAATCTTGCTATTGATAATTATACAAAACCTTATATAAATGCGGTGGTGAAATCATTTTATCTATTTCCTAAGGCTATCTATAATGCGAGTAAATTTCCTTATTCTATGGAATTAGCACGACGACAGCTATTAAATGCCGAAATAAAATGCATTATTGTAATCCCTGTGGATTTTACCGAAATGCTGGCAAATGGGCTTCCGGGATTAATTGAATGTGTGCCAGATTCCTCTCGAATTACAGATATTCAGAAGAATCTCAATGCGGTATATGATTCCATCAAGATTTTTACTAATGAAAATAATTTAACTCCCCAAATACGGTTAGCTCCCTTTACCCCCTTTTCAATTCCGGAAGATTATGATGAGGATTTTAGCTCTACACTAGTCTTGGTTATCCCTCTTATGGTGTATGGAATTGCAAATGTGTTAACGATTTTGATTATTGTAAAGGAAAAACCGATTGCAAGATTATTATTGACCCCAGTTAAAAGGTCAGAGATTCTTCTCGCAAAATACCTCACGTTTTCTGCAATCCTATTTGTACAAGAACTTGGCATTATTTTAGCTGCAGTTTTTGGCGGTTTATTTATACGAGGAACGATTATCAATTTATTTATTGCGGTATATACCTTAGCATACAGCGGTTTAAGTGTAGGGATTTTTATAAGTGCTGCAAGTAAGACGAAAACGGAAGCAAATCAGTTATTTTTGGCCTCATTTGTAGTTATCATTTTACTCTCAGGTTCCTTTGTACCCATTGAAAATATGCCCATTTATCTGCAAGCAATTTCCTATGTATTACCGCTTTCTCATGGAGGTCCTATGATAAGCGCCATTCTTAGCAAGGGAGCCTCAGTCTTTGGATTTCATTTTTATATGTTACTTGCAGTAAGTTTAGTACTCAATATATTAACTTTTATCGTGTTTTTAAGAAGGAGGTATGAAGTCTGAGAGAAGGTGAGGAAAATAGAAGAACAAAATTCAAATGAGGTGGTGGTGGATGTTCAGAATTTAAATGTAAGTTTTGGAGAAGCACATATTATTCATGATGTGTCTTTTCAAGTGAAAAAAGGAGAGATCATAGGATTATTTGGAATCTCCGGCGCGGGAAAAACCACAATCATCAGAGTTCTCACATGCCAGATCAAATCAAAAAATTGGACGGGAAAAGTACTAGTTACTGATTTAACTCCAGAAAAGAAAAAGAACCATCAAAAAATTTTGAGTCGAATTGGATATGTACCTCAATTGGAATTATTAAATCTTTATTTTGAACTTTCTCCTTTGATAAATATTGAAACATTTGCGTCTAATTATGGAATGAAAAAGGAAGAGGCACAAAAGGTAGCCGAAGAGCTTTTTACTATTTTAGATATAGCAGAAGATACGTGGACAAATGCTTTAAAAAAGCTCAGCGGGGGAGAAAAAAAACGGGTCTCTATGGCAATAGGGCTTATCCACAGTCCGGATGTATTATTTCTTGATGAACCGACAACCGGAGTCGATGCTAACAAGCGATATGATATTCTAAATTATCTTAAGAAACTCAATAGGAGATTAGGAACCACTATGTTTGTTATCACTCATGATCTCGAAGCTGCTTTAGTTTGCGATAAAACCGCAATTCTAAGAGAAGGGAAATTATTAGCGTTTGATACACCACAAAACTTAATCCAAACGCTTCCAAGTAAGGGATTATTAGCACGTTTAACAATTGAAGATCTCACCGAAGAGATGATTGAAATCATTCAAGAATACGAACATTGCGAAAAAATATCACGTGTGGGAGTTTCTGAGGTTGAGATCTTTCTAAATAATTTTGAAAAAAACCTTAATTATTTCATTGATTATTTACTTGAAAAGAACATAAAGATTGTCTCCATGAGTCGAGATGTAGCGAATTTCAGAAGGTTTTTCCAAATCCTCATTCAAGAGCAAGAAGAAATGGAAAGAAAAGAAGAAAAAGAGAAAGAAAATATAGGGAGAGAAAGGAGAGAAGGAAGAGCAATAGAAGATGAAAGAGAGATAGAAGAAAATAATGCTGCTAATGAATAAGTATTAAGAAGAGGTGGAAAAGAATCGATAGAAGAAAAAAACGGCAGATAATGTATGTTATTTTAATATTTGTATTATATTTTAGCCAATTAGTAACATATTTTATTATAAACTCTCAGTTCATTACTTATTTCGAAGACGATGAAGTGGAAACTTTCAAGGCGAATATGTTTTACTTTTCATATACTCATCAAAATCCTTCAAGTCATTTATTTGTAGAACCTACAATTGATGCAAATTATAGGGCAATAGACTCCATCAATTTTACTGATACATCTTTTCTCTCTTCAAATTTTATAGATCCTCGTGATAATCCTTACTTAATTCAATTGAGAAAACAGTTTTTTTTCGATTACTTATTTGAGAAACAAAATGATGATGGAAGTCATTCTGATATCAATGGATTAGGAAATATTTATTCCACGTTTAAAGTGATTCAAACAATAGCTCTCTTGAATGAAGATTATTTGAATTCCCCATTGCATCGAGTGCGGATTATAAAAATACGGAAATTTCTTGAAACCTCATTAGCAGAAAATGGGCAAGGATTTAAATATAATGAAGAGGCTCCCGAATCGGATATAATTTCAACGTATTATGGAATTAAATTAGCCAAGATACTAAATTTTGATTCACTACTTGAAAATAATAAAGCGAATCTAACTAATTATATTGAGACGATGGGAAATCATACATTTGGCTTTTTAGGTAATTACAGATTTTCAAACCAGACATATCTAATAACGGCCGAAACTAGTTTTTTCGGCGTGAGAGCATATTTAGAATTAAATAATAATTACACTTCATTGCAAGAAGCTGCTATTGAAGGTTATTTCAGCAGTCTTTATAATATAGATGGAGGATATAGTTCAACTCAGTCGGGAGCTAGTCCTTCAGATGTAAGCTCCACATATTATTCTTTATGGAATTTATGTTATTTTAATAACACCCTATTGACTGAAAATTTCACGAGAAATTATATATATGGCTGCCAAAATGATGATGGTGGCTTTGGATATACTTGGCTAATTCCTTCCGATTCAAAATCAGGCTGGGCTGCTATGAATGCCTTAAAACTACTTCAAAATAACGCTTCCAATCCAATTACTGGTAATGAAACAATACAAAGAAATTACTATAATTGGTTATATGATCATCAAGGGATGAATGGATTAATAGGTGACATTGACCTGCAAAGTAATTATATGGGCGTGAATGCTATACAAAAATATGCCGGAAACAAATTTCCCTTTTTTATAGATATCCATAGTATTGGAAACTTCGTGAACGCATGTTATAATCCGGTAGATGGAGGATATTCTTCTCGACCTGAGACAAATTCAACAGTATTTTCCACGTATTGTGCAATTTATTTAAGTCAAGTTTTTTCACCGTTCACTAGAAGAGGAATTTATAATGAAACCGCAACAGCTCATTATTTAGCGTCCTTACAAAACCCTGATGGGGGATTTAAATTAACCGAAGACTTAGATATTATTATTTCCTATTTTGGTTCCGCTTACGAGCCTTTATTGGACACAATAGACACGAATATTTCAACGGTAGAAAGCACGTATTGGGCTGTATATAGTTTGGCAAGTCTTAATTCCCTAATATTAATTAATCCATTTACCCTAAAACATTGGCTCCTCTCCTCACAGAACGCTGAGGGAGGCTTTGGTGTTTTTTACGGGTTTCATTCGGATGTAATTTCTACTCATTACGGCTTAATTTTAATAAACTTTCTAGGTATTCAACCATTATCAGAGAACGCGGCTATGGAATTTCTTAAAAATTCTCAAGCGGATGATGGAGGCTTTCAAGTGATTCCCTATTTATCGGGCATTCTTGATCTGCCATCCTTCTTCATTGGTACATATCTAGGATCAATGGCATTATACGAATATAACTTGCAACCAGAATATATCGAGAATTTAGTTCTATGGTATCGGGCATGCTTCAGTCTTACAACAGGGGGGATAGGAGATGATGACTTTTTTGGAGGAGATCTCCGAAATATCGATCCTGCTATGACACTTATCGAAGAAATACGCTACGACCAAGCATTTGATCCTACACCTTGGAATAATTTACTTGCATTTTTATCAATTTCAGAGGGAATCATCTTAATCTTATTGATTCTAATTAACATCTTCTATTATTCAAAAAACTATATTGTTAAAAAAATTAGAACCACATTCGGAATTAAAGATAAGTTTAGTGTAGATTATTTAAAGAAATTTCCAATGCTCTACTGTGAAAATTTGAATATTTATATTGGGCGTAAATTAATTGTTGATGGTGTATCTTTGAAAGTAAATCACGGAGAAGTCCTTGGAATATTGGGTGAAAGCGGCGCTGGAAAATCGACATTTATAAAAGCTGTACTGGGAATGCATAAATATAAAGGAATCTGCGAATTATACGGAATGGATGCTAAAAAAAATAAAAGAAAGTTTCGCTCAATTTACGGTTATGTACCACAAGATTTAGGAAAAATGTATCTGAATTTTACCACTCTTCAAAATTTAATATATTTCGGAAAACAATATGGATTAACTGAAAAAGAGATCGTGAGTAAAGCGAAGCGTATGCTCAGAAGTCTTGAAATTGAAGACAAAATCGGCGAAAAATTAAAGAATCTCTCCGGAGGCGAAAAGCGAAGAGTAAGCATTGCGATGGCATTAATTCACAATCCCGTATTTTGTATCCTTGATGAACCCACCTCAGGGCTCGATCCTGTAGTCAGGGAGAGGTTATGGTTATCTCTTACGAAAATTAACGAGAAATTTAATACCACTTTAATGGTAATCTCACATTATCCAGAAGAGTCACGCTATTGTAATAATGTTGTTATTTTCGGACGAGGACGCGGTATGATAGACTTTGGAAGCCCTAAAGAATTATTATCGCAATTACCAGGTGGAGGACGTTCCATTGAATTATTCTTTTATGATCTTCAAAAAAATGCAATAGAGCGTTTAGAGGCTATTGAAGGGATTGAAAAAGCACTTGAAAACAAAGTGGGCACAGATTATGTATTATTATCAGATCTTTCTAAACTAATCTTACGAAGGAAGATCGAAGAGGAATTTGGACAAGATTCTATTCTTGGTATAAAACAGTCTGAAAGTAAGATGGAAGAATATTTCAGATATAAAGCAATGGAGGTACCGCAGATTGAATAATATAAACACACGAAAACAAGAGATTGAAACAATTCGAGAAAAAATTAATGAAGTTATACGCTATTCGGAAAACTATTGGATGATCTATAAAAAAGATACCTTCGGGCTCGCAACGATTTTAAATTTGGATTATAAAAAGAGTTATATCGAAATTTTGTTTTTTCCAAATACGGATGTATTGGAGAAAGGGGCCACTATTTTAGAGATCTACACCCCTATTGAAACCCAAGTCGATTTTAATGATATATTAATTGATCCTGATTTTGATGATGATGATATTATTAGTCCGAGTAAGATCGTAAAACGAATTGATAAATTGATAACAGAAGAATTTCAATTTCATCTTAGTAACTTAGATTATGAGGTGGAGCTCATTGACAAAAAATTTGAAAATTATCCCATAAATAATAATCCATATTACAGAACCGTTATTCTTTATTTTCCGGGGTTTTCTACAGAGTTAGAGGTCGATTTTGAAAAGTATCCGTTAAAACCCCTCTTTTACTTCTCTAAACGCCTTTCCAAGATTATAAAACTTGAAGAGTTTTTAGAATTTGAAGAATTACAGCAGTGGGATGATCACGCGGCACCTCATATCGCAGATTTAATCGATCATTTAATAGATGTCATCCTTAAACGACTCAAACTTGTGGATTATTTCAAAAATTATCAAATCCTTCTCTTAGAGAACATAAAAGCAGGCGATTTAATTCAACATTTATCCTTAGTTGCTCATCGGGGACAATCAGTAGGAATCCTCTTTAATACATCCAATCCCGAATTCATCGAAAAAGTCAATATAGTCACCCTTTTCAATTCAATTGCTGGAACATCCCAGAAGTTCTCAGGAACGATAAAAATTTTTGGAAAATTTGCACAACTACTTACCAAGGAAGATCAAGCCAAGATTTTTGTGTTACCTAAACCCATCGATTCGAAAATCGCTCAACTGAAAGTAAAGAATGCCATAACATATAATCTTGAGCTGAGCCTTGAAAAGCCCCTTGATGACGAAGAGCTTCAAGCAAGGCTGATTGAGGCGGGTCTGACCACGATCATAGATGAGCTCATTTCTCAAGGTGCGGTTTGGAAGGTTATTACTTATTTTAAGAAAATTATGCAAAAACGAAATTTTTTATCCAATCTCTTGAAACTGACCGCATTAAACTACAAGAAGAATAAAAAGGTAGATGAATTGAAACCCATTGACTTTTTACGATTTTCAATTGCACGAGCATTAGTCCAAAAAGCCGATATTATCATGTTTTCTATTCCTGAAGGACTATTTGATAGATTACAATTCAAAGAATTTAAGAATGAAATTGATAACATTAAAAAAGAATTTCATACAATTTTCTTAATAGAAGCACCTGAAGAATTTGTAGAACAATGTGATAAAATTATTACTATCACCGATAAGAAAGTTGATGTAGGAAGAGTTGAAGATTTGATAACCCAAATCCCTCAGCAAGGAGAAATTATTACCATAGAATTAAATTATCCTACTACTGATACGTTAAAACAATTATTTAGTGTGCAGGCAATTATTATTGAAGAGAGACATAATGAAAAATACAAAATGTTTCCGAAAATCGATTCTAAAACCATCATAAAACAAATAATTCATATTCTTGGTCCAGAATTGCTTAATTTCGAACGAAAAAAAGCCAATTTAAATGATTATATAAAATATTTTAAAATTCAACAAGAACAACAAAAAATTAATTTAACTTAAAAGGAGAATGTTTAATTTTAATGTTAATGTTATTGTTAATGTTAATTAAAAGGTGAATAATATGATTAAGGCTCTTTATATCTTAAGACGAAACGGATTGTTGCTCTATGCTAAAAACTTCACAGATTTAAAATTTGACGAAAATTTGTTATATGGATTTTTTAGTTCTGTAGTAAATTTTAGCCGAGAAGGGTTAGAAAGTGTTGTAGATTTCGTTGATCTTGGACAGGAAAATAAAGTCATCTTCGAATTGAATGCCCAAGAAAATATATTCACTGCAGCTATTGTGAGTGTTGGCGATAATAATCGGTTAGTTAAAAAAATACTCACCAATATCCTCACAGGATTTATTGACGAATTCTCTCCGGAATATGATCTCAACCTTCCCAAAAATCGGGAAATAATGGAGGGAATTCTAAAAGAGAATTTACAATGGAGAGGAGGATCTACATTACTCTTCCGCTTCATTATTTCCATAATTGTACTTATTGGAGTTGGAGCTGTGCTCACACTCCTAAACATATGGGTCTCAAGAGATTTAATATTTACAAATATCCCCCTCTATTTCACACCTTATGAATTCATTACACAAACAATACCAATTTTAGTATTAGCGTTATTTCTTGAATTAATTGTCGTATTTGGACTGGCAAACTTCATATCGGGCTATATTTTATTAGATCTAAGGGTAAGCATCATTAATGCAGTAGTCTATTTTATCATCATTGTTCTTGCTCTATTACTTTCCGTACAGCAAATATTGATTTATCCCATCATATCGTTCTTACCGTTTGTTATTATTGCATCGCTGGGAGGTGCTTATCTCGGAAACGAATTGGCTTCCCGCAAAAGATTGAAATGATTTTTAGTACTTAAATGAAAAAAGCGATTATGAGATTAATTAATTATTAGGTTAGAAATAGGAACCAGAAAGCTCATTAAACTGCTGATTTAAATGTTTATAATTTCATAAATCCTTTCAAGAAAATTCTAAATCTAAGTTTCTATCATAAGATTAGACACATTGCAAAAATACATTTTATCATCATTTTATCATCATTTTATCAGTTAAATACAAGAAACCATGATCCTATAAAACTAAGATGCAATGCATCATAGAATTATAATAACACATCCCAACTGACCATTGTTTAAATAGATAGGTTTCTACTATATATTGAAATTATTACTTAGAGAAATAATATGTATTCATCGCCTTACTGCAAGCTTTAAGAATTTTCAAGAATGTAGAAAGAATTTAAAACATATGTATTTCAATATCTAGTCCTCCAACAACTAAAAATTCGAGCAATTTTGAAATCATAGATCAACCCCCCCAAAAAAGAATAGTTTTAATATTACTTCTACCAATAATTCTATAACAAAAAAGGTAAAACAATATGAAGTTAGCAGAATTTGAAGCAAAATGGAATGAACTAGGAACCACAGAAGAAGGTACCATAAAGTGTTTCCTCATAGGTATATTGGAATATTTAGAGGGTAATAAAGACGCAGAAAAAATGATTGAAATGACCCTCCCCAAAAATAAAATAGACTCAAGGGTACGATATTACCTCAAATCTCAATTTGATAAAAATGTTGCAGGATCCTATCTGGGAGGTACTCCAGATAATGAATATACCTATTCCTACGACAATAAAGTCCATGTGGATTCCAAACAATCTAAGAGAGGAAAAAAAGAGTCTAAAATATTCGTACAAAGTGGGGGAAAAGACTTTGCAAGCCCCGTCCATCTCAAAAAAAATAAAGATGGTTATTGGAAACTTTTTAATGTCAGTTCTTTGGCAACGGGTGTAAAAAAGCTCACAAGTGAAGATGATGATTTTTAACCTTTTTTTTTCACAAAGGATCGGCACGGAAGCCCCGTCCTTTAGGGCGGGGAGGAAGTGCCGTTAGATAGTATTAGGTGACAAGATTTAAATACGTGCGTTATCATTATCATTATAAGGTTGAGTTCTAATGAAGTTTTGTAAGACGGCACAGATACAGATCATCGGAGAAAAAGA
>SHMU01000126.1 GCA_008080765.1 Promethearchaeota archaeon | reverse complement strand
GACGTACGGCTTCACCTCGACAATGATGGAAAGGCTTTTTCTTCCCAATGCTATCACTCCTACCCTACGGAGTACCATGATAGCGGGAGACAGGGCAACGGTCTGGTGCGTCAACCGAAGGTGTCATGACCACTCCATCGTAGCGGGATTTCTCCACGCTCAGTTTGGTAAACTAGGGCGTTCGTGTTGACACGAAGCCCATCCCTTTAGGGGTGGGTAGTTCACTCTCATTTTAATACTTTATAGTACTCATTAGTGATTAAAAAATCAAGACAATTTAATTAATATTACTATGAATACTTTATTCTTTATTCATGAGTAATTCTACTTTTAATAGTGCTCCTTAATAATGCTGTCTTAACTTTCCGTTTATCAAAACCTACAGATTCAATAATCTTCATTATTTTCAAACGGCGCCCTTTCCCCTTTAATCCTTCTTCTGCCATAAATTCGTTAGCAAAGGCTTCAATTTTTTCTTTATCCACATCATTCATATATAAAAAAATATCTAAATAATAAAAAATTTAATGAGAGGGAAATAAAGGTTTTCAAAAGCTCTTTTATCCATTTAAAATGCACAACTCTTTTTCAGATGTAAATGAGTTGTTAATTTATCACAAAAATAATGATCCTTCTTGATCAATATATATACCTTTTCTTGTAAGCTATTATTGTAAATAAGAAAAAATAATAAGAAAAAAAGATTCTCTAAAAAAAGGAGATTTGATATATATAAATAAAGTAAAATAAAAATAAAAAAATAACAATCAAAAAAAGATTGAGACAATGTCTGCTAAACAGACCAAGGATATTATTAAAATCGGAGTATATGTATGCGAGTGAGGTGTTAATATCGGAGCAACAGTTGATTGCGAAGCAATAAAAAATTTTGCTGAAAAGCAACCCGATGTTTTTGTGGCAAGGTTGAATAAGTTCACGTGTAGCGATCCTGGTCAGCAAATTATTAAAAATGATATTCTAGAATTGAGATTAAACAGAATCGTCGTCGCAGCCTGTACCCCAAAGATTCATGAACCTACCTATCGAGCAGTATTAACTGAAGCGGGATTAAGCCCATATTATTTTCAAATGGTAAATTTGCGAGAACAATGTTCCTTTGTACATTCTGATAATAAAGAAAAAGCTACAGAAAAAGCTAAACGATTGGTTTTAGCAGGAATAAATCGTGCTCGGGAATTAGAATCGGTTCCCAGAAAAGAAATTCCTATTGAACATTCTGTTCTTATCATAGGAGCAGGGATTGCTGGAATGAATGCCGCTTTAGATCTGGCAAATCAAGGGATAAAGGTATATCTCGTAGAAAAAGAAGCTACCATAGGAGGAAAAATGGCTCAGTTAGACAGAATTTTTCCTACAGACGACTGCGGTATATGAGTGCTTGCCCCAATTATGGTCAATACCTCAAAGCATCCCAATATTAATTTAATGACCTACAGCGAGATAGTAGAATTTAGCGGAATTACGGGCAATTATAATGTACGCCTCAAAAAGAAACCGCGATTTATAGATGAGGATAAATGCACTGGTTGCGGTTTATGTACGACTAAATGCCCCATCAAAACACCAAATGAATTTGATAGGGGTATCGGTGAACGAGGGGCAATTTACATTCCTTTTCCGCAAGCAGTACCTAAGTTGGCTGTAATTGATAGAGATGTGTGCATTGAATGTAAAAATTGCATGCGAAATTGTCCCGCTGAGGCCATTAATCTTGATCAAGAACCAGAATTCGTTGATATTAAAGTTGGCTCTGTCATTATTGCAACTGGTTGGGATGAATATCCTATCTGGAAAACAAATGAATATAAATATGGAATTTATCCCGATGTAATTACTCAAATTGAATTAGAAAGGATGCTTAGTCCCATAGGACCAACAGAGGGACATGTATACAAAATTTCTGATGGTAAAAAACCAAAAACTGTTGCAATGATTCAGTGTGTCGGCTCCAGAACACTACGAGGGAACAGATACTGCTCGGGAGTATGCTGCAATGTAGCATTAAAGAACGCCCAATTATTAAAACAAGAATATCCAGAAATGGAGATAGTAATTTTCTATATTGATATTCGCTCTCCTGATAAAGGAAATGAAGAATATTACAGAAAAATCCGTGAAGCTAACATTACATTTATCAAGGGGAAACCAGGAGATATTAAATTAAAGGAAGATGGAACAATGAGATTGTTTTACGATAATTCAATGCTTGACCAAGTTTCACATTTGGATGTAGATTTATTGGTGCTTTCCACAGGAATAATTCCTTCCAAAGGAACCAGTGAAATGGTTCAAATTATGGGATTGGAAAGAGGGCCTGCAAATTTTCTCACAGAAGTACATGGATGTTTAAAACCTCAAGAAACAAAAGATATGGGTATTTATATTTGCGGATGTGCCGCCGGTCCTAAAAATATACCTTATTCAGTATCTACTGCATTGGCTGCTGCAAGTAAAGCGTCTACATTACTGTCAAATGACACCATTCAACAAGAATTGGTGATTGCAGAAGTTAAAGAAGACTTATGTATGGGATGTCATCGCTGTGAAAAAACGTGCTTTTATGAAGCCATTAAGGTTAATGCAAATGAAATTGCTACTGTTGATGAGTTAAAGTGTAAAGGATGCGGTGTATGCGTGACTGTGTGTCCTGCTAAAGCAATCGATTTAAAATATTATCGTGATCACCAGCTTGAACAAGAAATCAAAGGAATTGGGATGGTCGAAACCATTCAATTAGAATCAGTTGAAACAAAAATAGAAAAATAAACAAGAAAGGATGGGAACATATGACAACTAATAAAACTAATTCAAAAAGAACGATTATCGCATTTGGCTGCGAAAAATGAGGATATTCTGCAGCGGATTTAACGGGAACAACGAGAAAATCTTATAGTACAGATTTTCATCTTGTCAGAGTGAGATGCACAGGAAGAATTGGTATTCATTTGATTTTTCAATGCTTTCTTCATGGCGCAGATGGTGTAGCGATTATCTCTTGAAAGAAGGGAGAATGCGATTACGGAAATGGAAATCTAATTGCAAATGAACATCTTATTATGCTGCGCAAGATTCTAAAACATATTGGAATTTCTGAAGACCGAGTTCAGCAATATTTCTGTTCCGCTGCGGAAGTTGAGAATTTTGTACAATCTGTTGAAGACATATCAAAAATTATACATAAACTCCCCCCATTACCAAAAAAAACCGAAATGAATGAATCTTATATGTAAATTATAGATATAAGATGACATCCTTTGCAAAGGGATTCGGTATAATAATTTTTTAATCTTTATTAATATAACAATATAAAATAAAATATTTCGTATGAATCAGCAAGTAGAATTTACTTGGGACTTTCTTAAGAATGTTTCAGAAGCTTTAGACTCATATCGAGTAAGATCATTCATTGATGCTAAAGAAGATATAATTAATGCCGGTGTATATACCGAACAGCAATACTTCTCGATCCTCTTTAAAATGATAGACGAGGAGAAGGTTAAATTTCAATTATTTGATTATCTGAAGAAGCATCATGAAAAAGGGATTTCAATTATTCAACAATTTAGCGAAGACCATAATGTAGAGTATAAAAAAACTCATAGCTTATTGAAATTATTGGAGGCTGAAGGCTTGATCTCAATCAAAGAGATTTATGAGTTTACTGAACAAGAAGATGGTTCTGAAGATAGGTCTCAAGAATATACCGATCTTCTTATTACTATTCGAAATACGTCTCCTTCTACGATAAGACCTATTTACGAACCTGTAAAAATTATTTTTAATTCAAAAATTTGTTCGGGCTGTGGGTTATGTGCAGGAATTTGTCCAATGGATTGCATTACTATTCAAAATGGACATGGTGAAATCGATGAAGATAAATGCATTAGATGCGGTCTCTGCTATTTAGTATGCCCTCGTTCATTTTTACCAGTAAATATTCTCAATCTTTATCAAGAAGATGATTCTAAATTGAAAAAATACGAGCAAATAGGACATTTTTTAGAGGCTTATTCAGCAAGGACAAAAATAAAGGAGATTAGAGAAGTATGTCAAGATGGAGGTATCTCAAGTACATGTCTCTTGCATCTTTTCAATACTGGTGAGATTGATTTTGCTATAGGGGCAAAAATAGGGGATAAACCTTGGTGTCCGGAGCCAGTTCTTATTCAAAATAAAGATGATATTATAAATGCTGCGGGAACAAAATATGTAAACAATCCTAATTTAAAGTTGTTAAGTGAATTGAATACTCAAATTGATAAAAGAATCGCAGTTGTGGGAGTTCCTTGCATGATGCAAGCGCTATTAAAGTCCCGAATCTATGACATAAATCTTCCTTCGCTGCAGGCTGTCCAATACCGCATAGGTATTTATTGTATGGAATCATTTGGCTATGAAAATGGTTTTTTAAAAATTTGTGAGATGCTTAATGTTCATGTGGATGATGTAAGAAAAACGGATATCAATAAGGGAAAATTTATCATTTATACCACTAATAATGAAGAATTAAGTATTCCAATTAAAGAGATAAATCATTTGGCTAGAGAAGACTGTGAAGTATGTTATGATCTCACCTCAGAATCTGCCGACATCTCTGTGGGATCAATTGGCGCACCCTCCGGCTGGAATTGTGTTCTAATAAGAACCCCCAAGGGAAAAGAATTATTCAACGACTTAGTAAAGAATGATCTAATTGAAGCAAAACCCATTTCAGAGGTAAAACCGGGTATTGGGCTGCTTAAGAAAATTGCGGCTGGAAAGAAAAAGAAAAGCATCAAATATATTAATGAAAAATTAGAAAGAGAAGATAAGGTTCCAATTTATTGAACCTCTTTCTCTCCTATTTGATTTACATTTTAGTCTGCTAATTTCTATCTTAATCCAAATAATTAAAAATGTATAATTAACATAATAAATAATCTTATATCACATAAAGTTATAAAATCTAATCCTCAATTATAATTGATTGCTCTTTCATGAATTTTAAAACCAGATAGCGAGCTAACTGAGACATCCAATATTTCAAAGAAACCTTCTTACCATATTTTTTATAAGCAAATTTTAAGACTATAAAAAACCCAATAATAAGGGCAAAATAACTAATGAAATATTTAAATAGAAAAAATTCATAACTTACCAGACCGATTAAATATGAAAAAACAACACTATGAACTACAAAAACTGTAAGTGAATAATAGGAAAAATAAAAGAAGAATCTGTAATCTCTCTTGAATTCAAAATAATGTGATTTTTCCGCCATAAATAATATATTAAACACAACAAACTGAATGCCACATGAATAAATTAGCCAACAAATGGAATTTCCTTCCAGAACACACTCCCAATCA
Organism: Promethearchaeota archaeon; assembly: GCA_008080765.1. Taxonomy (GTDB): domain Archaea; phylum Asgardarchaeota; class Lokiarchaeia; order Sigyniarchaeales; family SOKP01; genus TEKIR-8. The sequence goes on along the minus strand of SHMU01000126.1, from coordinate 6,770 downwards.
ATTGAAAATATAATTACAATCGTTAAACCACCAAGAATTAAAAGTGGGATAGAGAATTTCTTAAAAAACGCCCGATTTGATATCATGGTTTCTTCTTGAAGTACATTTTCATAAATAATATCTCCCATAAGCGTACCAAATATAAAGAACGGAAAGTATCCTAATATAGGTGAGAATAAAAATCCATTATACAAAATATAATAAATTGGTCCATTTTGGTTGGTTAGCATTAATAATAATTGATATAACCCCAGAAAGATGATTGCACTGCCAATTTTAATAATTTTGTTAGCTTTTAATAAAGGCCAAATCATCCACATACAAAAAGCAAGCGTTTGAAATATATTCCATACCCATAAATATTCTAAAGAACCCCAAGTAATTGTTAATAATAAATTATATTGAATAAATCCCAGGAAAAATAGCAGAAAAGCCCGCATAAAATGCATTAGCCGAAATTTTTTATATTCTAAAGATTTTTTACCGGGAATTGTTAGCATTTGATTACGATATGACAAGCACAGACTTAATCCTGAAATAAATACAAAGCCTTCCGCACCAATTCCATCAATAAGATTGACAATCAAATCAAAGTATATATTGGAACCAAATTTTCGACCCCAAATGGACATATGTAAAAAAATCATAAACGCAATATCAAATCCTCGAAAAATGTCAATAGATTTTAATCGTTTTTGCATAATACACTTTATTTTATATACACTTTATTTTATTTAGCTTTTTTAGATGAAAAAAGATCGAAATTTTTTTAATTTTGGGAATTCTGTAAAATGAGATTTTAAGAGGGAAATCAAAAAATTAATATTTAAAGCAATCTTAAAATAAACAATATATTTGTTTTAGTTGTTTAAAGGTATTTAAATATGAGTCAAACACCAATACGCCCTGCCAATTTTAAGGAACAAGTATTTTTTCGGAATTTACGCACAAGAATAGATGGAAATGCAAAGATTGAATACGGTCTAACTCAGATTAAAGGGGTAGGTCGACGATTCGCTCAAGCAGTTGTAAATACCGTTAACATTGATCCCCATAAGCGAATCGGAGCACTTTCTGAGAAGGAAGTTTCTCAACTTGAAGATATAATCATGAATCCAATTGAAAGTGGTATTCCTTCATTCTTAATTAATAGAAGAAAGGATTTACGAACAGGAGAAGATCTTCATCTACTGGGTAACCAGTTAGAAATCAGCGTTAAAAGAGATATAGATAGAATGAAACGAATAAGAAGTTATAAAGGAGTTCGACATCAATTTGGCTTAAAAGTGCGTGGTCAAAGAACAAAAAGTACTGGTCGTCATGGCTTGGTAATTGGGGTCGTGAGAAAGAAATTAAGATCTCAACAGAAGAAAAAGAAAAAAGAGGGATAAACATTCATGGGAGATCCTAGACGCCTAAAGAAAAAATTCAAAAAACCTAAACATCCTTACCAGAAAGACCGAATTTTAGAAGAGCTTGAGTTTATTGGAAAGTATGGCCTACGAAATAAGAGGGAATTTTGGAAGATGAGATCAATGCTGGGAAGATGGAGAGAACTTGCAAGACAATCCCGCACACTTCCTGCTGAGAGGGCTAAACAAGTGCAACAAGTATTAATACAAAAATTGATTCGCTTGGGCATTTTAGGTACTGATTCTACCTTTGAAGATGTGCTTCAATTAACTGTAGAAGATGTGCTTCGAAGAAGGCTTCAAACCTTGGTGTTTGAGCATGGATTGGCAAAAAGTATGTATCACTCTCGACAATTAATCGTGCATAAACATATCCAAGTTGGTGACAAAAGAATAGATTCTCCCTCTCATCTTGTTCGCAAAGAAGAAGAGGAAAAAATCACATTTGCTCCAACCAGTCCTTTTGCAAATGCGTAAGCAAGACACTTATTTCCATTAAGGTACAATCATTTCTTACTTTTTAAATTCAGTAGATCACTACCTAATTTTTCTTAACATATTCTCGTTTTGAAGAATCTTTTCTTTAATGTATTCTTGCAAGTAAATACAAGTGGCGAAACACTCCCTTCCCTGAATTGCAGGGAGAAGCGGTCCTAAATAAACACATATAACCATGAGACAAAAAAATGGATTACTTCTCTAGTCACATGAAAAAGCTGGTTATATGAAAGCAAGAAAAAAGAGGGAAAAAGGGGAACCTATATATTGCTAATCAAGAATGATGCTCTCTTTTTCAGATGTTGAGACCAAATCATATAATAATTCCATGAGTACCACCTTGGTTTAGAGAATTAAAAAAGGATGTTAAGAAATGGAAAAATAAAAAATGAAAAAGTTCCAAAATGTTATTAAGAAAACTCTATATCGCTTAAATGTTCATCATTTGAATTATCAATTTAAACCAAAGGAATTAATTTCTTGAGTGACAAAGAAGGTATCATTCTATAATGAAAACATCACGTGGAAAAGAAAAATGAGTCATTACAACTTATTTGGTGATTGCCTAAATTTATTAAAAAAAATTAGATATTTCTGAAATATTTGGTTTGAATTTGGGGAATTGATTTGATAGGTAAGTTCTCACCTTCAACTACTAGTAATACCAAGGAACAAGTATATCCATGCTATCACAATCAATCCTATTCCTAAAAATCCAAGAATCTCAACCAAGTCAAAGATGAGGATTAAGTTTCCACCTTGACCAAGAGCGGTTCTTGTTGTACCGAGAATGCAAAAGAATAAAAGAACTAAACCAGCTATGGTTAAAATAAAAGAAATAAGAACAGTTTTTTTATCTGGAGAATTATACGACATAATTACACCCTTTTGATTTATTTATTAAAATTTATAATATTGATTATAAAGTTATTTTTACCAAAATTTAAACTTTTCTAATGAAAGGCACTCTTAAAATCCGAAATAAAAAGATTATTAAATTTCACAATACTTATCTTCATAATTTAAAATATATCTGAGAAATACTTTTATAAAGAATGAAAGAAGCAATAGTTCATATATACTCTAGCTTTAATAACACCATCGTAACAGCTACTGATATAAGCGGCGCGGAAACTTTTGCAAAATGCAGCGGTGGTATGGTCGTAAAAGCAGATCGGGACGAATCAAATCCATATGCAGGAATGCAATGTGGATTTCGAATCGCAAGCGTGCTAAAAGGCTTAGGTATCAACCAAATACATATTAAGGTAAGAGCTCCCGGTGGAAATAAATCCCAAACCCCTGGCCCTGGTGCTCAAGCATGTATCCGCGCTCTTGCTCGATCAGGATTGAGTGTGGGCAGAATTGAAGAGGTTACCCCCAAATCTCATGACCATTGTCGAAGGAAAGGGGGACACAGAGGTAGAAGAGTCTAGATTAGTGTGAAACTTGACCCGCTCTTAGTGTGGAAGTGCTTTCTAGTAGTATCTATTTTATGTAAAAAACCTATTACCTTCAAATAAAAAACTTTTTCCTTCAAAAGACTCTTCTTATAAGGCTCTTCTTATCTTCTTTTTCACCATAGGATCGGCACGGAAGCCCCGCCTTTCAAGGCCGGGGTAATTGACCCGAAGTAATAGCACTTTTCCACAAAGATTATTAATTTTATGCTATAACCTAAAAATAAATTAGCTAGAATTCATTATTATAATAAAAAGGATATATTGAAATACCAATATCACTATCATTATTTTAGAAGTGAAGGATTATGAGTGAAGAAAAGAAATCTGCTTCAATTGTTAAAGAAATTAAAGATCTTTACTACTTTTTAACAGAAGAAGAGCCCACTCCGGACGATGAGATTGAGGCTCGAAAAGTACTTATTGAGAAATTGGAAGAATTAAAGCAAACACAAGATTATCAAGATCAAATTTCATTCATAGAAGAGATTTTGCAAAAGTTAGCCAAATGGGATACATTAGATCATTGGTTTATTGAGACCTCTATTCCTCAAGATATAAAAAAACTATTAGAAGTAGAAGAAGATAGATCTTCTTCTAAAGCATCAATACAAACCGACGAGGAAAAAAATAAGGCCCAAGAAGAGGAAATGGGTGATGGGGAAATGTCCGTGGAACAAACAGATTCAAGCACTTCCCCCCCAGATATTTCAGACATCATTTCTAAAGTAACAGAGGAATTTAAGGGACAAATTAGTAGTTTAGAAGAAAAAATCAATAATCTTCAACAACAATTAGTTAAAAAAGACGCTAAATTATCTGAACTTGAACAAAAGCCACAAAAAGAGAGTATAGAGGTTGAAAAAGAATTAACTTCATCTCCTAAGCGAGAATCGGAACAAAAACCGAAACCACAATCAAAATTAAAATCGAGATTACCCCCATTAAAGGTAGAAATACCTAAATTTGAAATACCTGATAAGGAACAAGAAAAGAATAAAGAAGAAGAGCCCACAAAAATAAAACAAGTAGACTCAAAAAAGAAAATAAAAAAGATAACTGTTGAGGACTTGAAAAGAGACCTCTTTGATCATGCATTGCAAACAGACGAGATGGCTAGTGAGGAAAGTTTAAGTTTAGAAGGAGGAAAACCTCCTGAAAAACCATCTTTAGAATCCTTAGATATTGAAAGTTCATTAGAGATTGAAGATGCATCGGCTGTAGAATCTGAAAAATCTGATGATATTATTACACAAATGAAGGATATCTTAAAGGAAGAAATAAGTACTAAACGTGCTGAAATTGAAATTGATGATCAAGAACTTTCCGAAATCCCTATGAAAGACACAAAGGCGCCAGATCAATCCAAAACTCCTTCTGCTTCAAGTGAGCAAGAATTTATAGAACCTATCCCTCCACCACCACCAGAGAAATCAAAAGAGATAACAGAACCATCCCCCGAAGAAAAGGAATCCGATAAGATAAACACTTCTCAGAGCAATGAAGAAGTAGAATCAAAACAAACAGCAAAAACGGAATCTAAAGAAATCCCTTCTGATACCACAAAAATGAAACCTTCCATCTCCATCATAACAGAAGAAACCATTTCAAAAAATGCTCAAACAGAACAAGTTAAAAAAGCAAAATCTATGGAACCTTTTGCTCAAGTAGAAGTCCAAGAAAGTACGCCCAAAGATGCTAGATCCTCTGCATCGGAACTCTATAATGTTTTTTCGTCAATTACTCAAAAGGATGAAATAGATCATAAAGATCGGAAGGATGTAAAATTAAAATCGATGAAGAAATCAAAAAGCTCTAGTAGTACGATAAATGAAGAGAGTACGGCAGAATCTTTAGTAGAAGAGAACTATATAGAGGAAATCTCTCAAATTAATGTAGAAGAATTGCCCAGAGATAAGGATTTACTCTATCAAGAGCTTATTGCTTTAGAAGGTAAACGATATTCCTTAGAAAAGACCGTAAATAAACTAGAAAACAGATATGAAAAGGGAAGTATAGATGAATTGGAATTTAAAAATCAAGTCCAAAAATTACAAGGTGGCTTAAAAAAAATCACCAGTAGAATATCTGAATTAAGAGGTATCATTAAATCTATTTAATTTCTTTCTTCGTTACTTGCTATTATTAATCTATGAAAAAAATCTCATAATTTTTTATAATTATATTTTAATTGCATTTTGTAATTTTTTATTCCAAAAGCAAAAGAAAGCACGCTCCTTTTATGTTTTGAATTATATTGCATAAATTAATAAATCAAATTCTTCTCAGCTCTTATTCCACAAGAATACCTTTTGTGTTATGATGAATGGGATCCAAGTTCATCTCTACTGTAGGGACTGCGGGAAGTAATGCCCGTGGAGATCGTACAGGACGCCTCCTGGCATAATGCTCGTCTAATCAAGAATCAAGCTCTTTCAAGTGCTGGTAGTTCAACCAAAAAAAGTTTCTACTAGTAAGAAATTCCCTTTAGCATTAAGATACTTTAAATATAGGTGGCATCTTTTTTTTATGAGATGAGCTCTGCATCATATATCGAACTTTTTTGACGTTTTCCTTATTTAAATCGCTGAGATCTAAATTATAATCAATTCTGTAGATAATTTCATCCATTTCATCATATGTCATTCCAATCTCTCCTTCATCCGTTTGTCCTTTCCATAAGCCCGCAGAAGGTGCTCTTTCTATTATTTTTTTTGGCACCTCAAGTTCCTTAGCTAACGCTCTTACTTCGCATTTATATAGGTCTCCTATAGGCTCGAAATCCACACCACCATCACCATATTTGGTAAAATAGCCTATTGCTATTTCTGTCCTGTTTCCAGTTCCCGCTACTAAATATAATCCTAATGATTGTCCAATATAATATAATGTAGTCATTCTTAACCTTGGCTTAATGTTTGCTAATGCTAGAACATTATCCCTCCACGTATTCACTTCTGTTAGCTTCGAATTTAAGGGACTCTTTTCTATTTTTTTAATTATGGTTTTTTCAAACATTTCAAAAACAGAAGATACATCCATTATTATAAATGTAATCTCAAGTTTTTCTGCAATTAACCTTGCGTCTTTTATATCCTCTCTATTCGATTGACAAGGAAGGCTTACTCCTAGGACGCTTTCTTTTCCTAAAGAATTAACACATAAGGAAGCGGTCACAGCACTATCAATACCTCCGCTTAGCCCAATTATTACTCCATCCGCTTTGGCGGTAGTAAGAACCATGTTAATCCATTGTTGAATATCTCCCTTTAACTCACTAATAGAAAGCGATCTCATCTTATATATTTTTTCTTTTACTCTTTTTATGATAATTTTTAATTTACCTTGTTTTTTCTAAATCTTTAATCACCTTTATATTTTAATCCCACATTATTCGTCT
>SHMU01000125.1 GCA_008080765.1 Promethearchaeota archaeon | reverse complement strand
CTCATATTTTGACTGCTGTCGGGTAAAGAAAACTTAAAAATAGAAAACTTAAAAAATAAAAAACGCACAACTTAAGTATATTGTAAATTAGAAAATGTATCTTACAAGAGAAGAAGAAGAAATTCTCAATGGAACGAAAGGTGAAATGCCTTCAAAATTAATGAAGCTTCTTGTCAAATTAGGCGATTCTTTTGGGGCGGAACAATTAGTAAATATCACCTCTGCCCATACAGTACTAAATTTTGGACTGAATTTTGTGAACGCCGCAGCGAAAGTTCTTCATGAAATTGCTGAAGCGGAATTACAAGTGAAAGTAAGAACTACCGCTGATCCTATCATTGATATGGATTACAGCGAAGAATTAAGCATGGTATATCCTATGTTTACTCTTCATGAACAGATGATGGCAGATTTAACTAAGATCGGAGTTCATGGATTTACTTGTACTCCATATTTAATTGACAACAAACCAAATTTTGGAGATTATTGTGCTTGGTCCGAATCCTCAGCAGTGATTTATCTTAATTCCGTATTGGGTGCCCGCTCGAATCGAGAAGGGGGTCTGGTAGATATTGCTTGTGCTATTCTTGGAAAAACATCTTATCATGGATTACTTCGGACAGAAAATAGAAAAGGAAAAATCCTCTTTCGATTATCTGCGGATATTGATAAAACGAATTTGTTTAATCTAACATCAATAGGTTTATTAATTGGGGAAATTGCGGGAGCTAAAGTGCCCGTAATTGAAGGTCTTGAGACTATCTCATATGATTATGTAAAAAATTTAGGAGCTGCTTCAGCGTCTACTGGAGCAGTTGCATTAATTCACGTAATTGGAAAAACTCCGGAAGCAAAGAATTACGAGGAAGCATTTCAAAATGATAAGCCCGAAGAAATAGTAGATATTACACTAGATAATATTAAGGATATTCGAGAAAAATATAGCACTGAATGGAATAAAGGACCGAATAACATTTCAATTGGATGCCCTCAATTGAGTAAGCAAGAAGTTCTAGAATTAATTGAGAAACTGAAAGGTAAGAGAATTTCTGAAGGGATAAATTTTTGGATTTGCACAAATAATGAAGTAAAGAATTTAATCCTAAATTCAGAATATAAAAAGATTTTAATAAATTCAGGAGCACATTTAACTTCTCTTTGTCCTCTATTAACTGCATTACCCAGACCATTAACCACAAATTCAGCAAAAACATGCTTCTATAGTAATGCAACATACAGAAGTATAGAGGATTGTATTAAAATCGCAACGGAGGGCGATGAAAATGAGTAAGATTTTAAAAGGAAGAGGGTTAAGTGATGGAATTGCAGAAGGTGAGGCACTTATCACATCACAACCCTTTAGCATCTCCGCAGCATTTACGTTTCCCTTAATCCAGTTTAGCAAAAAGCTAAAAGTCGCTGATAGAACTCACGAACTTTATAGGAAAGATGTAAGAGATAAAGTATTAATTTTTCCTTACCCGATCGGAACAACAACATTGGGTTTCGTGTTACTTGAAACAATACATCGGGGAATTGGACCTAGAGCTATAGTTTGTGAAAGAGGGGAGCCTTTGATGAGCTCTGGTGCAGTAGCTGCAGATATTTTTTTTGATATTCAATTTCCAATTGTTGATCAGATTAGTTTTGAGAACCTTAAGAAGATAAAAAATGGTACCCTAGTGAGAGTTAATGGGACTACAGGAAGTATAGAAATTATTGAATGACGTTCCTATATTAAATGATTATAGGAATTAACTATCTTTTGAATATTTTTAGGACAGAAACCCTTCTTTTTTATAAATCTTTTATATATCGGAAATCTCTCCTTTAAGACATACCCATTTTTTGCAAGGAGGGTTCTTAAATAAGTTATTTTTGGCCATTCCTTTTCTGGATTAATGAAATCTTGTGTGAAAGGAGAGATGCCCCCTAAATCATCTATTCCCATCTTAAGAAAATGTTCTTCGTAGCCGCGTATTAGATTGGGGGGTACTTGAATAGCAAGTTCCTCTTGAAATATCAATTTTGCTACTCCTACGATTTTTAACATATTTTCCATAATAAGTGGTTTTTGTGGGATATAGGATATTCCTTTTTTATATTCAAAGTTTTGAATAATGATCTCTTGAAGATGACCATATTGTTCGTGGAGACCTTTTAAAAGAAATAAATCTCGGATGCAATCATCAAATGATTCTCCAATCCCTAGTAATAATCCTGAGGTAAAAGGAATTTTTAATTTTCCCGCATTTTTAATATGTTCTATTCTTTTTTCTGGTCTTTTTCCCGGTGAAAATTCATGAACTCCTCCTTTCCCAAATAATGTATCACTGGTGCTTTCTAACATAAGTCCCATGCTTGCATTATATGCTTTTAGCCTCCTCATTTCTTCAAAAGATAGATATCCAATATTAGTATGAGGCAGGAGCTTGGCTTTCAATAAATCTTTGCAAATTTTTTGGACATATTCAAGATAATTTTGATGCCCTCTCCATTTTAATTCCTTTTTGACTTCAGAAAAGCTTTCTGGTTGTTCACCAGACATAATTAAAGCTTCTTTACAGTTATACTTGACCCCTTCTTTTATAAGTTTCTTTGCATCTTTCATAGCAAGAAGTGTGACATTTTTAGAGATTTTTTGCTTAGGAATGGTATATTTATAATAGCAATACCCACAATTGTTAATACAATAATTAGATAATGATAATGTAAAATTTCTGGAGTAAGTAATACTTTTTTGTTTCTCTTCGAGAAAATCTCTTTTGAGCTCTTTTACTTTATGTTTAAGACTTCGTAATGTTAATGCTTTATACTTTTCAATCTCTTTATTCTTATTTATCATTTCATCTCTTATATTTTAAGGTAACATAATTATCTCGATGTTTAACAGATACCAGTTTAAATTGCAATGAGTCCTTCATATAAGCAAAGCCTTCACCATCCACTAAATTGATCGCCTCTTTTCCACCTACAATCCAAGGAGCAATAGTTAACCGTATCTCGTCAATTAAACCATGCTTCACAAAACTCCAATTTACAGTTCCGCCACCCTCCAATAGTATAGATTTAATTCCTCTCTCGTATAATTTAGCCATGAGTTTGAATAAATCAACGCGAGCTCCTTTTCCCGCTCTTATAATAGTTACCTTCTTTTCTAGATATTTTTTCATTCTCTCTCGAGATACATTTTCAGTGGTACATATAATTGTAGGATAGAGATGTGGTAAATAGGTGATTACATTCGATGAAATAGGTATTGTTAAGTTGCTATCTAACACAATTCTATAATATCCTTCATGTGTATAGTACTTGATATGAAGCTTCGGATTTTCGTTAATTGTATTTTTTCCAACCAAGATGGCATCTACTTTAGTACGCAATTTATGCACTTCTTGCCAGTCCTCCTCATCGGAAAGTTCTGAGTCTCCGCTCTTGGAAGCTATTTTTCCATCAATCGTCATTGCTGCACTTAAAATTATATATGGTCGTTTAGATTCGCTCATATACTAGTTCACCACGAATAAATACTTGTTTTATAGTTGAGGATTGGGTCCTTTGCACGATGAGCGGGTATATTAAATCTTTTTCTAAAGCAATGGAATAATAATTTGGTTCATTCAGATCTATTAAAAAATAATCCCCCTGTTTTCCTTCTTTAATTGAGCCTACTTGATTTTGGATATTAAAACTTCGGGCAGCATTAATAGTACTCATTTTTAATAAATCGCTTGCAGATAATGATGGTTTTTTCCTCGCTTTATTTAGTACCTTGAAAATAAGGTATAGATATCTCATTTCCTCGAATAAATTTGGACTGTTATTCATTATATTGTCGCTACCTAAACATATCGGAATTTTTAAATCTAAAATATCTACGATGGGAGGAAATCCCACACCAAAATATCCATTACTTCTTGGACAGAGTACTAAGGAAAGATGAGCTGCTTTTAATTGTTTTAGTTCACCTTTCGATAAATGGGTTCCATGGATAATAATTTGAACGAGTCCATCATCCAGTATTTTCTTAAATAATGTGGGTTTTTGTGAAACTTCTGCATGATGGCAGGCTATTAATTTACTATACTGAAGTTTAAAGGTTTTTACATCATTTTTTACTCTATCATGTAGTTTTTTATAACTTGACAATCCCAACCCGTTTGCTTTTTTAAATACTTGTTCTATCTCATCGGGAGTATTATACCTTCCATAAATATGATAATTAATAGGATTTTCATATAATGCCCTTTTCAAAATCTTTATGCCCTCAACTCCCCCTTCTCTAAAATCTATAAAAAAAGTAATCCCATTAGAGATCATCTCTAAAGCTGCTTGTTGAATGCCTTGTAATATGATATTAGAAGCTGTGTCTCTAAGTAACATATGCTTTAATCCACTTGGAGGTGCTACAATATCAATCAAGTCTTGATTATATCCTTTTTCCTTCGCAAAACTATCGCCAATATGCACATGAGAATTTATAAACCCCGGTATCATTAAATAATTTTCTCGTCTTGTTCTAAATTGTATAATGTCTTCGCAATCTTCATAGACAAGATTAATTATCCCTCCTTGAGAATTTATGTCAAAAGAAATGTTTTGTTTGAGGTCTAAATTATCCCCAATAAGTCCAAATTTATAGGTCGGCATAAAAGTTCTTGTTCACTTTACTCAGAGTGGTTAATTTTCAAATAATTTGTTAATCCTTGCAAGAATAACTAAAAGAGATCCCAAAAGTTCTAAGGGATGATTCAATGTATGATACTATTCTGTCTTAGAATAATTATTGATCATATTAATTTTATAATCTTTTAATTAAAATTATTTCCTCGGTTTTTGGCATTCTTGAGATTATCAAGAACGATAAAGAATTTTAAAAAGATTCTTAAAAATGTTTTGGAAAGTAATCTGAAATATTAATACAAATATATCTTTTACTAAAGTAGATAGAGTTTTGATTTAACTTACGAAAAATATAACACAATGCATCAATTTAAAAAAGATCTCCAAAATTCAGATGTGGTGGGGTTTAAATTACCCATAGATAAAGTAGGCATTAAAAATGTAAGAAAAAAGGTTGATATTGTTCAAGAAAACAAAAAATACTCCTTCTACCCCAAAATCTCAGCTTTAATTTCTCTTCCAGCTGAGCAAAGGGGAATACATATGTCTCGCACGGCAGAAACTATTGAAGAAATAATAAATGAAGTGATATTCAAACCTGCCCCTACTATTGAGCGCGTAGGTGACCGAATTGCTAAAAAATTACTCAATCGCCATCCCTATACCTCAAAAGTTGAGGTGAAACTCGAGGGAGAAATTATTGTGCAAATGCGAGAAAATACACATGGAAATATTCAGAAATCATATGATATTAGTTCATGTACAAATGCGAAAAAGGATCCATCTGGAGAGATTGATTTCAATTATTTTATTGGAGCAACCGCTTTAGGAATGAGTTGTTGCCCTTGTGCAAAGGAAATGTCGCAAGAGTATACCGAGGAAGTGATTCACGCCAGAAAAGATATTACTATCTCCGAGAAGGATCTCAAAAAATTATTAAACATTCTCCCTTTCGCTTCTCATAATCAAAGAGCAAAAGGAACGATTACCCTTCAAATAAAGGATTTAGATCACCATGAAATTGATGTTATACAACTTATTGATGTGATTGAAGAGAGCATGTCAGGCAAAATACAATCCGTATTAAAACGACCCGAAGAAGCAGAGCTAATTCGAACGGCTCACCTTAAGCCTTTGTTCGCCGAAGATATCATTAGAGAAATGGCAAGAATGTTTATTAAAAGAGATTTTCCTAATCTTGACGATGAATTTCAAATTATATTCAAAGTAGAAAGTTATGAAAGTATCCACCCCCATGATGTATATGCAGAACATAAAACGACAATTGGCGAGTTAAGAATCATTTTTACCGATTAAGTCATACGGAACAATTTATAAATTGTGAATAATTATTCATATTGAAAACCATTAGTTAATAGCCAAATTAATAAAAAAATTAGTTATGGAGGTGTTGTTATGAGTAGAAGAGGTGGCGGTAGAGGTCCCCCCCAAGGAGGGGGTAGAGGCCGTGGAGGAGGTCCTTATGCGGCAGGACCAGGAGGCAATTGTGTATGTCCTAATTGCGGTAAAAGCGTTTCACATCAAGCAGGTGTTCCTTGTTATCAACGAAAATGCCCAAATTGTGGTTCTACAATGGTCCGGCAATAAGAATCTTTTGAAAGTTGAAAAAAGTCTAAACCCAGATATATTTTTTTTTTTTGTCTTCTTTTTTATGTCAATAAATATTCAAAAGTAGGATGTAGATGCCCAACGATCAAGCTATAGAAGGAGATTATATTCGCACCAAGAAAAATAATCTATTTTTTGATGTGAAAGGCCTCCTTCATCCAAAGGATCGTATTATTAGCTTTGTGAGGTTTTATCCAGACACTACAGGAGAACGATTCCGAAAAGGAATTCATTATAAAAAAATTTATGATCTTTCTGAACGATATTCCTTTCTCAAGAAAAATTACCCTCACTATCTCTTTTATTCTACCCAATTGAATATGGAACTACAAGGTGTTAGGAGGGAAGAGATAGAGAGAATATATACTCCGAGAGGATATTTACAAAATTTAATAGCGAAAACTAAATTATCTAAAATCGAACAAAATGCATTTGATTTATGTAAGTTATTTATTGAAAAAGGGGATATTCCAGAACAATCAATTGGTATAACGGGCTCACAGATGGTGGGACTTAATAAAGAGGATTCTGATATTGATCTCATCATCTATGGTACGGAAGTCGCCAGAGATTTTCAAGATAAAATACCAGAAATTTTTAAGCATGATAATAATTTGAGAAAATATAATTTTGAGGAATATAAACAACATTTTCGTTTTCGCGCTGCGGGAGCGCAGATTTCTTTCAATGATTTTATGAAATCTGAGCCTCGAAAAAACCATCAAGGAAAATTTGGGGGAATTGATTTTTTTATTCGGTACATAAAGAGCCCCCAAGATTGGAAAGGAACGTATTATGATTATCAAATCTTAGATTTGGGAACTATATCGATGCTTGCAGAAGTTATTGATGCTTCTGATTCCCTATTTACACCTTGCACATATTATATTAACCCAGTACGGATTTTAGCCTCGAAAGCTCCTGTCAAAAATATAGAGATAGATGATATAAGGAAGATTACCTCCTATCGCGGTAGGTTTTGCGAGCACGCTTATGCTGGCGAAGTCTTCATGGTAGAAGGAAAACTAGAACGTGTTATTTTTAAAAATCGCGAAATTTATTATCAAATAGTTTTGGGAACTCAAAAAACTGATAAGATGCTTCTTATATAAGGTCTTGGCAATTTCCATTTTTCTAAAGGTAGCGATTCTTATGTCTCCCATTCTCAGGCGCCTAATGAATATATGCCCTTTATGAAAATAACAAAATTTTTAAGATGAAGAAAATTGTTTAGATAAAAAATAATTAATTGGTACAATAAAATGGACTTAATATATATCATCATCCAGATCCTTATGATGGGTGCCACAGCCTTTTCATTTCTGTTGGTAGCCTTTAGAGCATATAGTAAAAACTTATTTACTAAAGAATCCAAATTATTGCTCGGAGCCTTACTCTGTTTTCTCTTACCGAACTTTCTCTATATATTTCTTGGAATATTACCCCAAAACCCTCCTTCAAATGCGACAATTGCCCAATTCATTAATATAATGGGAGACTTCACCTTGACTACGGGTATCTTCGTATTGTTCCTTTTCTTTCAGAGATATTCTGTGTCAAAATATAAATCCCTTAAGTTAGCAATTCTTGTTTTTGCGGTGGGAGGTTATATTTGTTCCACCATAGCAGAATTTAATTTAATCGAAATGGTGTGGTTGGATGGATTATGGCAGAGATATGAGACAAATACCATTAATCTAGCTATTTATGGATTTCTACAGATCTACATAGGACTTATTGTAGTATGGGAAATTTATAAAATGTTTAAAAAGGTTGATAAAGAAAATAGCCTAAGCATAAAATTAAACCTCTTAGGAAACATTCTAATGTTCATCATACCCATGTTCTTCTTCCCTTTAGCAACATTCATTCATGTTAAATTCATTACGCTTTATATCCCCTATCTTTTAATTACTACGGGAAGTGTACTATTTACCTTGGCATTCATTAATAATCCCGCCTTAGTTTTTATTCTTACCCATAATATTTATAAACTCTATGTGATACATCAACACGGGCAACTGCTTTATAGTGCTGAGTTTAGCGAGGGAAAGGAACAAAATTTCAGTCCCGATGATTTAATTGCTGGAGCAATTTCTGGTATTTCAAGTTTAATGGAGGAATCGGTGAAAGCAAAAGAAATAAAGCGAATTGAATTTTCCGATAAGCATATTATCCTTCAGAAGTGCGAGAGAGATATCCCCGTATTTTCTCTATTAATTGCAGAAAAGGGAGGATCAATAGTAGAGAATTGTCTGAAAAACTTCACCAATAAGTTCTGTAATCGATTTGAAACTCTTATTAGGGAGTTTTCGGGAGAGCTTACTCCTTTTAACAAAGCGGATGCAATTGTAGATGAGTCTTTTGCAATCTTGGGGAAGAGAAGAAGTATTACGAAACGATGAAGTTATAGAAAGAGAGATCCCTACTATAGATCTATATAGACTATACGCTTTCTCATTATTAATATAGAATAACCTTAAAAACAAGAAATCTAATTTTAAATTAAGAAAACATAGCAATTCCGAGAAAGAAAAAAAACCCTCTATAGGAAAGACAGCAATATAGGTCATCGGATCAGGAATATTCCTGGTAAGATACCTTATTGCACACTCCTATTACGAATGAAGTAATTGGCTTCATTAGTAAATGATTGCTTTCTGAGGATGTAAGAGAAATGTTTTTTCACTAATTTTCATCTTTCTCTCAATTTTACAATTTAGATTTGTGTTTTATTTAAATAATTCTTTTATTTCCAATTGTTCGTGTTAATATGATAAAAAACTTTCTTTTTCAAAAGAAAAAAAACAATAGGAGATATGTTAATACTGATGAAAGAATCTTTAGATGCGTCTGATATTAATAATGGAAAAGAAGGCTCTTCAGAAGAATTTAATAGCTATAATTCAAAACAATATTATAAGGAAAAATTTTCGGAGGCAGAGAGTAGATCACTTTAAGATCTATTATTACCTATAACCAGCAGAAATCAGTAACTTTTTTATGATTTTTGTCGGCTCTATATAGACTATATAAAATATGAGTAAACCTATATTCTATGTACTAAAGCTTTTTTAATCAATATAATACATCTTAATCATAATAGTAATTTAAATTCTAAAATAGAATATGAGTCGGTTAGATAAATTTATAGATTTTGATAAAAAAAATAATATCGTATTTTCAAATCTCTATTTAGATCGAGAGATAGTCGTTAAAATACCATTGAATTCAGATAATGGAAAAAATATTACAATTGATAAATTTGATTTATCAAAATACACGTACTTAATCTCTCATGATTAAGTTTGAATTTTCTTTTAGACCGAGATATTTAAAAAGTTAAATTCGTTCAATTTGCTCTTTTTGAAATTCTAGGATATGTAAGAAAGAAGAAATAGGTTTTTATTGTTGATTAGATTTCTTAGGGGCCTTTCCCGATAAGAATTCAATTAAATTGTTTTCTACTATTTCTTTACGAACTCTAGTGGGGATCTTAGAACGATCCGAGAAATGTTTTAATAAGGCTTTCTCTACATATTTTTTTATCTTTTCAATACAAGACTCAGTATACAACATAATTTCGGGTAAGCTATTTATATAATCATGTACGAAGGTATAGTTAAATACCCCTCACAAAAATAAGAGATTTTTATTTCTAATAGATTCATTATTTCTGATGAAAAGAACACATAGTAGAGCTTTTCGGAGTCGCAATACCGATTCCAGCAAAGAATTGACTAAGAATAGAATTGCCTTTTGCGGTAAGTAATATTTGGAAAACAAAAATACTTGTACTCCTTCCTTTTAATTTAAAGAAAATATATTGTGAATTATTAAGGTAGTATTTATTACTTTAATAAGCTGTCAATCTCTCAATTTAACAAGTGAAATTAATAAAAAGGTGGAAAAAGAATAGATAATTTTTATACGGATTTACACATCCATAGCCCTCATTCCATTGCTGTGTCGAAATCGCTGAATTTAGATACTATGGTGAATACATGCGAAAGAAAAGGGCTACAAGTGTTAGGAACGGGCGATATAATGCAGCCAGACTGGCTAAAATACATGGAAGAGAATTTAGAGAAGAATGGGAAGGGAATGTATACTTATAAGGATATTTATTTTGTCCTTCAGAGTGAATTAGAGGATGAGGAAAATATCCATCATATAGTATTTTTCCCCGATTTCTCTGTGGTACGTGAAGTTCAGAAAAAATTAGACCCTTATTCATCAAATATTAGAGGCGAATGGGGGGGAAGACCCCGAGTAAATCTCTCACCACCCCAATTAGCGGATATAATTATTGAAAATGGAGGCTTAATAGGTCCCGCTCACGCTTTTACTCCATTTAAAGCAATTTTTCGACAGAATCGTTATAAATCCTTGGAAGAATGCTATCAAGATGCCTCACATAAGATTCATTTTCTCGAATTAGGATTGTCTGCAAATACCGATTTAGCGGATAGATTAAAAGCATTAAATGAGGTAACATTTCTAAGCAATAGTGATGCGCATTCCCAAAAATCATATTCCTTAGGAAGGGAATTCAATCAGTTTTATATTGAAGAACCTTCTTTCGAAGAAATCCAATTAGCATTGGAGCGTAAAGACGGAAGAAAGATTAGTCTGAATGTAGGACTTCACCCCAAATTGGGAAAGTATTACAATATGTTCTGTAATAAATGTCGGAGAAGGATACTTTTTAAAAAGTCCAAAAATGATTTAGGGATAAATTTTAGTAAATACTCTGTGACTGATAATTTCATAATTTTTTACGAATCTAATCCCGATATAGCTCGGAATACATATATTCAGCAGGTGGCAACCAAAAAAATGGTCTGCCCCGCGTGCAAAGAAAAAACAGGTAAAAATATAAAAATTAAATTAGGTGTAAGCGAACGCATTGATTCAATTTCCTCTTATAAGGAACCAAAGCATCCCACCCATAGACCCCCTTATATTAATGCAATCCCATTAATTGATATTATTCGCTCCATTAAAGGAATCAAATCAAAAAATTCAAAAACCGTGGTAAAAGCATATAACGGGATTGTAGACAATCTGGGAACTGAATATGAAATTTTATTGGATCTTCCTGTTGAAACGATTAAAAGATGTAATAAAGAGATAGGAGGCGTTATTGAGGGCTTCAGAAATGATGCGATTGAGTATATACCCGGAGGAGGAGGTACCTATGGAAATTTCAAGTTTGACGCGGAATAACCGGTGCAATTTATAAAATTTAAGAGTAATATTTTCAGTCTAAATAAAGAAAAATTTACGAAAAGCGCGAGTTTGAAAATGTAAAAAAGAGAGATTATTTTATATCTGAAATTCTAAACTCATTTGGAGCATATCCCCACAAGTAGGACAGCTGATCCAGTCAAACACCTTGAGGGAAACCACCATCATTTCAATATTGCTGCGATGAAATTGATTTTTGAAGCTTTTTTTATATCCACAATCTGGACATTCCATAATGGCACGTACCTTAATAAAGCTAGATGGGTTCGGAAGGCCATTTTGAATCGCTTCGCTTTCAGACTGAAGATTTTTGGTTTCCATATTTGAGGATACTTTTATGTATTATGAATTACATCTTCTTCCACTCTTTTAAATCTTCCTATTTTCAATATTTTCTGATTTTGAACTACTCCACCATGAACAGTAGATCGTATTTTTTTTTCTCTCACCTCCTTGCTATTTTTTGCATATGGTCATATATGCCACGCTTTTTTAAGAATAATTTTAGTCTACGTCACGGATAATGTTACTCGCAAGGCTCTGGGAAGGTTTTTCACAAGAATCTTCAGGGAGCGCACCCAAATTAAAAACGCTTGCCAGCAATTCCATAGAAATGCCGCTACAAAAAAGAGGAGAAGGCGCGTGCTCAGTGATTTC
>SHMU01000124.1 GCA_008080765.1 Promethearchaeota archaeon | reverse complement strand
ATTTAAATCTTGTCACTTAATACTATCTAACGGCACTTCCTCCCCGCCCTAAAGGACGGGGCTTCCGTGCCGATCCTATGTGAATATCTAATTATTTCCTGGAGATAATGATTTTTTCAAGATTATTTTCTTAATCTTTCTCTTACACATTTAATTTTCTTAAAATTAATACTCTCCAGAAACCAATTTTGTTAAAAACATTTTTAGAAGACATATACTTCTTCTCTTCCTTCTCTTCTTACTTGTATCACCTTGAAATGAACATGCATAATTTTAAATTAAAACAATTAATATAAAGAATAGCAAACAAATTACAAATTTTTAATTAGGCCCTTAGAAGAGATGGTCCCTAAAAGAATAACAGCAAAGAAGAGAAAAAGTGGCAGAAAAAAATAATTTAGCATCAGAACAATTGGATATACTAAAAAAATTAGAAGGAATCATCAATAAAAGCATTCAAATTGTACAAGAGATTGAATGGAACACATTCGGAGTCCAAATCGAAGGAAAAAATGTAATAGGTTTAGGTCTTTACAGACAAGGGTTATCGATGCTCTATGAGTCAATCACTAAGATAAAAACACTCAAATACCTTAATTTATCTGATAATCAGTTGACAACGCTTCCTGAATCCATAGATAATCTCACTTCACTTGAAGAACTATCTTTACGATGGAACAAGTTGGAGGCGCTCCCGGAGTCTATAACCAACTTAACCTCACTTCACACACTAGATTTATGGAATAATCAGTTGACGACATTCCCGAAGGCTATAACTAACTTACCATCACTTAAAACACTGGTTCTTTCTCATAATAAATTAGCGACACTTCCTGAGTCTATAACCAATTTGGTATCACTCAAAACACTAGATTTAGAGTACAATCAGTTGACAACTCTCCCAGAATCCATCGGGTACCTCACTACACTCAAAAAATTAAATTTAGAGTATAATAAGTTGACCACACTCCCTGACTCTATAACCAACTTAGCATCACTTAAAACACTAGTTCTATATCATAATCAGCTGATAATTCTCCCAGAATCCATCGGCAACCTCACCTCTCTGAAAACACTACATTTAGGATTTAATCAGCTGACGAAGCTTCCAGAGTCTATAATTAAGTTGAAGTCGCTCACCTACCTTGATATAGGTAGTAACGAGTTGACCACAATCCCTGAATCCATAACTAAGTTGAAGTCGCTCACCTACCTTGATATAGGTAGTAACGAGTTGACCACAATCCCTGAATCCATAATTAAGCTCACCTCACTCCACACACTAGAATTAAAATATAATAGGTTGACCACACTCCCGGAGTCCATAACTAAGTTGAATTCACTCACCTACCTTGATATAGGTAATAACAAGTTGACCATAATACCTGAATCCATAATTAAGCTCACCTCACTTAAATACCTTGGTTTAGGGGGTAATGAATTGACGATTCTCCCCGAGTTTATAACGAGGCTCGTCTCACTACAAAAACTACATTTAGGATTTAATGAGTTGATCACACTCCCGGAGTCCATAGGAAACCTCTCCTCACTAATAGAATTTCTTTCATATAATAATAAGTTGACCACACTCCCAGAATCATTCTCTCAATTGCGGGATTTACAAAAGATTGATTTAAGTAGTAATAAATGGAAGGGAGAGTGGCAAGAAATGGCGAAAAATGACATTTCTACAATATTGAAACTCTGCCGAAAATTACACGGGATATTAATATTTATCAGCCATGCTATGGCGGATGAGAAAAAATATCATATCCTTGAACTGAGTAATTTTTTAGACGAGAATGTTATTGTGCGAGAAAAGGGGATGGATATGAATATCATTCACGATGTGCTGATTTGTGAAGAAGATTTAGTAGAGGATATCTGGGAATTTATGACTGAGAACGTTCCTAAAAGTCATCTCTTAGTCTTCATTGCGACTGAGAATTCCGTTGCCAGTGAAGCGTGCCGCTATGAGCTCTTTTTGGCAGACAAGCATGAGATTGAAATCTTACCTATAAAAGGACCTAACATTAGATGGCAAGATTTAAGCAAAATTGAATTGCTTGATAATCACAGACAATTTCAAAAAATTTTAGATTTGAGCACCCCACAAGAAAAGCTTGAAATCAACAAGAACAACCTTAATGAAATATGCGAGAAACTGAGCGAATACATCAAAGCAAACGAATCTAAATTAAAAAAGAGGAAACAGAAGAGAGAAATTTTATTTATGACAAAGAACGCATTAATTGAGAGTATTTATTCTATGGAATTTAGGAATTCAATAAAGGATAATTTGGCGGAGTTTATCGCGATTTTTAAAGAACTAAATAATGATCAGATCACTCAGTTGGATTATTGTGTGAAAATGGGAGAAATTCTCACTAAAAGAAAAGAGAATTAAAAACATTTCAGCAATTAAAAAATCCTCCTTTTTTTCTTGTAATTTAATGTCATTACAATTGTTTTATACTACTTCTAGTTCTGGTAATGTTTTTTTGTAAGCTTTGGTACTGACATTGCAGGTTTCCACAAATTATTTTTTCAATAATATGAAATCCCCTCTCTTAGAGGGGTAGATTACAACTTAGAAAAGTTTTTATCCCAAAATGATCCTCCTCAAATTTTGCTAATAGTGATTTAGAACTCTCTCGTATCTCTCTTTATAATAAAAGAATGAATTAGTTGCGAAAGAGAGATTTTTCCGAACTACTCAACACTCAATAGTAAGGTAGAAATTTTATTTTTGCTAATTCTATTTATCGTGTCAATATTAAAAGAAAGCACTAAGTTTTTATAGTTCTTGTATCTATTTACTACTGACG
The DNA here is from genome assembly GCA_008080765.1 of Promethearchaeota archaeon. GTDB lineage: Archaea > Asgardarchaeota > Lokiarchaeia > Sigyniarchaeales > SOKP01 > TEKIR-8. The sequence continues at coordinate 9,482 of SHMU01000124.1, read as the reverse complement.
AGAACTTATATGCAATTTGAACGTCATCAAAAAATAGGGAATCCTTACGTTAATCCCTGGATTTTTGTCTTTTGGTGTTCTACTTTATTTTGATGCAGTAGAAATCTTCTTAACTTCTCTTTTAGTTATGATTGAACGTAAGGATGCCTATTTTCTTCTTTTTCTTCCCTTTCACATGCGATGATTTTCAATTCTCCGGATTAGAAATTATTTTAATGGTATTGGAATCTTACCCAATGGATTAAAGAAGTTATTATTAGAGTTTCAATCACTCAACGAATTATGATATTGGAGGGAGAATCTACAAGAAAAGAAAGGTCTTTTTATTTCCCTATCATATTTTCTGCCTTTCCCCGATCTTGTGTATTTTGTAGAAGGCACTTATTTTTTAGGGAGGACCAATAGTTTTGAAGCATTTTTTTGCATTTTTTTCTTGAATTCGGGGCTGTTTTCTACATTTTCGGCTCCTAATAATTTTCCAGCGGTTGAAAACGAATAGACTCGGGCATGTTTCTGATAGGTACAGATTACGGCATATTGAGAGACCTGCTGTTGAGTCACCCTCAGGGAGGAGAGAAATCCACGCGTGAACAAAGTTTTTGGTTTTGTGCGAACCACCAGCACCGAGAGCGGATGTTTTTCCTTATATTCTCGAAGTGCGAATTGTTTAAGCTGTTTTAAGATATGACCGGGGCGTATCATTATCTGAATGGGAAAGGAGATTATCTATTACATGTATGAGTTAACATACTATTTATAACATTTACATACTACCAATAATGCATATAAGAAATGATAATATAAATATTGACTTATGATGTACTTTTTAGGAAAGAAAGAAGGAGAAGGGAGCATGATTATCCCGTACTTAATTTTAAAAGATATATACTGAGGGTCTTTTTTGATTATTTACTCACGTAGTGGGATTTGAGGGATGGAATAATCCCTAAGGTCTTGAATACGTACGAGATATCAATGCTTCCCATTATATAATAGTTTTTAATAGTCCTTTTGACTACGAATATTTATAGTTTGGATTGCTATATAAACGAAATGCATTAGAGTTATAAGTAAAAATAAGAAATAAACTCAGTTGCTTTAAGATGCAAATACCAATCCATAATCATCAATTCGTGAATGAATAATCTCCAATCAACAAATAAGTTGTTCTGAAGATTCACGGTTTTACTGTGCAGGCTCGGAAGAATTCTAAGGCATTCTGTGGGTGCTTAGTGTTTACGTTAAATATTACCCGAGTACTCTCGATTGTAGCGAGTAAGGCATCATTCTCTTTCTTTCGTATTTCTTGCGTGAGATTAAAGGAGGTAGTTCCTATTGATGTTATTTGAGTGGTAATGAGCACCACTTCTCCGAATTTAGCCGGAGATTTATATTCAATAGTTAATGTTCTTACAGGGAATACGATGCTGGAATCGATGACTTCCTGGAGCGTGGAGATACATAGCTTTTTTTCAAAAAAATGAATAAATCCCTCATCCCCATATTTGAGATAATTTGAATGGTACACCCATCCGGCAACATCGGTATCATGAAAGGGGATTTTCATTTCCAGGGTATCTTGTATTTTAACAAGATCTTCTTTACGAGCAATCATAATGTTATAGTTGATTGAATTTATTGATTTAGATGAATGAGAATGTTTTAAATTAAGATAATCTCATTTTAATTTGAATTCAGATGGTTTAAATTGATTGCCTTTTGAAATCTATTCTTCTGCTTGTTCCCCGAGATTAATTTCCCTTTGCAGGGGGGCGAAGGATTTTGATCTTTATCTTTATAGGTTAATCTCTTCATTACATTTACCGCAATACTACTACTAATGATATGATCTCTTAATAAGGGGTTATATTCCCTTATTTTCAGTATTATCTCATCCTCTTCCATATTAAGATTGTGGTTCTTAAGATAAAGAGCAAGAGCAAAAGCAATCGCTTCTAAAAATTCCGTTTTGTGTTCTCGAAGTAGGTTATGAGAGAAAATATATTCATCTATTATATTCAAAATTGCATGTTCTTTTTTATTTAATAAATAAGGTGAAGGGAGACCCATTAAACTTTCATTGTGATACTCTCGTGCTAACTGGGAGGAGTATGGATCATTCAGCTTTAGAGTAAGACTGTAATGAGCAGAAAATCCTAAGGATTGGTATATATAAATTAATTTTTGAAGGAACATATTCGATTCAAAATCGACAATATCGGGCATATTCTTAACACATAAATTCAAATGCTTTAATCCGGCTACTATTCTTCTATAATTCATCATTATCTTAATTCTGTTTATCATTCAATATAATAATGAATGGAACCAGTTATTTAATTATTTACTATGGAATTGAGATATTAGAGATAATTTGCTGAAGATCAATTATCAGAGAAAAATATGAGAGATTCTTTCTTAAGATACCATAGGAACGACGATTCTTATCAATATATTAAATCTTTTACAAGTCTATAACATTTTCTCATGAGCTCTTTATTTTTTGAAACCTCCCCTCGTTTTGTGACACCCGGGGAGAGAATAGTTTCAATTAACGGAATCTCCAAATACATCAAGCTTCTTTTAAAAAGCTCTACGGTGAGCTCCGCAGTCTGAATATCTTCCTCCTCAAAGGGAATCACAAGTACTGCATCTTTTCCTCTAATCTTCGCTCTATTCTGGGGACAGTTGAAAAATACCAGTCGATCAATGAGTAATTTCATTAATCCTGTGGGACCATACCAATAGACCGGCGTTCCAAAAATGATGGTATCGCAGTTCATGAGCTTCAAATAAAGGGGGAGCATATCATCCTTTTTCATGCATTCAGATCCTTTCCAACAAGTATGGCATCCATCACATTCCTTAATCTCTAGATCTCCGAGCAGAATCATCTCTGTCTCTCCCCCTTTTTCATGGACTCCTTCCAGAATAGTTTTCAGAAGAACATGTGTATTTCCATTTTTTCGGGGGCTTCCCATAATGCCAAGAATTTTTTTCATATTAAGTATTAATTTACCAAAAACAACTTAAACTTAATGGAAACTTCATATTATTGTAAAGGAAGTACATTTCCAATCAAGTGAAGAATATCTCATGAAAATTCTCCTGGTAAATCCAAATCGTATACAAATACCTCCCGTGATCCCAATTGGTTTGGAATATATTGCCTCCGCATTAGATAAGGCACAAATAGATTATCATTTTTTAGATCTATGCTTTAGCACTAATGCGTTCGAAGAATTAGCAACCCATCTGGATACTCATCAGTATGATCTTGTAGGATTTACGATACGAAATATTGACTCCACGGTCTATTTCAATAACGAGTTTTATTTACCGACCATAAAACAATTAATTATTGAAGTAAAAGCCCGAAATATACCCATTGTGTTAGGAGGCGCGGGTTTTTCAGCAATGCCCGAACAGATCTTAAAATATGTAGGTGCGGATTATGGAATTATTGGTCCTGCAGAAAAAATATTTCCTTATTTTCTTGAACAATTAAAAGCAAATAAGCTCACGCAAACAATTTATGATGGACACCTACACGGAATTGATGCGACATTAGTTCATACTCGAGGTACATTGGTGGATTACTCGAAATATATGGCGCACGAGGGCATAATAGGGTTTGAAACGCATCGGGGATGCTCGGGAATATGTCCCTATTGTATGGAAGCGCGCAGGAAGGTAGAATTTAGAAAAATCCCTCATATCATCACAGAACTAAAACATCTTATCGCACAAGGATATTCTCATTTTCATCTATGTGATTGCGAGTTCAATGAAGATCTTATATTTTCAATGGATTTTTGCCGTGCTCTCATCGAGGAAGACTTATCCATGGAATGGACGCTCTATATGAAGCCAACGCCCTATTTTGAACACTTATTCGAGTTATTAAGCCAGTCGAAAGCGTATTTGATAACACTCTCTGTTGACAGCGATCCACGAATCCAGCGAGCAAATAAGTATTCCTATTATGAATTGGAGAAAATCATTGAGTTTTGCGATAAATATAATCTTAAATTAGCCATTGATCTTCTCATCGGGTATCTGGGTGAGTCTATGGACTCCATAAAGCGAATTATAACCTTCTTTAAGCGCAAGAGACCTTTAACTGTGAGCATCAGTTTTAATTTTCGCATTTTTGCTAATACAGAATTAGCGGGCATAATTACGGCTACCCCCTCGTATCATAAACATCTCTCGAGGACACTTACAAAGCAAGAAGGTTTTGTGGAGCCTATTTTTTTCAGTCAACTTTCTCTTAAAGATGTTGAGAAATTAATTGAAGACGACTCGCTTTTTAAAATTGCCGGAATGTTCACGGGGGTAAATTATCAGCAGAAACTAGCGTTGGATTAATAGTATATATCGAATCATGTAGAAAAGGCTTCTTTCCCTTTTCAGATGTGATGGATTAGAGACTTTCTTTAATAAGATCGACAATATCATCTTTTTTCGAGCCCGAAGGGATTTCAATATCGTGCTCCTTACAATATTCTCGTAAATAATTGACCGTCCATTTGTGGAAATGGTATTGGAAAGCTTGGGATGCTTCTTGCTCTATTTCTTGTTCCCGTTCCTTTTCCTCTTCTAGCTCTTCGTTTGCTTCTTGTTGTGGCTCCTCTTTGTGCTTCTCTTGCTTTTCCTCTTCCTTTTGTTTCTCTTTATCGGGAGTTCTCTCCTTTTCTTCTTCATCCTCTTCTTCTGTTTTCTTTTCAGCTTCTCTTTGTTTGGCTTTCTCTTCGTTCATCTGTGTTTGCGGTGATTCTCTCAGATTTTCCAGCACTTCAATGGCTTCAATAGCGCTTGTTTTTGTATCAACAAAGATTCTTAATGATAAATCTTTCATTTCAAGGAGCTCTTTTTCAAATTTTCGAAAGGGTTCCCATTTTTGCTCTTGGATTTCCTTTCCAAATACTTTAGCTGTTTTTTCGACCAAACCGTATAACAAGGGATTTCCGATGAGAATGTGCTTTCTTTTAAATCCCGAGGGAGCATCCTTCTGTAATATCTTATCTAATACTTGCTCATTATTTTGAAAGGTTGCAGATCTTTGGGTAGCGGGATGTATGGAAGCGGGAGTGGAGGTGCAAGCGGAAGTGGAAAGGGGAGTAATTACCGAGACGCGCCCTACTCCTTTGGGTTGCTTATTTACCAGCATCGCATCCCTCAATTGAGCCCCATATGATGAAGATAAAGGTTTTGATTTTGGAGTATATTTATACACTTGTTTCTCCTGTTCTTTTTTTATAGCAGGTTTTTTCTTTTCACTTTTCTTCAAATTAAAATGTTTGAGAAATTCCTTTAGTTCATCTCCTTGATCGATGGAGACCACCTTACATCGATGAAAATGAGCATTCTTCACTAGCTCTCTTTGCAAGGTTGCTGCGACCCGGGAGCCAATGAATTTTTTGCGTACCGAGGATTCGATTCCCTTCCAGATATAAATCCGTCTGATGGGTTCTTTTACAATGATGATCACTTCAGAATCTTGTAACACTGCGTGCGCATTATCTTTGATAAATTCCTGCTCCGTTATATCTAATTGAATGCGTTCACCGGAATCTTTCAGCCGAAATACCATAAAATCAGAATAATTCTCGTACATAGTCTTGAGACCTACAGGATATGAAACCAATTATTTTGATGTGTGATTAAAGAATTCTTATTCAATAGAAGAATTCTTATATAGTAAGTAAAATATAATGCTTTAATATTTAAACCATTATCCCCACCTAATTTTTTAAAATTAAATGAAAAAGGCGATGATAAGGTATTTATACAATCTTTTTTGTTGCGATCATGCAAGAGGCTTTTATAATGATTAGAATCGTTCACATGGACCTAAAAATAGGGTTAAAATGGAAAATTATGATAAAAGCTAATGATGAAATAACCTAACTAAAAAACCCTCTTATGAACAAATGACCCCACTATAACTAGAATTTTCTCTAAATTGATCATAATACAGAATTAATCTTAAAGCGATTTAATACTTATTAGGATATGATCGATTTTATTAGAAAAAAATTCAAGATTGAAACCTAAATCGAGATAAAATGAGAATTAAACGCATATGAAAATAAGAGGAAATTGAAAAGCTAAAAAAATAAAAGAAAATTAAACAATAACAACCCAACCAAACTCATCTTCTCTCTCCATTCTCTGAATACCAGTGAGGAAATCATAGAGTTTCTTTGTTACTTCTCCGGGCTCGCCGTTGTTGAACACCCGTTTTTTATCCTCAAGCGACACCGATCCAATTGGCGTAATTACTGCGGCCGTACCGGTACAAAATGCTTCCGTACAGGATTCTTCGAACAATTCTTTATATGAAATATCCCGTTCTTCTACCTTCAGCCCTAATTTTTGCTCCGCTAAGGTTAATACGGACTTTCTGGTGATTCCGGGAAGGATAGTTCCTTTTAGGGCAGGCGTGGCTAACTTATTATCAATGAGGGTAAAAAAGTTGGCTGTACCCACTTCATCGATATATTCCATCTCTGAAGCATCCAGATAAATAATTTGCGCAAATCCTTTTGCCTTTGTTTCTTTTGCGGGAAGCATCGTTGGAGCGTAATTGCAGCAAGTCTTTGCAAAACCCGTCCCTCCGGGTGCCGCACGAGTATATTTTTTCGATATTTCCAGATCGATTGCCTTAAACCCTTCGGGAAAATAGGGACCAACGGGAACTGTGAAGATGATAAAGGTGTATTCCTCTGCGGGGGCAACTCCCAAGATGGGACCGCTGCCAATTAATACGGGTCGTATATATAGAGCGCCACCACTGTCATAAGGGGGGACATATTCTTTATTTGCTCTGACTACCTCTTTTACAACTTCAACAAATTGTTGCTCGTCAAAAGTAGGCATTAACATTCTCTTCGCACTCTCGTTTAAGCGCTCCGCATTTTTTTCGGGTCTAAACAATACAATGTCGCCCGTTTTCGCTTCTAGCGCCTTCATCCCTTCAAAAATTCCTTGTCCATAGTTGAGTACGCATGCTCCGGGAGATATTTCAATCGGACCGAAGGGTATAATCTTCCCTTCATCCCACTCTCCATTTTTATACCGTGAGAGAAACATGTGTTTGGTTTCAATGAATTCAAACCCAAGATTATAAAAATCAATATTTTCAGATTCCATTTACATCATTACGGCAAGTTATCATTTTTTTTAAATCTACTGTTAGAAATATATATGATGGAGAGATATAAAAGGTTTTGATAGAATGTGTATAAATACTTTGTTTTGCCGATTTAAAAGTGATATTTTAAGATGAAGTGATAAAGAAAGCGAAAAGAAGAATATTCAGAAAAGATTAAGATTTCGGCGTAGAAATGTGGCAAAAATAATAAAATTAAAATCTTTTATAAAATTTTAATAAGTGAGAATTTAAAATACGATGAACTTTTAAATTCCCATCTGCCAGAGTCGCTTAGCGGTTGAGCGTCAGCCTGCAGAGCATTAATATGCAGAAAGTTGATGACGGGGGTTCGAATCCCTCCTCTGGCTCCATTTTACGATGTGAGGGTATTCTGCTTTTAATAGGTATATAGGACTTAATTTTTACGCTCCTCTACTTTTGTTTTTCCCATTTTTTAAGATAAAGCACTTCAGAAAGAGTTGAACCTCGCTTAATTTCTTCTCGAATCCGGTTTTCCTTCTCATAGACGTCAATTGCACGATTCGCCATCTCCTGTGCCTTTTCTTTAGGGATTACCACCACGCCCGATTCATCTCCTACGATCCAGTCTCCAGGATTTACTTTTTGCCCGGCACATTCAATACTGACGTTGATTTCTCCTAAGCCTCTGGGTTCCCCGGCGGTAGGTGTAAAATGTCGGGCATAAATTGGTAAGTGAATTTTCCGTATATCATCAATATCCCGTACCGCGCCATCTATTACTACTCCAGCGATTCCTTTTACCTTGCAGCTCCATGAGGCAAGCTCTCCCCATACGGCATCCTTTCCTTCACAAGCATCAATCACGATAACCTCTCCTTTTTGTGCCTCTTCAATTGCTTCCACGGGTTTGCTCCAATCCCCATTATAGGCTCGAACCGTGACTGCAGGTCCCGCAAACTTCAAGCGTGCTTCTTTAGTATGGGTCCACACGGGTTTTAATCCTTGCAACTCTCCCGAACGATGCATAGCGTCCGAAACATTCGCCGATGAGACCATCATGAGTGCTTCATAAATGTGTTCGGGATCATATTTTTTAAATAAAGCCGATTCTATGGGGGTCGCAGAATTAATGGCTTTTTTTACAAGTTGGGCGGTTTCCTTAGGATGCTCTGATTTGTACAAGGCACCTCCCACAATAATGATATCAACACCAATTTCCTTTGCTTTTGCCGCCGTTTCGCTGTTTATTCCTCCCGCAATTGCCAACCATGTGGTGGGATTAAGTTTTTGTTTTAAGGTGCGGGCAACCTCCAGCGTCTTTTCTCCACCATAAATCACCTGCTGATCGACCCCCACATGACTTACAATCATCTGTACTCCCATCTCTTCCAGTTGAAGCGCTCGATACACTAAATTATCCGACGGAATATCGATGGTATCGCATCCTAACATCACTCCATATTTGCGGGCAGCCTCCACAGCTTCTCGTACCGAGGCATCATCGGAGCCCCCGAGCATAAATACAATATCTGCACCTGATTTCGCTGCAATCTCAATTTCCACGCTTCCTCCATCCGCGGTTTTCATATCTGCCACGATAATATTCTTGGGAAACTTCTTATGCAATGCTCTAATGGCGTCCATCCCCTCTGATTTTATTAAGGGTGTTCCTGCCTCGATCCATTCCACGCCCCCTTCTACTGCCTCTTCGGCGATCTGTAAAGCGCGGTGTAAATTCACTAAATCAAGAGCAATCTGCAAGTATGGCTCATTTTCACGCTTTCGTATCACAATAATAACCTCTGTTTATGTTCAAATTAATAATTATTGTATTTCATATCACATATACATAAATTACTTAGAAAACTTACTTCATTTCGAAAAATATTCTATACTTCATATATTTAATGAGATCCTTGCTAGATGGTTCTGTAGCAAACCTCAAAAATAATCCTTGTAAAATGAAACCTAAAAAAAGACCTAAAAAAAGACCTAAAAAAAGACCTAAAAAAAGACCTAAAAAAAGACCTAAAAAAAGACCTAAAAAAAGACCTAAAAAAAGACTTAAAAAATTGCCTTAAACTATTACCTTAAACTATGCCCCCAAACTAATGCTGTGCTTCATCTAATATCAAGAAACTAATGCTACTCTTTTTCAGTAATTGTATTCTCTAATGTTTTAAGTCAATTACCCCGCCTTGAAAGGCGGGGCTTGTGGCTCAAATCCCCATCAATTCTCCTAAAAGCTTCTGGTTCATCATCGTCCACATCTAAGGGGCTAATTGACACATAGCCCGTGTCCTTCGGATATACCGAGGGACAACTGCCCGATCTCTGATAT
>SHMU01000123.1 GCA_008080765.1 Promethearchaeota archaeon | reverse complement strand
ATCTTCGGAGCGTTTTCACGCAAACGCCCAACAGTTCCGCTGCGGTTCCAATCGAGTACATGTAAAGTAAAAGGAGGGCTTTTTATTAAAAGAACAATAGTATTCAAGGAAGATATTGATTAATATGGTGTCTACGTTTAAGGATATTTTATTCTACTATGAATTACACATAACGGTAATTTCTTACCTCAAAATTAACTTCTTGAATTCATTCGCTTCAAATAATTTTTCATGAAAAAACGTTCCAGTCGACATAAATCTGCTTTTTGTTCGATATTAAATTCCTTACAGGTAATGATAAATACACGAATAGCTCTTAAGAATTTAAGATAATCATCTATAGAATATTCATGTGTCTTGTTTTTTAATTGAGAAAGACTAAATTTCTCTTTTTCTGGAAAGGCTCTCTGATAAATGGAGAAAAATTTATTTTCAAATTGTTTATTTGGAACTTGTAATAATACATTAACGATATTATGCAAATCCTTTAAGGGATCATCGACAGAATGAGTGTATAATAACGAAAGCAATTCTGATATGAAATTATATTTATTCTCGTGAAAGTTATGCTCATCAGAATGAAGAGGAAGATTATCAAGATCTGTCTGGAAAAATTGTTCAATATGTGCTTTTTTCACGTATACATTTGATGCCATTTTTTCTTTTTCACGAGATCTTGATATTAAGATACTATGAAAAAACATATTATATAAATAGAAAGAGCGTGAAGTTTTTCTGAAAACTACTTATAATTTAAAATACATTACTATGAATTTTAAAATAATGAAGAAGAATTAAGAAATAAATGAATGGCAAATAAGTCATTAGAAAAATTGAGAAAAAATGAAATGGCAAAAATATGTAGCATTTAATCCAGATGTATGTCACGTAAAAGCTCATATTAAAGATACAAGAGTTATGATATCTGTGATTTTAGATTTTCTTGCAGAAAAAATGATGATTGAAGAACTCCTTACAGAGTATCCCTCATTACGAGAAGAGTAGATCTATGCAGCACTGCAGTATGGTGCAGTATTAACAAGAGATAATATTATTCCTATTCTTCTTCATAAGAAGCAAGAAAATAAAGGTTAAGATTAATGAAAATGACCTACTATTTCAAATTTTTATTTGAATCTACAGGCGATTTTTTGTTCTTATTACTAGCTTTATCATAGTTTTCTCATTAATAGGGAGAGAAATTTGAATTCTATAAATATAATTTTAAAAATCCTATGTTCCTTTGACAATCATAGCTATAAGCAAAAAACTATACTCTTTGATAAAAATAAGTAGATAGTATCTGTTCATATATCGACGTAGTTAATTCAGATACCTTTTTTAAAAGAGGTAAATGCTCTAAAGGATATTTGTAGGAAATAATTACCGCATCTTGTCTGGCAGTCTGAAAGATGTGTTTGAGATACCTTTGCATAGTAGGTAAAGAAAAGATATAAATAAAATCATACGCCTCTAATGTGATGGTGAATAAATCACTCTGAACAACTTCAATTTTATCTAAACGTTTCATCAATTCTCTATCTCCTATCTCATTGTTTTCCTTTAAGTTTTTTATACGGTCTTCAGTTTCTTTCACTAGATTTGAATTTATTTCCACTCCAACGGATTTAATAGCGCATTTTAAAGCGCAATATATGATTACAGTACCATTTCCACTGCCTAAATCGATGAATTTTTGATTGGAGTTTATTTGTAAATTAAATTTTTTTTGTAAATGTTTAAAGATATCTTTTAGGACTGTTTCATGGGACCCTAAAAAAGGTAATGCTATCTGTGAAGCAAATTCGTAATAGTTTAATTTATCATCGCTCATGATTTAAGAGTAGAATAATATATAATTACTATTTTTATTTTACATGATTTATAATAAAGAAATTCTTAATCTACTTTTAAAATTAGTAGTTTTAAATTTTTAATTGATTTTACTAATTAACATACTTGGAAGAGTAATAAATTAAAATGTATTCATCTTCAGAGTTTTATTCGTATCATAATGTTTTATAAAAATAATTTCACTCTATTTCTTGGTTTAATGAGTAAATAGCAGAAAGGGATTTACATAGAATGAGTTCACGAAAAAAAGTTTTGATTACCGGCGGAACAGGATTTATTGGAACGCATTTGGTAAAGAAACTTTATGATTTAGGATATAAGTTACGACTTTTTGTAAGAGAAAGTAGTGATGTTTCACCTTTTAAAGAGTTTAATAACATTGAATATTTCATCGGAGATATAGCGGATGCTGAGGATATTTCCAGAGCGACAGAAGGTATCGATGTGATCTTTCATTTAGCAGCATATGTTGCGATTTGGGCGAAAAATAAGTCTATTTATAACGAAACAAATATAAAAGGTACTGAAAATATTGCGAAAATTGCATTGGAAAAAAATATCAGAGTACTATATGTCTCGAGTTTTACAGCGTTAGGGCCTACTCCCCGGGAGCCGGTTGATGAATCTTATGAAAAGGATGATGAGTTTTATTTAGAATATGAACGGACTAAATTTGAGGCGAAAAAACTATTCGAAGAGTATTTCGAGAAAGGACTTAATGGAGTAGTATTTTACCCCGGAATTGTGTATGGTCCGGGGGATTTTAATATATTTGGTGAAATGCTTTATGATATTGTTCGAGGCAAGTTTCTGGGTTGTCCTGGGAAAGGGGACTCAATAGCTTGCTTTTCCTATGTAGATGATGTTGTCAATGCAATGATTAGTGTGCTGGAAAATGAAGATATTACTCATGAAGGATTTATTCTTGGTGGGGAAAATATAGAATTTATAGACTATTTAAATATGATTGCTGATATTGCGGGAAAAAAACAGCCACGTCATTTTCCGATGTCATTTGCTAAGCTTTATGGTTGGCTATGCGAGGTAGGTGCAAAAATAACGGGAAACATACCCTATATTACTCGGAATACCCTTGATACTTTCGAGCTCAATCGAGCTTATTCATCCAAGAAAGCACAAGAAAAATTAAATTATCAGATTACCCCCTTAAAGAAAGGATTAGAAGAGACAATCCAATGGTATAAGGAATATATAGATAAAAATAGTAAAAACAAACATAAGAAGAAAGGGGGAAAAATAACGGTAAATAAGTTAGTTGAAAATAATAAAGAAATTAAAGTATTACGATAAATATTTCAATTTATTAAAAATATTAATCACATAGAATTAAAAGAAGAGAGATTTAAATAATTAGCTAATTTGGTGTATATACAATTACAATTTATGAGATAAAGGAAGACCTTGCCTCAGAATTGGGCAAGATCGTGGGGAAAGAAAATGTATCTTCTGAACAATTTGTATTAATTTCATATTCCGAAGATGCCTCTCCATTCGAAGGAAAAGAGCCCCAAGTAGTTGTTAGACCTCATTCAACAGAAGAGGTTTCTGAGCTGTTAGAATTTGCCTCTAAAAACAGAATACCGGTTATTGGGGTGGGAGCAAGATCCTCTATTAATGGAGCACCTATTCCCAGAGTTGATAATGTGATGATGATTGACTTAACGGGGATGAAAGATATTCTTTCGATTGATGAGGATGTTATGACGGTTACGGTTCAAGCAGGCATTACTTGGTCGGGATTAATCCATCAATTAAAAGAAAGAGGTTATAAATTAGGATTTAGAGGTCCTTATGGTGGAAATGCGGGAACGGTTGGCGGGTCCATCAGCGCAAACAGTATTGGTTGTGGAGCATCTGCTCATGGTGGTGCTTGCGATGGCGTTGTTGGAATAGAAGTAGTTCTCAGTTCTGGTGAGATTTTAAGGACGGGAAGTAACTGGAAAAATGGTTCTAACAAGAGGAAGGAAAGTTTTGCCCGCTATTGCACGTTTAATGATCTAAGCGGAATGTTTCTAGGAGACCATGGGACGCTTGGAATTAAAACAGCTGCAACCTTAAAGATATATCCTCTCCCGAAAGGTGAGGCATTCTCAGATTTCGGTTTCTCAAATATTGAGCAAGCAACAAAAGCGTTTCATGAAATCCAACAATCACATTTGGCAGAAGAGCTAGTAATGTTGGGGGATGCCAATTCTATTGATTTACTGGCTTCTACATATCGCTCTACTTTCAAAAACATCAATTGCATTGTTGCGGTGGTCATTGAAGAGGCGGATGAAATTCTCGCTCAGCGAAGAAAGGAATTATGCGAAAAAATCGTCAGAAAACATGGAGGAAAATCAATTGGTATGTTCTTATCGAAAGCCCATTGGTTCAACATGTTTAATTTGGTTCAATCACTTTTTGAGGAGGGTTTTTGGTATAATACATGTCATTTGCGCCCAATTTCTAGCCTTCCACAATTAATAGAAACCTTTCACTCAATAGCCACGAAATATGAGTTAAAAGAAAATGGATTTAATTGGATTATTTCCGCCTTAGGAGTAGATCACTGCTTTACCTCGGGGTGGATTACCATCTATATGAAGGATCACACCAAGAAAGACGTAATGATTGAGGCGTGGGACGAATTAAGAGAAGCAGAAATAGAACTCGAAGGCGTTCCTTATTGGACGGGACAGTTATGGGAGCCCTATGTGTTAGAACGGGTCGATCCTACCTTCTATAAGGTTTTGAAACAGTTAAAGACAATACTTGACCCCTTTAATATTATCAACCCAATGACATTTAAATTAAAATAATTTGTGAGTAGAATGGTAAAATTTTCAGAAGTAGAAAAACATAGTGACTTAATACAGATTTGTGGGAAGTGTGGCGATTGTGCAACTTCGGGTACGCAATTATCGACTGCCAAACGACATGTGAGTGAGCCTTGTCCCGTAAAAAATGTACTGGGATTTGAAGCTTACGATGCCCGGGGACGCATTTTAATTTTAAAACGAATTTTAGAGAATAATTTCAAAATAGATGATGGTTTTTTAAATTGGGCTTATACTTGTACCGAATGCGGAAGTTGCCGTGAAACATGTCTTGCAATCGAAGGAGGGATTGATACACCTCTATTGATGGATGCCTTGCGTCAAGATTTAGTTAAAAATAATTATCGTCTTAAGAAACATGAATTAATTTTAGAGAGTATTAGAAAACACCATAATCCATATAATGAACCTTTAAAAGAGCGGTTTGCTTTTCTTGATGCTGCTAAGAATTATTTTGATGTGAAAAATGCCGATTATATCTTGTATATAGGATGTACAGAAAGTTATCGTCAGCAAAATATTGCTCTGGCTACAATAGAACTCTTAGAACATTTAGGGATAAATTTTGCAATTTTAGAAGAAGAAAACTGTTGTGGGTCAATACTTAGACGGTATGGATATGAAGAGGAGTTTAAAGAATTAGCGAAATCCAATTTAACCTATTTAAATAAGCAAACAACTAAAAAAATTATTTTTCCTTGCGCAGGATGCCTCAGAACCTTTAAATTGGATTATCAAGATTATAATTCTACTGATTTGCAATTTTTCCATCTCACAGAATTCTTGGAAGAATTTTTTAAGACCCATCCTTACAATTTCAAATTGCAGAATCACAAAAAAATTGGATATCACGATCCTTGTCATTTAGGGCGTCATGTGGGCGTATATGAAGCTCCTAGAACGCTCTTAAAGCTTTTAGAAAATTCCACATTCATTGAGCTTGATGCGTTAAGAAATTATAGTCATTGTTGCGGTGCGGGAGGAGGTGTAAAGTCTTCTAATCCGGATTTAGCAGTGGAAATCGCTAAAAATCGAAATGCGGAAGCGCTTCAAAAAGCAATTGATATTTTAGTGTCTGCATGCCCCTTTTGCGAGCGTAATTTAGCTGATGGTATTCCAGAAAATGCTAATGGATTTATGGTAGTAGATATTGCCGAAATTCTAAATAAGACCATTCAAAAGGAACTCTCTACGGAAATTTCTCATCTTGGGGTAAAATCGGAAATATGTAAACAATATATGAAGTTTCTTGGGCAATATCCTGAGATCTTCTCAGATTTAATTCCCGGTTCGGACATGGACTTTGCAATTTATGACTCATTTGATGATTTTGAGGAAGAAAAAACCATGGATGCATTTCACGTGTTACGGAAAGAAGAGGGTGTGGAAATAATTCCGGGGAAAGCGGATGATGCCGATCTGGAATTAGCACTGTCTAAAGAAGCAATCGCAAAATTGATACAAACAAAAAGTAAGGAAGACTATGCTACCAGGTTCGGAGACTTCTATAACGATCCTAGTTTTGAAGAAGGATGGATTGATTTTCTGTTGCATAAACGGACTAAAACTCTCATTGATATGGGATATGGAAAATTCGCAGAAGCTGCTGGAATCCTTGAGGATGAGGAGGATGCTCTGTAAGATTGCCTATTGATCCTATTAAAATTATTTCATTCATTTTATTAATTTTATATTAACTATAAAACCTATAAAAGTAAAATGTCAAGTCAAGAGTTAGAGATAAAAAATAAGTATACTGGGGAAATCATAGATAGAATCCCCGCAGATACCCCTGAAACCATTCAGGCAAAAATTAAAAGAATTCATCGTAATCAAGAGAAATTACGGGAAATGGATTTCGTTGAGCGTGCCCAGATTTTATCTAAATTTGCTACAAGACTTCGGTTTAAAAAGAAACAATTAAAAGAGTTAATTGTTGCCGAAGGAGGTCTGCCAATTAAATATAGTGAATGGGAAATAGCTATAGTTTCCAATGGATTCAAATTTTGTGAGTGGTATTATCAATTCATGGAGGATAAGGAGTTAACTAGTATAGAAGGAGAAAAATTTGCCAAGATAGTATATCTTCCGGAGGGTCTCGCGGCGTGTGTAGCCCCTCGAAATACACCTCTAAGTTTACCCTTATACCAATTGGGGGCGAATTATTTAGTGGGAAACGCTGCAATTGTAAAGCCTTCGACAGCATGCCCCCTTACAATGATTGAAGCATATTCAATGATGGAGGAAGCAGAAACTCCCGGAATTGATGCCTTGGATATTGCAATCGCACCTGGAAGATGGGCAGTAGATGAATTCATTAAAAATGATTTAATCAAGGTCTTTCTTTCCATTAGCTCATCACATACCGCAAAAGATATCTTGGTAAGCTATGCCAGAATGCTGAAGAAATCGGTCGATAAGTCAATGGGAGTTCCAATGTATACTCTTCCTTTTAAGAAATTTGTATTTGAATGTGCAGGCAATGATGCGGGCATTATCATGGATGATGTAAACTTAGAACAAGTCGCTAAGTGGAATGTGGACGCAAGCTACACGAACTCAGGACAGCAATGCTTTTCAATGAAACGTATCATCGTCCATCGCGATGTCTATGATGAATATATAGAATGTGTCATTAGGGAGATGGAAAAGCTCAAATATGGTGATCCGATGGATCCCGATGTAGATATTGGACCACTGGGATCCAGAAAGATTCTGATGATGATGGAGGTAATGGTAGCCGATGCAAAGAAGTATGATGCAAAGATCTACACGGGAGCGGAAAAGATTGATACAGGCAAGGACTATGGATTGTTCTATAAACCCACATTGGTTGAAATTAAGCCCGAACTTTGTGAGGATCTAAGCAAAGCACCTTTTCTATGGAGGGAAGAAGCCTTTGGACCCGTTAGATCCGTCACAAAAGCCGATAGTTTTGAAGATGCCATACGATTAGCTAATGCAAGCAATTACGGTATGAGGGCTGTAGTTTATACCAGCAATTTAGAGCGTATTGAAATTTTCAAAAAAAAGCTAGAAGCAGCTAATATCTATATTAACGCCCGACCAATGCTTACTGACATAACCGTTGCTTTAGGTGGTATAAAAGATTCTGCGTATCCTCCAGGAGCCAAGTATTATCCCCAGGAGTTAGTCTATCAGAAGTATATTATGGATCAAACAGCTAAAAATCTTGATAAGATCAAATAATAATAAGAATAGCAAGAATAACAAGAATTACTATTAACTAAACCTCTCATACCAATGAAGCCCGATGAATTATACCAAAAATTAGAAGCATTCTTTCCAACTAAACTGGATTTAATGCGCCATTTAGAGGTCGGAGCGTGCTGGCAGTATGTTATAAGTGAAAATTCCATCGATGAAGGAGATGTAAAACTAATTTATTACTTATATAAGGATACTCCGGAATCTCTAAAGATGAGTAAAGAGAAGCCTAAAATCGAGCCAGATTTAATTCTATACTTTACCGAAAAAGCAATTATAAACTTAATTGAGGGAAATCCAGATGCAGAACAATATTATACGCTTTATAAGCAAATAATGAATAATCCCCAACCAGAGAAAGGAATTGAATTAGATAATAAGGTAAATAAAGCCCGATTGAAACTTTGGAAATTGGGATATAAACAATGGCAAAAAGATTTTAACTTTTAATATTCATTCCTCGCTCTCTCTATCTTCCTTTTTTTGTATTTCCTCTTACTACTCTTATCTATCACTTGAAGATATTACACTTAGATAGCAATAGTGATAATAAATGGAATAGGATAGTTATAAAAGAATTTTACTCTTTTCTTTTATCAATGATTCAAATAATTATTATTCTTGCAAATTTGGTTCTAACCTCTTTCTTTACAGCCTGGATCCTTTTTATCTGGCGAAAATTCCCTTACAATTCGCTGATATATTTACTGGCAACAATGGGATTCTTTCTGGCGGATATCATCTCATCTCTAGCATATACTACAATCCCAGAAAGCTTAGAATTATATCTTATCCGCTCCATCTCTTCATTAGTTTTTATTATTTGGGCGTTTTATTGCCTTGTTCTATTTTTCGAAACCTTTTACCATCCTTCACCACTCAACAAAATTACTATGATATTTGGTATCATCGCGATTTTTATCACTGTAGGGGGCGTTCTAAATAATATGGCAATCGATTCGGTAAATGAAATTTTGTTTTTAGGAGCAACCACGCTAGAAGACGAGACAGTACTCCGCATTTTACCGCAAAGTGCTCGTGAATTGGCGGATATTCATCTTTCTCTGATTGTTGTGGGGGGTATTTGCGTGTGGTTCTTAATAAGCTATAATATCATCCAAATGACGCGACGAATCCGTAAAGATAAGTATATACAATTTAAACCCGAAGTTCGTAAAATTCTTTACCAGCTTATATTAGGAAATGCAATCCTATTGACCGGAGCATTCTTTTCAATAGGAGAATTAATATTCGCAGAGATTTTGGTCATTATTGGCTATACAATAATCTATATTCGATTTTTGTATTCGGGAATTTTTATCCTTCAAAGCAATTCATTACAACGCTTAATTGTTTTAAATATGGATGGTACCCCGCTCTATTCCTATAACTTTTTACTAAAACAACAGGAAACTATAACCATTAGAGAAAATAAGGAAGAAGGTCAACAAGAAGAGGAAATAGCCAGTGAGGATGAGGATATTCTCTTTTCCGGAGCATTACAAGCTGTCTCGATGTTATTGAGCCAGTTGATGGGGACAAAACAGCAACTAAAAGAGATTGTGTTTGAAGATGTGAATCTCATTACTTATCATTTGCCAAAAAGTCAAACCTCCTTTATCTTGGTGTCAGAACAGGTCACACAATTCTATCGAGAAGCATTGGAAAATTTTGCTCAAAAATTACCTGAAAAGGTAGATTTAAACCAGAAAAATATGATGTTCAACGATGAACAGAACAAAATCGCTGATGAATTGGTCTTGCAATATTTTGGAGTATGAAATAAACTAACATAGTTCTTTTTACTTATTTTTTTTACTTCTCATTTAAGGTTAAAAAATAGAGAATTTGAGAGAAATAAAGGAAAAAATAGAATAGAGAAATTAATTATTTATTATTATTATTATTATTTGATTCATCAGGTTTGGTCTCTCCTAATTCCTTTAGATATTTTATACGTCTTTCCTCATGGATCTTAACCAATGCGCTTTTCATCTCATCGACAACTTCGCCCGTTAAGGGATAGGCTAACACCCATATAATAAAGCCTAACAAGGCTACTAAGCCGGGAATTAATCCCATCGCAATATTCACCGCCAAAAATGCATTAAAAGTACCCATGGTTGGCTGGAGGCTGCCTTCCATAAGAGTAAAGCCGAGGATCTGCCGCGCTTCAACATAGATTAATCCGAATAGCGTCATGATCGAAGTAGGCGTTGCCAGTGCTACACTAATCATCGGTTTACTTATAAGAGGACCAATGCCCGCGTATAATCCCTCCCTACGCTCACCAGAGATTTTCCAGAAATCGTAATCAATTGTATCAGCACGCATCGGGTTATGAAGTATAAAATCACCTGAAAACGCGAGAAAAACAATAGAAAACCCAGCACATACCAAATACCAGAGTTGAGTAAAAGCCAGCGCAAATGTAAGTAAATACCCTAAAGCTAAAACGCCTTGATAGAAGCTGAGAGCAGTCTTAGTAGATTTCTTGTCCGCAATCCGTAATATTATAATTGCTCCCACGATTAAGCAGATAACAGGAGGTATCCAAAAGAGAATCATTTCTAAGGTAGAACTCGTCATTGGTCCAAGTACCCACGTTAAAAAGAAAGGCAAGGTTGCCATACTTACATTTATGATAAAAACAGATACTCCATCATAGATTAAATATATAATGTAGGACTTATTTTTAAATGCCAGCTTGAGCCCTTTTAGTAACGGCGTTGGTTCCTCAGGAATATGTTCGGAATGTTCGCGCACCACATATGATACAACGAGATATGGTATTAAACCAAATATTGCTATCCCCACAACTAAAATCTGGAATATCCTAATTGATTCCACTGTGGGATCTGAGAGAAAGGCTAAGGGTAAGAAAAACCCAATAAAAACTCCAGGTAAAGTAAAGAGCGTGCATAGGATCTGAATCTTTTCTCGTTCTCTCTGATCAAGCGTCATTTGAGGGAGTAAAGCAACATGGGCACAGAGTACGAGAGTAAATAACGAATCATAGGCAATTTGACTCACTAAATACCATACAAAGAGCCATACTTGAATTGATAAATCTTGACTTCCTCGAAGTGTAGCTGGTGGAAAAAAGACTAATGCAAACGCCAAACTAAATAAAGGTGCTCCATATTTGATATAGGGTATATACCGCTGATATTCTCCACGACGTTTATTGTAGAACTTTGTGTTATTGATTGCATTCCCGAATAAGGGATCATTTATCAAATTCCACACGGCGTATACGACCTGCCCGATAACAATCCAGATGTTTTGAAGTCCCATAAAGGCAAAATAAAAAGATTGGATTAGTCCCATTACTGAGCCATAGAATGTGCCTGGCATCGTGGCAAAGGCATACGCTAGCTTTTCTTTCATCGGCACGATTTCCATTTCTGAACCTTCTGAATGTTCTTTTGTTGTTGCCATTTTTTATATTAAGTTAGTTTTTTTTTAGTATTAAATGTTAATTTATTAATTAATTCTTTGGATATTAATAGATATGTTTTCTTGGGGTATTATCAAAAAAGGAGATTAATTCTAATCTATTTTATTATTATAAATATAGAACTAAGCATCAATCTTTATAATCTTTATACATATTGCATTTAAAATACTGAAAAAAAAGAAGAAAAAAAGATTATTTAATAATTTGATTTTTCAACCATTCTGGTAAGATAAAGCCAAAATAGAAAGAAAGAGAACCAATGATTAACACGATCCTACTTAAGGTTACGGTCAAAGTACTGGAGGGAAGAATTCCGTCCATTAAAGCACCAATTGCAAAGCAAATAAAGCCAATTAATAAAAACTTCCCTTTCAGATTGATTTCTTTATCTTCAGATTGTAGGGACTCCCGGGCAATGAAAATGCCTACGAGCAAAATATAGATAATGGTGGCAAGTAAATAGATTTGAAGCATCCCTCTAAACTCGACATCCACAATAGAGGGTACTTGCAATTCTCCTAATTGAGAACGTCGTAGAGTAGTATCGAAAGCGAAGTAAAATAAGAGAATTTCAAAGACAACATTAAAGGCTGCAACGATTATAAGGATTATTCTTTCTTTCTTCTTAAATTTTATCTCCGTTAGTGCCGCAGTAAATAGTAGCTGAAAACCCGGTACCATGACATTTCCTACGATTAAATAAGCAGTTTCAGAGAGTCCGCTTCCCGTGATCAACCCTAATAAAAATGAAAGCGAAGAAGGCCACCAAGGACAAGCGATCAAGATAATTGCTAATCCCATATAGAGTATTGATTTTGCTTTATACCGAAAATAACGCGTTAGAATTATTATGCCAACTATAGTTGCGATAATGACAAAAGATAAGGATTTGATCAAAAATAACTTCCTTAGTTTAAATACGATTTTTTTTAACTTATTATTTATCGTGGTCTAAAGCAAT
>SHMU01000122.1 GCA_008080765.1 Promethearchaeota archaeon | reverse complement strand
AGTAATTGCCTATTATTTATAAAGGGAAGTGATATCTGGATATGGATCATGAAACATTTTTATTGCAAAAGACTATATGATTAGTAAGATTATGCATTTGTTCACATTTTTCTTCGCAGAAAGACAAGAAAAAGAGTCAAAGAGAACAGAATATTCAAATTTCTTGTAACTTTTTTAAATATAATGTTATCAAAATGTTTAAGAATACAATCTTTTATCTAGTTAATACATGAAAAGATTTTTAAACTATTAATAAGAATAGCGTGAGAAGAATTTCGATACCTGCAACTTTACGAGAAGGCGCCCGTACTACCAACACATTAGCAAAGCGAAAATACCTTGTAATATATCTATTTATTATGCTGATTGGGGCGCAACCCTCTATTTTATTCTTTTGGCTATATTGGCAATTCATGGAGGGCTTTTCGATTTACTTCTTTCTTTTCCTTCCTGTTTGCTTTATATTAATGATTTTCATTCTGATCATCACATCCGCTCTTGTTGCTAAATTTTTTCTACTTTTAACGAGGCTTTTTCATAAACCCCAAGAAGGTGTATTTAACAGAGAGCCTACCAATAAAGACTATCGGTATTGGAGCCTTCGCGCAGTTATTAAAAAATGGCCATGCTGGTTAGCCCGTCAGTTATCCATTGCTCCTTTAGAAGTCTTAATATTGAAGATTTTTGGTGTGAAAATAGATAAAAGAGCTTCTTTACATGAGGGATGGGTAGATACTGAATTTATCGAAATAGGAAAGAATTGTAGGTTGGGACAAGGAAGTTTAATCATGTCAAGCATCGTTACGCACGATAGATTAATAATTAAAAAAATAAGCATTAAGGATAATGTGACGATTGGAGCGCATTCAGTAATTTTTCCGGGAACTATTATTGAGTCTAACACAATTTTAGACTCTAATTCTACTACTAAAGTCAATCAACTCCTCGAGACAAATTCAATATATCGAGGAAGCCCCGCTACAAAAGTTTTGAATAATGCAAAAATGGAAGATCAGACGAAATTAGAACAAATTATATTTAACACCTCCACGGAAACGCAAATTGAGGAACTAGAATTCAGAGAAGAGGCAAAAGAATTATCTATTCCTTTTGAATTATATATCATTTCGGGGTGGATTATTATGGGATTTTCATTCATAATACCTGGATTCCTCTTTTTCATCTATTTCTTCGGCATTTTAGAACCCTTTCTTTTTTCACTTAAATTCACAATTCAATTCTTTTACAACCTTTATAATATCTTGATTTTAATTTCAATTCCACTGACGTTCATAAGTCTCTATTTAATTCATCTGTTTCTGGTTGCTCTTTTTACACGATGGTTTTTTCGGTACTCTCAAAAACGAGGGCCCAAAGAAGGGGTATATGATCGCAATCTAAATGAAGAATCGAAGGCTTTAGATCATTATCATTTTAAATCTTTTTTATATAAATATCCCATTTTTGCGTTTCTACGATCTCCCTTTCCGTGGTTGATCACTTGGGAATTACGGTTTATCGGAGGTAATAAAGTTGGAAAAAAAACGGTTATTGAAGAAAGCTTTTTGCATTGCCTTCTCAATTTCGGGAGAAAATGTTATTTGGGAACATATACTCATCTTTCGAATCATGTGGTTGATGGAGTGTATGGTACTGAAAATCTAACCTATTTTGGAGTGAATTTGGGAGATAATGTAGTATTTGAGGCTCTGACTGGGGCAATGCCTGGAACGCAGGTGGGAAACAATAGCACAATTCTACCAATTAGTGCATCTATAAAGCATGATGAATTGATAGGAGAGGGAATTTATTCGGGATTTCCTATAAAAAGACTAAAACCAGATAAAAAAAAGGATATTTTGGGGAGTTGAAAAAAATGGAACACAATAAAAAAGAATATGGGGTTGAAAATTTAAATTCAGTCGATATTTCTAACTATCCCATCACCACTACCGCCATTAAATTTCCTAAATTAGCAGTATTTCTTCAAATATTATTACATTGTGTTTCTTTATTACTCCCTTTAGTGTTTATTTTAACCTTTTTTGAATCTGCAATGAATAGCCAATATTTCCATTGGCGGGTCTTAATCCTGTTTGTCGATGTTTTCGCATGGTGGTGGATGTATTTGTTATCAAGTCTCTCAATTGGAAAATTATTCCTCATAATTCTTAATCTTTTATGTACCCCAAAAGAGGGTGTGTTCAAACTAAATGATAAAAATTTGGACTATTATTTCTTTTGCTTGCGGCTCTCCGTGAAAAAAGTCATATTTTGGATATGGAATAACTTCTGCTTTCCTTGGGTCGCTAATTTTGCCTTTAAAATATGCGATATAAGTGCCGATTTTAAATCAACTCTTTTTGATGGATGGGCAAGCGTAGAATTCGTAGATTTCGGGCGAAATATTATGCTTGGGCAAGGGGCATTAGTTGCTTCAAGTATGATTGTAGGAGATTCTCTTATTATTAAAAAAGTAGTAATTGGCGATCATGTCGTGCTGGGAGGAAATAGTATCGTCGCTCCAGGTACAATAATTGGAAAAAATACTACGCTCGGAGTCTTTGCAGTTACTCATATAAATCAAGTCTTAGAGCCCAATTGGATATATGTGGGCCGACCTGCGAAAAAATATCAATTAGTCAGCGAAGAACGAAAATTAGCAAAAACGGATAATTTTCTAACGAAAAGAATTGTGGATAAAGGCGAAAAAATCCCGCTGAATAAGACTGATGAATAGTAGATACTGAATAGATCTCTCCCTTATATTCAAACTTAAAGTGATTAATGATTAGAAGAAATATAGATGAAAGAATAAAAAGTAGAAAATAGATAATTTATTATTTCAATTTATTCCCACATTCACGGCAAAATAGAGCTTCATTTTTATTTTTAAAACCACATTTGCTACAAACATTCCCAATAACGGCGATTCCTAGATTTTTTCCGCAAGAAATGCAGAATTTCACCCCTTCCTTATTTTTAAAGCCACAATGAGAACATATAGATTCTGATTCTTTAGGTTCAGGGGTTTTATGTACTGTTCCTTCGAGTGAGAAGCCGCAGTTGCCACAGAAACGACTTCCCGATTTATTAAGCACTCCACATTTAGGACACTTTTCCATATCCTGAGGCTCTTCCAGAGAAAAGCCGCAGTTGCCACAGAAACGACTTCCCGATTTATTAAGCACTCCGCATTTAGGACACTTTTCCATATCCTGAGGCTCTTCCAGAGAAAAGCCGCAATTCAAGCAGAATTTTGAGTCTTCGTTGTTTACATGACCGCACTTCTCACATTTTACTTGATCTAAGGATTGATCTATTTCTTTGATGTGTTGATTATTAGCTGATTCACTTATAGTTTGTCCTAGTATATCTTCTGGAATTTCTTGTTTCGATTCAAGCGGTTTTTCAAGAGCTTCCATTTTTTCTTTCTCTAATTCAATTTTTTCTTCTGCTTCTATTTTAGTTTTTACTGTAGATATTACTTTAGAAATCTTTTCAATCTGGAATTCATCCTCTTGCTCTTTGAATATCGCTTCAGCTCGTTCAAAAAATTCTAATCCTTCTTTAAGATTACCCATCTCCACATAAGTTAAGCCAATATTAGAAAGGTCGTGGGCAATGTCTTCTTTTATATCTAATTCTTCATCAATGCCGAGTGCTTCTTGGTGATATTCCAAAGCTTTTTCAAGATCGCCTTTTCGTTTGTAAATAATCCCAATATTTCCAAGACATGTAGATTTTCCTTCTTTATCTTCCAAATCATTAAAAATGCCATGTGATGTTTCAAAATTGTCGAGAGCATCATCCAATTTCTCTTCTCTCATCTTAATTATTCCAATATCAATGAGTGTCAATCCTAAATGTTCCTTAGCATCCAATTCCTCATAAATTTCATAGGCTTCTTGAAAAGTATTGAGAGCTTCCTCATGCTCAGCAGCATCCATATAGATAGCTCCAATTTGAGATAAAGAATGGGCATATTTTTCCTTCTCTTCCCTTTTTTTATATAGCTTAGAGGCTTCTTGAAATGATTCTAATGCATCATATAGTTTGTTTTTTTCTTTATAGAGGGTGCCGATATTAGCTAATATTAAAGCCATTTTTTCTTCATCGTGGATTTGCTCATATGCTTCATAACTTTTCTGGAAATAACTCAATGCTTCATCTAATTTTTCTGTATCTAAGAGCAATAGAGCACGATCTAATAGATCTTTTGCTATTTGTTGTTTACCAGCTTCATTATTTTCGTTCATATAATCATTTAGGTATTTATTAATTAAATTTTTGAAAAATTAATATTATATTATAAGATACAATTCGGTCTTTAATTAATATATTAATACTCGGTTTTATTAATCCTTTTTGGACGACCACTCCTTAAAAGCAGTAAATTCGTACTTCATTGTAGATTGCGTATAGTAGAATATACATCTTGCAGCCGCTCCAAACGCTTTGCATACCTTAGCCCCTACGATATAATTAGGGATATGTATTGATTCTCCAAGCAATCCTCATTGTTTTTAGTAACAGCGCCTTGTTTTAAAAAGCTATAAACTTTGATGATTTAGTACAATTGTGAGGAGGTGATTCACTATAGCTATAACGAGACGATGCTTTCTCAAATACTAGGGGTAAAATATGTAATTTTGATTCATAGAAATTTTAGCCTAGTTAAATAAGAGTGCAAAAATTATTTATAGGAAAAAGGTTAAACTTTAATAACAACATTTAATTCATTTGAGTTTAAAAAATATGAGTGCTAGTGAAATTAAAACTGTTCCTACCTTTGGGGTAAAAGAGAGAGTCTATTGGGCTTCAGCAAGTTTAGGAGGGTCCATAGTCCAAGGGATTTATATGAGCATGTTGTCGATCTTCTATACAGATTATCTGGGTTTATCGCGAGATGCGTCCCTAATTCTGATCATTACGTTAATCTATACTGTGGTGAATATGACAAATGATCCGATATTCGGGTTTATCTCTGACAGAACACGCTCCGAAAACGGGAGGAGAATACCTTATATGAAGTTTACGGTTCCTTTTTTCACGATCTCTTTTATTTTAATTTGGTTTTCTCCCGATATTAATGCAGGTGCTTTACCAGTATTTTTATGGATGCTTATCATGACATCCCTATATGACACTTCTTATACCGTTATATTTATGGTTTACTCGGCGTTACTTCCAGAGATTACAGAAAGCGAAACGGAGCGTGGTAAACTGAATGTATGGGCAATGTTCTTCAACCTAATTGGACAAATATTAGGCTTTCTTATCCCGGATATCTTTCGAAATCAATCAAAGCCACTTTTATGGATAGCAATGATTATAGTGGGTATAATAGGAGGTATTTTAATTCTAATTACCACATTTAAATTTAAGGAACGACCTGAATTTACGGTAGTCGATGAACCCCTCCCGCTTATACCTGCAATTAAACATACAGTTGTCAATAAATCGTTTATTACCCTTGTGACGGCAAATTTTATGGGAATCTTTTTACAATCAATGGTAGTTGGCTCGCTCTTCTATTTGGCTGATTATATAGTTCAAACATCCTCGATCATTCCTTTAATATTTCTGTTTATCCCGCTTTTAATTGGAATTTGGCTAACACCGAAAATGATTGAGAAAATGGGAGTAGTACGAAGCGATCAGATTCTTCTTATTATAGGCGGAGGAGCTCTTATAGTTCTTACTTTTATGCCAAATAACATACTGATCTACATCTGCTTGGCAGTTGCAGGATTTGGTTTTGTAGGACCATTAATATTTACCAATCTCTTGTTTGCTCAAGTATGTGATGAAGATGAATTAAAAACAGGTGTTCGAAGGGAAGCAGCGTTTTTCGGTGTAAATGCTTTTATTACAAAACCCGCTCAATCCTTAGTCATCATTATCCCGGGTTTAATGCTTTCAGCGGCAGGATTTATCCCCCATGCACTTGGAACACCTCCGGTATTAGATCAACCGCTAGCGGTGTTTACTTCAATTCGTCTTTTTATTGGTCTTATTCCCGGCATTGCTCTGCTTATTGCAGCATTAATTTTGCAGTTCTACCCTCTTAAAGGAGAATATTGGGAGGAAGTTCAAGAAAAAGTACTGGAACTCCATGCTGAAAAGCAGAAGAAGTATGCAGAACTTAAGAAAACTAAGCAAAATCCTTAATTCTTTTTTTTCACTTTTCTATTTCTTAGATTTTGTCCTATTACCTCTGAAGTAATACTTTACATGAACTTCTAATCAAGTTGATATCCCTTTTCTTCCCAGGCTTTCTTAATAACAGGATTTTTTCTAAAAAAATCATCTCGAATCGTTTTTGGAACACGATTCAAAGGACAGGCAAAATTAATACAATCAGTGCACACTTTAGACTGAAGTATGAGTAACCAAAGCGACACTCCTATAATTAAAAGAATAAATGAGATCCATAATTCTCCGATGATCAAAAAAGGTACAGGAAATCCTACAAGAATTAAAGCACCTATGATGAATTGAATCTTTTCTAAAACAGTGGTGGGTCCGGGGTTATATTTTCCAGTTTTTAATTTTCCCCTGTCAATGGGGCAATGTAAGACTTTTTGTTCATCATTTGCATAATAGGGACAATGATTACAAAGTATTTGACTTTCCCAGACATTAAGAAAGAAGAAACCATATGCCGCCCAACTTCCAAGAAATACTGTTATTATAATCCAATTGAATTTTGAGAAAAATAAAACTTCAATGACTATCCCAAATATGACAACTAATAAAGGAGTGGCAAAAAGAATTGCATATTTAGGTCTTGGACTGCAGAAAAGCTCTTGATCTAAATTACAATCTTTACAATTGCTTTTCTCTTTCCAAATACAGATTTCTTCTGCCAAACCCTTATTGGTTTTTTTTGTTTGTTGTTTTTTTCCTTCCACGATATGCTCCTCTCTATTAACCTTTTTTTAACCTTTTTTCTTAAGAGCTTTGTTTTCAAGCTGTTTTGAATAAGTCTCCCATTTATCGGGTTCTCCGGGCTTTTTTCTTTCAACCACGAAATTACAGCATTCAGCTCCTGAGGGAATGGTAGAAGTAAAATACACTTGGAAATCACTATTTTCAAATACATTATCACGAAAATAATTAATAATTCCTTGTACTAAATATCTTTGTACTCTACAATCGAATGCCGAATACACATCTTGCAATGGACACCATAAAATATCAAAAGAACATTTATCTTCATTATCGATTCTTGGATCTTCAATAGATGTCCATGCTTCAGTGTTAATTATAGTTGCAAGATAGCTCATCAATTCTATATCTGAAATTCCTTCTGGAATTTTTTCTGGGTCCACCATCTGCCTTCCCACATCGTAGCCCGTTTTTACTAAAGCCGTTTTTACTACTTCTTGTCCCTTCTCTCCGAATTCTGCTTCAATCCCCTTCATCATATTTAATACACCCATCGACATAAATAAGCCGAACTGTAGAAGGGCAGAAGGATCAAAGTCTTTTCTATTTTGTACTTCTGTTTTGAATCTGTCCAGAGCCTCTTTAAATGGTTCCTTAAGGGCAACCTTTACTTCTTTCCAGGACTCTTCCTTTCGTTTCCCGCCTTTTAAGATTCCTTTTTCAATCATATCAAATACTAAAAATTAAAGCATCTTATAAAAATTTTCTCATAGATATCATCAAATCGCTATATTTTTACCAAGATGAGAGAGATTTGCTTTTTGTCCTACTCTCAGGTGTGGACATATTAAATACTTCATGAGTAAAAATATTAAAATATTCTTTTACTTTATTATCCATTATGGATAAGGTAGTGGATAAATTATATGAGAAGATCAATGGTAGTGTTTTCGCTTTTTTAGCTGTCGGGATAAATCTTGGTTGTATTTTTACAGCTTATCTATTATATATTCAAGTGGATCCTTCCTTTACGATCTTTACTCATTTTATCAGTGATTTGGGCGATGGACAGAATTTTTCCAATTTTGTATTTAATATTGGGATGTTATGTACACCTATCATATTTCTTTTCTTCTATATATTTTTAACACGGTATTTACTTACACAAGATGCCCGAAAGGGTTTCTTATATCTTTCTTTTGCATCCGCACTATTTTCCTTTTTAGGAAACATATTGGTAGGTATTTTTCCAAGTGAAAGTTTTCGGATACCTCATCTTATTGGCGCGCTTTTCTCGTTTGCAGGTTCCTTTTTTACCTCCATCTTTTATTCGATTACTGAATTATCTCTTCCAGATTTTAACAAAAAAATAGCAAGTAGCGGCTTTTTCTTAGCACCCTTTCCTATTGTTTTTATGCTTCTTTATATCACTCTTTATTTACCGGGAATTAATAGCACGATTCCAATATTTACCGAATGGCTTGCCTATTTTTCCGAAATCATATGGGTTGTCATTCAGTCCATTTATTTATTCAAAATAACCAGATAACTCTCATTTATTCAAATATTTTCTTTTCTAAATGAATATTATATCAATATATAAAAATGCAAGAAGATGTGAACCCTTATGGACATAGACGATGAACGTGTTTCTAATGCTGTATTTTATCCTAGAAAAACGATAATTCCAAAAAACCTTCCAGAATATCTCAAAATTCTAAAATTCCAAATCCATAATGAAGTGACAATAGGGGGTGTACTATACTTAAATGAAAAATCCCTTCCTACTATCTTAATGTTTCACGGGAATGGAGAGGTTGCATTGGATTACCGAGCAGCTTATTCCACCTATTTTGAGCATGGACTTAACTTGGCAGTAATGGATTTCCGGGGTTATGGGTTTAGCTCTCATGACCCAACTTATACAAGTTTAATTGAGGATGCTCTACCCATATATACTAATTTTTGTGATTATATGGAGGAAATAGATATGACTGGATCTTTATTTGTAAAAGGACGTTCCTTAGGGAGCGTATGTGCCTCAGAAATCGGTTCTCATAATCCCAATAACGTGAAAGGTATAATCTTTGAAAGTGGATTTGCGAGCGCTTACAATATGATGACAAAATTGTTTGGTATAAGAGATCCTTCTCTAAGCCCTGAATCTATCCAGCATTATTCGAATGATACCAGAGTTTCACAATTTATAAAACCCACATTAATCATTCATGGCACGAATGATTGGATTATTCCCAGTTCAGAAGCGAATCTTCTGTATGATGCTCTTCCCGAAAATACTTATAAGAAATTAGTATTGATAAAAGGAGCAAGTCATAATGATATTTTTTTATATACTTCGCAGTACTTCGATGCCATTGATGAGTTTGTTACCCGATTTAAATGAATAAGACATATTTAGGGTTCATTTCTTCTATATATTGTGCTTCCTTGTTCTTTTTGAATGTCTTCTCTTCCTTTTCCCGGCTAAGTAGAGAATACAACATCCATAGCATATGGGCATCAATTTATATTTCTTCATATATACTCTAAATCGTTGGAATTTTTCATTATTCCAGATCTCTTCAAATGAATTCTTATAGAGATTTCCCATGGTTA
Source organism: Promethearchaeota archaeon (assembly GCA_008080765.1). Lineage (GTDB taxonomy): Archaea > Asgardarchaeota > Lokiarchaeia > Sigyniarchaeales > SOKP01 > TEKIR-8. Next base: position 2,840 of record SHMU01000122.1, on the reverse strand, counting down.
AATCGTAAAATATATGGCAAGGTGCTACGTCTCCAGTGGCAGTAATATCTACCGATGCCCAGGGTACATAACACGTTTCATATATGTCTTCCATATTAGTCCAATCAGCATTTAGATAGGCGTATAGATTCTTTGGAGTAAAGGTGGGAGGCTCCAAGTTAAGACGTATATTATGCTCACTAAAGTGCGTTCTGACTTTTTGGACTTGATTTGAGAGGGCTAAGGTATCAATTTTCTTAAGTTCATCGAGAGAACAAATAAGAGCTTGCCAATAGCTATTGCTCTCGATTTCAAAGAGATCCTTTAGTAGTGTACTGTAAGCTCTCCCCATCTCTTTGGTCATGAAATTTTGCATTTGAAGAGTTGCTGAATCTATTAGATCTAAATCTAATTCCGTTAAGAAAAACTCTTCAATTGCGTTATAGGTAGTAGGTGTAATCGTATAAATGATCTCAATTAAAGGTTTTTGGGATTTTTGAGTCTGCTTTTCGTGATAAAGAGCCCGTATCCCCTCCATCGCCTTCTTATAACTACCTTTACCCCTCTGTAAATCATTTATTTCTTCGGTACCATCAATTGAAACTCTTACTCTGTCAAATTTTGTCCGGACGAGCATAGAAGAATAAGCTTCCAAGCGAGTACCATTAGTTGGCATGTCAATAGAAGATCCCAAACTCTTAATAGCGGTAATTATTTCTTCTATGTATGGATACGTGAGAGGTTCTCCCCCAAAAAAGCTGTAGTGGGGTTTGGTGAGTTGAAGGTTATTGATCAACCGTAATAATATTTCTTTATCTAATATGGCGGGCTGTGTCTTCTGAATATCACTGGAATATGCCCCTCTCTCTCCCCAATAGTAACACATTCTACAGCGAAGATTACACAATTCCGTAAGCTGAATAGTTACATTTCGTGGTAGATTTGTTTTTTTCTGTAATGACATCTTTCTCACGATTACCTATTTAGTTGAAAAAATAATTTCTCTATATTCAAGTTATTTGTTTTTGGATTGATCAGTGAAAACATCAACCGTTTCTTCTTTTGATTTGTTAAATGGTTTTGAAGGGAGCGCGTCATCAATGGGGGCATCACACGCCTAACACGCATTCTCTAAAGCTTTTAGGGCGTCTGAGCATTTCAAACAATAGAATGTTCCGCAATCTGAACACATGAAATTATGACCTCCTATGCTTCCCTTACATACTAAATAGATCTTTTTTTCCTTGGATATAGAAACTTCCTCTTCTGTAATGGCTTCTGGTCTGGTAAACACACCACTAATATCGATTTTCGCATTAATTAGCTCTCTTTTTGGTTTTAAAAAAGACTTAAGGAAAAAATAGCATTCAATACTAAAAAATAATGTATAAGGAAGGCTTAGTATAATCAAGTCCAAGGAGGCACTTAATAACATTGATATTAAATTTCCTTAATTATGATAGCCATTATAGAATTTATTAAACAATAATGATATTTAAACATATTTGCCACCTAAAGCAGATTCCTCTTACTTATTAGCAAGCATTATATGGTATAAATAATTGAATGAAAGCCCAATTTTTATGAATCCAAACTTTTAATATAGCAAAATAAAGATGTATATTAAATCAAGTTTCCATATTTCTTAAAATCCTTAACTCGTGCTCTTAGGGTTACTTCAGTAATATTTGCCAAAGTGGAGATCTCTTTTTGAGTTCGATGTTCATTAAATAATTTAGAGCAGATATAAAGTGCTGCCGCTGCAATTCCCTTAGGGTCTTTTCCGGAAAAAAAGAAACCCTGTTTTTTCACTTTATCAATGAGATCAATTGATTGTTTTCTACATTTCATTGAGAGTTGCAGTTCTTCTCCAAATTTATTCACATAATTGGAGGGTGTCATACGTTTGATCTTTAAATTAAATTTGGGCATGATTTCCAAGCAGATTAAGCGAAAGCTTTTCAAGAGTTTCTTTTTCTTTACTTGGGATACTTCTACTAATTCCTCTATCGTTCTGGGAACTCCATGCACTCTAATTGCTGCATAGATTGATGCAGCTAGGAGCATGTCAATACTTCTTCCCATAGTAAGTTTTTCCTTGACTGTTTGAGTGTAAATTCGAATAGAATCTTCTGCAACATAATCGGGAAGTTTTAGTTGCTTTTGTAAGCGCTGTAGATTTGGCAATGCAATCCATAAATTACGTTCAAAACTGGTAGTGAGGGAACGATGAATTTTCCCTAATCTATGGAATTTAGATTTATATTTGGGACTTAACAAGGAGCCATATGCATCCTTATTACCTCTAATCACGGTTCGCGGTCCTATCGGGCTGTAGATACGTTCATTAGTCTTTCTTCGGAGCATCTCGTCGCGTGTAAACGCCCTTCGAGGAGAATTATCCAATACTCTCGAGTAAATACAACCACAATTTAAGCACACATAATACCCGTCTTCTTGAGATATTTTCGGTGAATCGCAACATGTTTCTTCACCTTCTTCAGCCTTATCATCTCTTTTGAGTGTTTTATCGTCCTCTTTAGCCATTGTTATATTAAATTACATATTGATTCAGTTATTTAAATTTAATGAGAAAATCACTTGAAAAGCCCTTATGCAATTTTTTAAACCATCTACTTCTATTAAAATTTTCTTAAGCTAAAATAGACTTTATCTTATGGTATATTTATACTTTTCTCAAGATGAGGAGATTTCAAATAGGTATGCATATTAGATATGGACTAAAGATTCTTTTTTAAGAATATATTTTTTATAGTAATATAAGGGGGTTTCCCGACTAAATATCACTAGGTGGACAACCCAAAAAAATCTTTTGTTGTGCCTCCAATTATGAATAAATC
>SHMU01000121.1 GCA_008080765.1 Promethearchaeota archaeon | reverse complement strand
CACAGACCTGTGCGAAATGCGGGAAAAGAGTAAAGCGTTCATTGTCCGAGCGTACTATTACTTGCGAATGCGGTCATAAGATGGATAGGGACTTAAATTCCGCCGTGAATATCATGGTAACGTTCTTGACATCCGATGACTTATCGCATCAACCCTCCTTGAAGGAGGAATCCTTTCTACGCACGTGGAAGGGGTTTACCGCGACAAACAGCCCTAAGATATGCCCGCCAGCTAATGCTTAGTGGACTCGTGGGAATCCCCGTCCTTTAGGGCGGGGAGGCTTCAAGAAGTACTCCATAGAAAATGTTAAAATCTGTAGAGTATTTAAAACTTTAACTGAGTAAAAAGTATTCTTTATACATTAGATCTAATTATTATTGTTTGAAAGTGGTGGCTTAACTTTGTTGGATATTGAATTATTTCGAGAAAATTTGGACAAGATCATTGCATCGGAGGAAAAACGATTTAAAAATCCGGAAAATGCCAGAAAAGTAGCTGAATATGATAAAAAATGGCGAGAAGTACTCCAAAAATTAGAAGAGGCTCGTGGAGAAAGGAATGAGATTTCTCGTCAAATCGGGAATTATAAAAAAACAGGAGAAGACAAAAAAGCAAAAGAGGCAATTATAAAATCTACCAAAATCAAAAAACAAATTGAAACATTAGAAAAGGATGCAGAAGAGTTTCTTCAGAAAAGAGAGGAATATCGCTATATAGTAGGAAATATACTCCACGAGTCCGTTCCTATTGGAGAGAGTGAAGAGGATAATAAAATCTTGCGTGAAGTGGGGGATAAACCCCATTTTACTTTTGAACCCGTATCGCATGTTGATTTAGTGGAATTACTCAATGGTGCTGATACTTTAAAAGCGTCTCAAGTGGTCGGCTCCCGTTTCTATTATCTAAAGGGAGATTTAGCATTACTTAATTTGGCATTAATGCAGTTTGCCTTGGAATTTTTACAAAATAAAGCATATATACCCATGTGGACACCCTTTTTTGTAAAATATGAAATCATAAAAGCTGCTGCAGAACTTGCCGATTTTGAAGAGCAACTCTATAAAATCCAAGATGAAGATCTTTATATGATTGCAACTTCCGAACAGACACTTGCAGCATATCATTATGATGAAATCATCGATCCGGAGAACTTGCCTCTTAAATATGCGGGAATCTCGTCTTGCTTCAGAAGAGAAGCGGGCTCTCACGGAAAAGATACATTAGGTATATTTAGAGTCCATCAGTTTGAAAAAATTGAGCAATACATCTACTGCAAACCCGAGAATTCTTGGCAATATCACGAGGAATTAATTACGAATGCTGAAGAATTATATAAAAAATTAGAAATCCCCTACAGAATTGTGAGTATTGCATCCGGAGAATTAAATGATAATGCCGCCAAGAAATATGATTTAGAAGGATGGTTTCCCGCTTCAAAAGCTTATCGCGAATTAGTTTCATGTAGTAATTGCCTTGATTATCAAGCACGTAAGCTCAAAATTCGCATGGGTAAGGTGGGAGGATCCGAAGAAAAAGAGATCCTTCACACGCTCAATTCAACCGCAATTGCTACAGAAAGAACTATCTGTTCAGTAATTGAGAATTTTCAAAATAAGGACCATACTATTACCATCCCAAAGGTTCTAAGAAAATATATGAACGGAAAGAAAGTTATCGCACCATTAAAAAAACAACCTTGAAACTTACGCAATGAAAATGGATATTATTTTAAGAGCAAAAGAGTTTGCAAAAAAGAAACATGGAGATATAAAACGAAAATACACACCAGAGCCTTATTATTCCCATCCCTTTGCTGTTGCCGCTCGTTTAAAGGCTTTTGATAAATATAAAAATAATGATGCTGTACTAGCAGCTGCTTATCTCCATGACATATTGGAAGATACTCTAACGACGTATGAAGAACTGCTTGAAAAGTTTAATACCAAGATTGCTGATTTGGTTCAAGAATTAACCTCTAATAAAGAATACTACAATGATACTAATGAGGATATGGAACCTTCGAAACCTTCAGCAAAAGCTCAATATTTGACAGATAAGATAAATAACATGTCAAAAGACGCCCGCATTATTAAACTTGCGGATAGAGAGCATAATGTATCTCAGATAGCAGACGCTCCTAATACATTCATCAAGAGATATACAAAAGAAACCCAATATATTCTTGAGCATTTACACTTTGAACCCAATAAGGAAGAACAAGATCTAATTAATTCAATATGGGAAAAAATTCGCCCTTTTCTTACCCAATAAATAACTAATAAAGAGAAGATCCTTTATTTAAAAAACTAAAGTGCATCATTTTGTTCTAAATAGAATTTTACATCCTCTATAGATTGATTGAACAGTTCTGCGATAACTGCCAAACTTTTCTGCTGATCCATCCCCATGCTCGTATAATCTTTATATAATTTAATCCATGTCTGATTTTTTTTATATTCTTCTGGATGTTCTGCTTGAACATGTGCCCAATAGGGGTGCTCCAGGAGCTTGCCACAATAGGGGCATCTGTTATCCTCGGACATTTTTAATCAATATTAAAAATTTTGTTTAATCTTTTTCTAATAAACACTTTAAATTATAATAATTATAAAAATTAATCATATTTAATTTTGTATTTTGTGAAATTGAGTATTGGTGATTAACAAGTTAACTCCAAATTTTTTTAAGCTGACGCTTGCATAATCTCTGAACTTCCTTGATTGCCCAAATTACATATTTGTGGCATATTTTTTCCCAGATCTTTTTAGTAGTATATTCAATATACCCGTGTGGGTCGCCAAAATCAATTCCGCAGAGTTCTTGGCAGGTTGTTGATCCAAATTGCTCTTCAAAGTTTTCTACGAATTCTGCTGCCTTTAAATAGACTTTTGCCATATCCTTATCTTTAATCTTTTCTTGTCCTCCTAAGATGATTCCTATAGCGGCGCAGCCACCACAGACCGCTCCACATGGCCCTTTCCACTTGTTTTTACTTCGGAAGCCGCCAAATCCTCCAGCAAGAGGAATTGCCATATTATAATAATGGAAATCCTCTATTCCAATAACATCCAAAATATTGGTGAGTGTACTTGCCGCGCAATTATTGGCTCCTTTTTGGTATGCTAGATTAGCTTCCAATTCTTCCAATTTATCTTTAAATTTCTGTTGAATCGTTAATTTTGACATTTTTTATAATTTTAATTTCTTAAAAAATATCTTTACAAGCTATGATAAATATTATTCCATCGAATTGTACATAAAATATATTATTATTTATTTAATAATATCGGTTATGAAGCACGTTTCGGTTATTTTGAGCCCTTCAATCTGAGAGATTTTCTCTTCAATGAGTGGATTGAACTGTTCGATGGTAGGAATTTCTACGATAATAAAAAGCCCACATTCCCCTGATAACCTCCAGATATGCGTGATCTCTTTGATGCTTTTTAATTTTGCCATGATATTTTTAATTTCCTTGTAATTTGGCTCAATTTTAACGGTCACTTTCACATTAGGTTTACTTTCTACCTCATAATCAATAGTAAAGTTCTTTATAACACCCTCTTTAATCATTTGTTTTACTCTCCGCCGAACCGTTGCTTCTGTCTTATTGACTTTATTTGATATGTCCGCATAGGACATTCTGCCATCTTTTTTGAGTTCCTCTAAAATTTTTAAGTCTATTATATCCAAACGTCTACACTCTCTTTTTTAAGTGGTCAATAACAATTGAAAGATTCACTCACAAATGTGAAACTATAGTGTATTGATTCGTTTAAAATAAAATTCGTAATTAAATTTTGTTATTTTGTAAGTTTTTTCGAAAGATATTTCGAAAAAAATTAGTTTTGACATTAAAAAGATTCAAAATGCACAATAAAGCCAAGTATCATAGTATTTTATTATCAGATATCATTTATTTATATGATGGTTGTTGGGTCAGAATGGACTATGGGAGTGGATACCTCCACACAAAGTTTAACGGGAATAATTATTGATATCAATAAAAGTGAAATTGTCTATAAAAGAAAAATTAATTTTGATCATGCTCTTCCTCATTATCAGACGGAAAATGGTGTGATATATTCGGAAAATAAAACTGTTGTACATTCCTATCCCTTGATGTGGGTGGAAGCCTTAGAATTGTTATTTTACGAAATGAATGAGCGGGGATTAACCCTCGAAAATATAAAAGCGATTTCTGGTTCGGGACAGCAACATGGTACTGTATATGTAAATGATCTGTTTGAACCGACTTTAAAAACCCTTAAACCAGAAGAGTCTATTAAAAATCAGTTAGAAGGATGTTTTACCCGAGAGACGAGTCCCATTTGGATGGATTCTTGTACCACCAGACAATGTGAAGAAATAAGAAACGCTTTAGGGGGTTTGAAGAAAACAATTAAGATAACGGGATCTAATACGTTTGAACGTTTTTCCGGTCCACAGATTCGCAAATTCTCTCAGAAAAATCCTGAAAAATATACTAGAACCGCACGAATCCATTTAGTAAGCTCTTTTATGGCATCTCTTTTAAGTGGAACAAATGCACCAATTGATCATGGCGATGGGGCAGGAATGAATCTAATGAATATTAGAACGAAAGAATGGGATCCACGAGCGTTAAATGCAACAGCACCTAACTTATTGGAAAAGCTACCCCATTTATGCAATTCCTTCGATATCATCGGAACGATCTCGCCGTATTTCGTGAAAAAATATGGATTCCCAAAGGAATGTAGCATTATAGCATTTTCGGGAGATAATCCTAACAGTCTAATAGGAACCGGACTGATTAAAAGAGGAAGAGCTGCAATAAGTTTAGGAACAAGTGACACCTTTTTCAGTTATCTAAAAAAGCTTTCCTTAGATTTTCAAGGCGAAGGCCATGTGTTTGGTTCTCCCACGGGAGATTATATGAGCCTCATTTGCTATAAAAACGGTTCCCTAGCGAGAGAAGTGATTAAAACCCAATTTAATCTTGATTGGCAATCCTTTTCTCAGATTTTAGCGGATACACCACCCGGAAACCATGGTAAAGTTATGCTCCCTTATTTTTTTCCTGAAATTGTACCATTAGTTTTGAATCCCGAAGTCAAACGCTTTGGATTAGATCCTGAAGATAAAGAAGGTAATGTACGAGCAATAATCGAAGCACAATTTTTATCGATGAGGCTTCATTCTCAATGGATTAGTGAAAAACCCGAAGTTATTTTTGCAACGGGAAGTGCCTCCTTAAATAAGGAAATTCTCCAAGTTGCAGCAGATATATTCAATGTTCCCATATATCAATTTCAAATTACCGATTCAGCTGCATTAGGAGCCGCATTAAGGGCAGCAAAGTCCTATTCTGATTTAAATGCTGTAGAAATTAGTTGGAAGCAATTAACCTCTAAATTTCTCTCAATTCAGGAGAAGGAAATCATTTACCCTAATGAAACTGTTAAAGATTTATATGAAGATATGACTAATCTGTATAATGCTTGTGAACTCTATTTTTTGGGAAAAGACACTAATCCCGAAGAAAAGAGAATTGAGTTCATTAAAAAATATTTTTCATGAAAAGTATTGTAAATTGATTCATAAATCTTATTAAATTGATGAATGAAAAATTTAATGAACTTATTTGAAATAATAAATGGAAATTATCCCGTAAAATTTATGTATGTCCCAGTTGTGATGCTTTATATTGCATCAAATGTTCTGATACACTTATTTATTTGGAAAATTTGTGTTGGATCTGCAATACGTCTTTTGATCCCACAAAACCAGTTAACAAATTAGATGAAATTGAGACTAAAATTAAAAATACAAGAACCCCACCTAAAAAGAAATAAATTAAATAGCATGTTGGTATCACTATTTCGGTAAAATTGCATTAAATCGAGAAGATAAACTTTTTATTAGAAATATTTTACTATTGAACTACCATTTAAAACCACATTGAGAGATGTTTCTCGTTTCTAAAAAAGAGATATAATATGTGGTAATTACAAACAATAAATATTATTTAAATATTAGTATTGTAACAACTATCAATTCTTTATTCACTTTACTAAAAATTAATAAAAAAGTCGAATTTACATATGGCTGAAGAAGTACCTGATGTTGTAAAAGATGCATTGAAAAATCTGGGATTGACAGATTATGAAATTTCTATTTATCTTACATTAATTGCAAAAGGTCCGATGGCGGCAAAGGAGCTTTCAGAAGAATCGGGAGTCCCCTATAGTCGGATATATAATATTTTGACACAGCTTGAAAAGGAAAAAAAATGGATTCATAAGGAGGAAGAGTCCAGGCCAAGCCGTTATTTTGCAAAAAGCCCAGATGAGGCGCTTGTAATCGCTAAGAAGCAGTATAATGAGATGTTTGACGACAATTCAAATACTATCATCCACAATCTTACTCCTATTTACCAAAGTCATGATACTCCCATAAAAATTGCCCTTTATATTCATCGTGGACGTACTGTATGTATAAATAGATCATTATCATTAATTAATTTAGCTAAAACGTCGATCTATTTAGTGACTACAGACGATGAATTTCTTAAAATTTATTATAATGATATTAAAAAAGCACGGGCACGCGGAGTGACCGATATTAGAATCCTTGTTGAAGAGGAAGCTTTAAACGATAAAGAATTTAAAACCCTTCTTCTTGATTATAATGAAATTGCAGAAATCAAATATCGAGATCAATTATTTGGTACCTCAATCATCATAGATGAAGGAGAAAATGCATTTATCGTATTATCTCAGAGATTTTTTGAAAAACTTTCTTATTTTGGCGTAGTCACCGATCATATTGCTTTTGGACCCGCCGCTAATTATTATTTCTCCTACTTATATGAGACAGCAGAATTGGCATTTGACCAGGATAAACCAAAGAGCTCGAATTAATATAGAACTCGAAAAACCACAAGAAGCGGCATTTAGAATTTAGAAATTCAATCTAGAGCTTTTGTTTTATTTCATAGGGCATCAACAATCTATTTTTCTTATATCTCCATCCGAGTATGACTATTGCAGAAAGGAGGGACCACAAAGTCATAATAGTAAAAGATTGTACATAAAATACTTCTCTTCCGTTCCTTGTGGTCAAAGGCTGAAAGAGAAATGGAGTAATTATCCCACTAAAAATTCCAATTACAATCGTAAGTATAAACCATATTACAAGGAAGTTTGAATTTTTTGATTTATCTATATTCATATCCCTTAAATCTATTTGCTCACCCTTTTTAATTAATTTCCATGCTACAATTAAGTTAAATCCAAATGTAATAAATGAAAGAAGATATAACCACAATGCTCCCTTAATAGCTCCGGGGAAGGAAAACACACAAAAGACTATCAAATAGCCTATACAACAGACCCATCCTATTTTTGAGAGGCGTGATTCTGTAAGTTTAATTTTCAAATATTTTTTTGAGATATAAAGCGGAAGGAGAGTTTGAAGGATGCCCCACTCCCCAATAAAAATAATAGGAATGAATATAAGCCACGAAGCAATGCCCCACACAAAAGCAAGACCCGTTTCAAATATCATCACAAACCACGCATAAGCGGTACCCACCGCTAATACTGCCATATCATAACCCCTACTTTTGCCGATAAAATGAATGATAATATAAAAATAGGTCACATAATGAAAGAAGAGGAAGAGAGGAAGGAGTCCTTGAAACAAACCAAAGATTCCTCTCACAGTCATTTCTGCAAATACATTAAAAGCGGAGCATACTAGAACTAATTTTAGTTTGGGCATTGATATTTTACCGATAACTCTCACCACCGAGAAAAAATTATCATATAATAATTAGATATAATTCTTTATAATTCTTATCGGAGTTTTGAGTTTTGAGTTTTGAGTTTTGAGTTTTGAGTTTTGAGTTTTGAGTTTTGAGTTTTGAGTTTTGAGTTTTTTAGAAAGCAACCTTTTAGTTCCTTTAAAGATTTAAAGAATGAATTTTTCAAATAAAAATTAGGAAAAGCGAGAGAAAACATCGTTAATCGGTTGATGAAGCAAGATCATTAATTTGAGCAATGCGTCTTGAATTTTTAAATAATTTTGGGTTTTTGAACCGTTATCATTCGCTTCAATTTTCTGCAAGAGTAGTTTGAAATCACTCATAATCAAATTGAGTTTTGTTAGATTACGATTAGCAATATTTCTGAAACTTGCTAATATTCTTAACGCATCAGGATTATCTATGATATATTTTGAGTATAAATCTATTTTATTTGGAATGCAAGGAAGATATTTTTTATTTTCCGAGATAAAGCTATGAAACTCATCCACTTTGTTGATTAGTTTTTCCATTGAAATACCCGCCATTTTTCGATTATCAGAAGTCCCTGTAGAAGGTGAGGTTTTTAACCCCAGAATAGATTGAAACCAGATTGTACATACCTCTAAATATTTCTCAAACTCTTCGGTCTTTTCCTTTTCTTTTTGAACTTTTCTTTTACCTTTTAAGTGACAGGCTTCTTCTGGGTTTGCTATGCTGAAAAAAAGTTCGGCAAGCTGATCTTTAGACGCTTTTTTTTTATTATCAAATTCTATCATATTTTTATTCGCCTTCATTTTTTTGGGCAATCCTATTATAATTTACACTATAATTGTTCAATTTCATATCCTTAACCAATATATTAAAATTAATAACCTTATTAAAAAGGTTAGTGTTTATACCTTATCTATTTTATATAATTATTGCTTTTAAAATTATAGTAAACCATAAAATTTTCATCTATCTCGCAAACATAAGAATTGTATTCATCTCGATTTTGTATTCAAAAAATAAAAAATAAAGATTTTTATAAAATATAAATTGTCTCATAGATAATGTTGGAATAATAACTTAAATAAAATGAAGATGCTCAAGTTTAATAAGTCTGAGAATCGTACTTTTTTCATCCTACAGAAAGATAAAGTGCCCGGAATGGAGTATGGCACTATCATGGTGAATCATTATCAACTCTCAGATCTTATAGAATGTATTGATATATTACTATTTGCATACCCCATACCCCGGAATCTTAGGATTAGGGTGCAATTTCAACTTTTGCCTCGATTTAATGAAATACAAAACGTTATTAATTCTCAATCATCGATAAAAGATTTGATAAATATTGAAATATCTAAATTAAATCAATTAGATATTCTTTATGCCCTCAATTCAACATCAATACGTAAGCTTTTAGATGCCAAGGGGATAAAGTCTCAAACTTTAAGAGAATTAATTGATTCCGTAGAATTTTCTAAATTTTAAACGAAGAAAGGAGCTATAAATTATTTTATTTAACAAAAAATTACTTGGTCTTTAGAATAGCTCTAATCTCATTTTAATAAATAAAGGATAATAGAATCCATTAATCATTTACATTCTTCGAAATGTAATTTTTTTGATTCAATCTTTTTCTTAAAGCAAAGGAACGCACGCTCCTTTAGCGTTGTAATGAGAATTTCATAATTCAAAACACCAAATCCTTCTCATACCTTATTAACCAGGAGAAACTTTTGTTTTTTGATAAATGATACCCAAGTCCATCCCTACCGTAGGGACTACGGGAAGTCACGCCTTCGGAGAGGAGGTAAGACGCCACACGGCGCACTCGTCGCCGAAGCAAGAATCCTGCTCCTTCAACTGCATGTAGTTCAATAGATGAAATTACTAAAAATCCAATTATCATTTATTCATAGGATATGTAATTATTTTAGTTATAAATAAAGATTAATTCTAAGTTAATAGTCAAATTTCATACAAAACAATTTTTTCTATCAAATGATTACTTAAATTAATGAATCATAATATGAATGATTTAGATAAGCATCTAAAAAAATATAAAGATAAAGAGATTACCTTAGAAAAAATAAGGGATCTTTGTAAGCCAGGTTCAAGAATATATATCGGAAGCGGTTGCTCGGAGCCAGTTTACATTACCGAATATTTAACCACGCAAAATTTAACAGATTGCGATATTCTTCACTATTTTTCATTAACATCTCAAAGGTTCTTTAATGAAAGCGATCCTGCTTTATTTCGTCATAATTCACTTTCGATCGTGAATTCTGCAAAGATGAGAGATGCCATTGCGGAAGGAAAAAGTGATTATACGCCAATTATGGCCTCTGATATACCTAAACTGTTAAAGAGTGAACGATATACTATAAATATCGCATTCATTCAAATTTCTCCTCCTGATCAGAACGGATATTGTTCATTGGGAATCAATATCGATTTAAATCGATCAATTATTGATGTAGCAGAAATAACAATTGCCCAGATAAATCCATTAATGCCTAGAACTATGGGAGATTCCTTTATTCATATAAATGAAATTGATTATTTTATTTTTAATAAAATGCCGTTAATTGAATATAATCCTCCTGAAACATCGGAAGTATTTCATGAAATCGCTAGAAATACAGCTAAATTAATTGAAGATGGCTCCACACTAAATTTTGGGGTTGGAAAAATTACGTATCTTCTCCCCCAGTATTTAAAAGAGAAGCAAGATTTAGCAATTTTTAGTGAGTTCTTAATGGAATCTATCATAGAATTAATTGAGGAGGGAGTCGTAAATTGCAAAAAAAATACCTATCCTCATTGTATGATTAGTTTTATCTTAGGGACAAAAAGATTTTATGATTTTATAGACAATAATCCCTTTTTCGAATTTCATCCTACGGAATTTATCACGAATTTATTGGAAATTGCTAAGAATAAAAAGTTATGTTCAGTTTATAGTGCTTTAAGCGTCGATCTTATCGGACAAGTGACTAATGATCTTCCTAAGCGACTATATAGCGGAATAGGAGCGGAAGCAGACTTCATTCAAGGATCACTCCTCTCAGAAGGTGGTAAAAGTATTATCGCAATCCCAAGCACGACAGAGTCGGGAAAATCCAGAATCGTTCCGATTCTAATGTATTCACCAATAGCACTCAGAGCGTTTGAGATTCAATATGTCGTTACTGAATATGGTATAGCGAATCTTCATGGAAAAACTCTGAGAGAACGAGTTCTGTCATTAATTGGAGTTGCTCATCCAAAACATAGAAAATGGCTTCTCAGCCAAGCTAAGCAAGCAAATCTCATATATCAAGACCAGAAAATACCTATGAGTGAAGATGGTACTGTTTTGAATTATCCTCAAGTATCTTGGACATATGATATTAGAGGAGAAGAGAAAGTGAATGTACGTCCAATCCAACCTATCGATGAACGGGCGATTCAAGAGTTATATTATTCTCTTACACCCGATGATCGAGTTCTTCGTTTTTTCACGAATAGAAGGTATTTTAGCCATAAGCTGACCCATTATATTATCAATTCTATAGATTATAATAAACAGTATATTATTGGAGGATTTGTAGGGAAGGAAGTGGGAAATCAAAGAATTATCGCAATTACAGAGTATCATTGTAATAAAGAAAGCGATTTTCCTGAGCTCGGTGAATTAGCAATAACAATTCATAAAGACTATCGAGGAAAAGGTTTAGGAAGGTTCCTAATAGATACTATAATTAAAGTAGCAAAAGAAAATAATATAAAGGGATTACGAGGAGATGTATTAAAATATAATAAGGGGATGATACACTTGCTCGAAAGCCTTCCATATAATGTCACATTTATCCAAGAGATAGAATCATGTTCATTTCGGTTTCGGTTTGACGATCTTAAAGCAGTTAAGAATGAACCATAAATCTAAAAAAATTTAAAGAAATTATCCATTTTTATCTCCTATGTATTTATCATTTCTTAAAAAACAAGATAGAATCAGTTAGATTTTCGAGATATTAACAAAGAGAGAAGGAGAAAAATGAACTATTCTCTATAAAAGATTACCTTATCTTTGGAATAATTATAATTCCTCTTGAAAGCATAATGAAAGAGAATGTTCATTAATCTCTCACATTCTTCAAGGTTCAATTCAATAACTTGATTCTCTTTTGAATTAACAACTTTTTGATGAAGAATTACTTTTTTTCTCGATTCTTGTATCACCACATACGTTTCTTTCCATGGAATTTCTTGGTTTTCCCTCAGATTTACACTAATATTTTTTGTTATCATAATTTAATTTAACTAATTGCGAAAGAAGTCCCCTCCATTCATGGAGGGGATGAATTTCGCAGAGCATCTACATGGTTTATCGTGTGGGTGAGATCTTCCGCATTATACATCACTAAAGTAACGGACCCCCTCCTTTTAAATACCTCGCATACTATACACTAGTATAGAAAGAGACCCTCGCAAGGAGAAGAGAACGTGCAATTAACCCAAAAAATTCGGATTTATCCCACAGTAGATCAATTAGAACTCCTGTGGGATTTATCGGAGAAATGCCGCTTGATTTATAACTTTGCACTTTCGGATCGCCTCA
>SHMU01000120.1 GCA_008080765.1 Promethearchaeota archaeon | reverse complement strand
TCTTTTTCTCCGATGATCTGTATCTGTGCCGTCTTACAAAACTTCATTAGAACTCAACCTTATAATGATAATGATAACGCACGTATTTAAATCTTGTCACCTAATACTATCTAACGGCACTTCCTCCCCGCCCTAAAGGTCGGGGCTTCCGTGCCGATCCTATGGTGAATATAATGTAATGTAGAAAATAAATAATAAATAATAAAATAAAATCTAGGAAAAAAAATAAAGCATTGATTTCGCTATTTCATCGCATTTTCGTGTGCTTTCGCATTTAAGGGCAATAGGGGTGCACATGCCATTAATTTGGTGGGGTCTCCATCTACATTGTAATTCCCTGCCATTGTTTCTTGAATCGGATTAGATTCACCGCTATTAACCTTTTTCATGGTCTCAAATGATGTCTCATGAATAAGTATTGGAGCCTCTCCCGAATATTCTCCCATGCCCCAGCTCATGCCGTCTTTTTCAATCAATTGGTAGTAATTCATCTCAGGACGATCCGTAATATGGTACTGAAATGCTAATGGCGCAACAGGCTCTATTAATGGCTTTAAATCCGGTAATTCGTTATAGGCTTTCATAAATTTGTCAAGATATGCTTCCCATTCTTCTTTGGTGTCCATTTTTCTTTTTTTCACCTCCTTTGTGTTTAATTGTTGATTTTCAAATTTTTGTTCAATATTAGTGTTAATAATTTGTCCAGGAACATCTAATCCTTTCTCTATGGCCTTCTTTCGCATTATATCGGTTCCATAAGGCAATTTTTTTACACTATCAATATCCTCTTGGTCCATATAATCATTCGGATTAATTTTCTTTTCCAGTAAAAAGTCAAAGAAATCATGTTTAAATGGTTGCGGGATCAATCTGAGAATAATGGAAATAAGTAATTGTTTATTCACCTCATAAAGATTCTGTCGCTCGGCAGTACGTTCTGCTGTAAACCCAATTCCTTGCGTTGCCGCTTTTTTCATTGAAGCAGGTACTAATACCATTGCCTCTTCGAAAAATTGCTTAGCATCTTCTTTCCAAGGAATCCCGGTATAGGTCTCTGTACCCGTATCTGTATGGTCCTCAGTTAGAGGTTTTTCAAGCACCCTTTCTTCTTTTGGCAGAAAGATTTCACCTCTATTAAGGTATCTATAAAGAAATCTCATATAATTACGATAAAATTCTGCTTTCTTTTCTGAAGGTACATTATAGGCTTTTTCTGCAATGTGAAAACAATAATTACAGCTAATGCCACAATTTTCGGAACATCTCTCGCCATCAAATGGTAAATTTTGTAGAAATGAATGTAATCTCTCAGACAATAATTCTGAGTTAAAATCGGGAACGCTTAGCATTATTCCCTGATCATCGGGGTTGCCACCACCCATTTTTTCTTGTTTTGCCGAGAATTCAGAAAACTGCCCCCCCGCCAATTCTAACGGATCTGACACAAAAGAATAGCCGTTAAGAATTTTTCCGAGATCCCGAGAGCTTATCCTTTCGCTGTAGGCTTTCAATACGCGATAGAGCCATTCAGTTCCATATCGTCTTCCCGAGATTTTGAAATAATCGATACCAATGTCCATATAGGTATCAAGGTCCGAGGGTTGAATCCACTTACACATGATAACTTGCTCTGGATTAAACGCTTTCTGATTTTGGCATGCCATCGTCGCCCAATCATTATAATACCCTTCTAATGCATCATGAGTTTGACTTGCATGCGAGCATTCATTATAATGGAAAAAACGGAAGGGACAATCATTTAAGCAGCAATCATTTGTAAGAATTTCGATATCACATCTTACAGCATCCCTAATTTTTTTAAGAAGAGGAAGATTGCGATTAACCATGACGGATAATGTTAAAACCCCTTCCGAACCGATGATTTCTTCCCATTCTAAGGCTCGAGTGAGAGAATTCACTTCTGCTATCACGGACACTTTGAGTCGTAATTTAGGATGGTACGTTCTGGCAAATTGAGCAAGATAAGGGTCAGATACAGTTAAATACTTCACGCCTATATCATCCAACCAATCTAATTCCTCCAATGCTTTCGATTGTTCTTGTACGTTAAATTTATTGTAGCCAAGACACTGTCCATTCCAGAGCCAAGTGAATTCTAAGTTAAGATCATGAACAGCATTAATATATTCTTCAATCTCTAATTTGGACTTCTTTTGCATCAATAAAAAGGGGCGTCCGGAGCCCGTAAAGCTTAGATCATAGGTTCCATATAAATCAGTTACACACTCTTGGAGAATATTCTCATTTTCAATATGATTCAATAACTCATATTTCCAATTACACGCTAACGATATTCGCATAACATTTTCACCTCTTTATTGCTCCTCTTTCCATTTCTCGCATTTTATTTGTTAATTGAGTTATAATGCTGTTTTTTTGTTCAATTGGTGCCTTCTGAACCTTACTAAGAATCTGTTGACAATAGTTATCCACTTCCTCTTCAGAGGGATAATAGGTTCGATAAGGAAAGTTTTCACAGAACTCTTTTATGAGTGAAGGTTCCAGCTGAATTAATAATTTCTGAAGTTCAGAATCGGTCCCTTGAGTATTGTAGGGTAAGGGAATATTCAAAAACTCGTTGAAATTAAGCTTCATCTCTTTGGTAAGGTATGAGTTCATAATATCAATGCTCTTGTGAGCGGGAAATCCCGTTGTCACTAAAAAAAAGTCATGATAACCCAAATTCTCATATAATTGAATATTATAAGGAGAAATCCATCCTGATTTTAAAATATACAAGGGATTTTCAATTCTCTTTTTCCAGCAATATAATAAGGGATAATCAAACTCACCATTCACATTAGAGACCGCTTCTTGATTGGAAAATACGGGAGAATTAATAGTGCGATGGCTCTGTACATTATGATGCTGATACCACTGAATACATCCCCAATTGCATCCCAAATTTAACGGTAAAATATAGCCCTTCCGAGAAGGGTTTTCCGCAGCATTTTTCTTCGTAATTTGGTCCTTAAGTTTAAGAAAATGTTCTAAGGCGTTAAAATTTCGAATAATATCAGGATGTAAAATTATGGAATCTGCTCCAATATCAAAAAATATTCGCGCTCTATTTATCGAAGTCGTGTATTGAGAATAGGAAAGGAATACATTCACCGAAGGATACATTTCTTTGATCATACCAATATTATTGGGCGCAGAAACTAACATATGATCGTATTCCAAGTCAAATAAATTCTCAAATAAGGAACTGATGGCTTTATATTGATCAATATGGGCTTCCAAATTACCCTGACAGGTAGAATCGATTCCCGCAATGGGAATAATACCGTGATCTTTAATGAATTTTGTATAATTCTTAAAATCTTCGAAGGATGGAGCTTCCTTAGGAAGAAAAATTGAACCATTTCCGAGGGGATTTCCAGGAACATGAACAACAATGTGGCTTACGGGGAGATCTTCTTTATTAATGGAAGATACTAGCGCCCTATCAAAATTACCTTCAATTATAAAGTTCATATTATCTTCTCCTTTTTCTGTTTATTGTGTTTTTATTTATAGGTATTATTTATAGGTACTATTTATAGGCTTCAATGCCCGCACGTGCTCCCATGAGGAGGAAATCCACCATCGTACCATTATAATCGTTTTCGATTTTATAGTAGATTCCCTTTGGTGTGAAGGTCACTCCATAGATAAATTTCTTAATATCACTCTGGAAGGGAGAGTTTTCAACAAAGTTTTTAATTAGAGGATGCCAATGAACAGGAACTTCCGTAGCGTCATGACAAGTCACTCCAAAGCAGAGGCGTTCAATACAATTTGATTCCCAGCTAAAAGTATAATTCAGATGAGCCGCATCCGCGCATTTTTCCATAATTTCATCCGAAACAAGCGTGAATCCCGCGTCTTGTACCAATCCCTTGCAAGTGGATACGCTATTTTTTGAGGGATTGCTTAACATAAAATAAATGTTTGTAGTATGGTGAGAGAAATCAAACGCAAAAAGGCTGAATATATTCAATCCATGGGCGTTAAAATACTCTTCAGAAGCTTTCATGCTTTCCGGAATGGACTGCATGGAAAAAATAGGGTCAATTGAACCGGGTACTACAAAAGGCCAGATCTTTGATACACCAACTCGTCCATCCAAATCTACTCCATAGCCCATTATCTCAAAAGTATTAATCACTTCTTGGATCATTTCATGAGATTTATGTCCATCATCTTTAATTAAACCGCTCTCAATTGCTGTAGTATAGGCATCGTGGGCATGCATTAATTCCACATATCTGACTGAAAGATCTCTATTTTCAACGGGCTTTGTCGTGGTTCGAATGGAAACCGATGATCCTTTGAAAAATTGCTCATAGGTATGTAAGACCTCCCAAATCGCATCCTTATCGCAAGATACTTCAGATATATCACCCAATCTCATCATGTCTTCTACTAATTGGTCCAGATCGTTATTACATTTGAAATCACCCTTCACTTTTGCCATATATCTGTCATAATCAATTCCCAACTTATTCAAATCTGCGATCATCGTGGGTTGAAACGCTGGGGGGGTTACTTCAAAGAGAGCAACAACCAGGTCCACCTCTGCCACTTCCGACCCATTTCTCTCTTTACTTTTAAGTTCCGTAGCTTCGAAAAGCGCTGGTTTTATAACAGGTCGTACTACTTCTGGTATATTTTCAACAACTCTTTCATATAAATCTTTTACTTTAGGTTGCCAATTCATTATTTTAATTCCTATGTCTTTAATTTCTTAATTTTATATTTTTTCTTCTTTTCTTCTTTTCTTCTTTTCTTCTTTTCTTCTTTTCTTCTTTTCTTCTTTTCTTCTTTTCTTCTTGTTAGATGTTCTCTTTCTCTTTTTTTCTTCTGTAAATCGTTATTTTTGAATCGTTTCTTTTTACAATCTTACGGTCGAAGGAAATCTTCGATAACCTGAATAAAATGAAAAAGATATTTACTACATGGTATTTATTCTTTCTTCACCTTAAGTTTGATATAGGCTAAATTGAACTTGACTCATTTCAGCAAAGCCCTCCGGATTATTTAACCCTAAGCCGGGAGCCATCCATCGAGGATTACGGGCGCAATAATCTCTGACGATTTGATACAGCTCAACTTCCTTGATCTTGGGAGAGATATAGAATTTTGGAGTCAGAAGAGGATCTCCCAAACGAATGATTCCCTCCTCAATGGCAATTTTCTGCAGTTGTGTGTGAGGATAAATTCGCATACCCACAAATATAAGCACATCACCATCACCTTGCCATATATTCCCACGATAATTTTCAATCTCTTCTAAACGATCGAACGATGTTGCCACTGTTTTAAGCGTTTCACCCGGTCCACCAACAATCACATGAATGAGTTGCTCAATTTCCAATTCCATACATTTTTCTGATGTAAGAATAGCATCATTGGGTTTACGATCTTTGTGCATATTTTTCAACATTTCTTCAGAGAGTGATTCAAATCCCGTTGCAAGATGAGTTGCCCCGCTTTCCTTCATTAATGGCATCAACTCGATAAATTCTTCGCTTGGCGCGTAGTTTGCCCCCCATTGAATATCACAATTTCTTTTCACAATTTTAGTACAAATTTCTTCTAGATGAGTATAATTGAGATTTAATACACTATCTACGAAAAATATATTTTGTATGTCAAGACTCTGTTCCATATATTCAATCTCATCAGCGATTTTTTCAGGAGACCGATATCGTACCTTGCTGCCTTCAATATATCTATAGGAACAATAAATACAATTTTTAGAGCACCCTCGCTTTGTTTGAAGATTTGCCCATCGAGGACCCGAATCATTTAAGGGATCTATAAGATAGGCATCATTGTCTAATAATGTTCGCTCGGGAAAAGGGAGTTCATCTAAATTTTCTACAATCCATGGAGGTTTTTGATAATATTGCCCACCCTCAGTAAGAAAACAGATGCCCTTTTTTATTTTTCGTAGATCTTCCCCTTTCTCTAAATAGTGAATAATTCGATTAAAAACATATTCACCTTCACCAACCACGCCGATATCATGGTCTAAATCGCGTAAAATCTCCTCCGAAAAGATGGAAAATCCAGAACCTCCCAAAATTATAGGGACACTAGAGTTCACAATTTGCTTGATATACGTAACAATATTTTTAGCGGGGAGATAAAAGAATAGATTACCCGGATAGGTAGTAGAATCAATATTACGAATAGAAATCCCAATTAGTTCGGGATCAAATTCATAAATTGCATTATCAATATCTTTTTTATAGCTATGGCTTAACGTCAAATCAAGTAATTTTACTTCATGTCCTTGAGAGATTAAATACGAGGCAAGATACGATTCTCCTAACGGAGGTACCATCACATGAACTATTTCCCGGCTTGCAGATATAATTAACACGCGCATAATCTATTTAAATATGATAAACTCTTTTTTGTTAGATTAATTTCATTTCACGTTTCTTTTTTGAACTTCTATCTTAATTTTACCTTTATGAGTTTCTGTATCGGAATGATCATGGTCATTTTCATGCCAACAGAATGGAAATGACGCAAAAAAGTCGCCTGTGATATATTCAGCAGTGACTCGGCAACCTCCTCCACATAGTTCTAGATGATGACACGTAGAACACTTTCCAGTTATTTTCTTACGATCTCGTATATCTTTATACAATTGAGAGTCAAGTACATCTTCAAATTTATCTTCTAAAGCATTTCCGAGTGTTAATTCAGTAGGATATCCCGCGGGAAAGATAACCCCATCTATCCCAATTCCCATCATTGTTCGACACGCCAAGCAGCCAACTCCCCATTCAATAGCAGACTGTTCCTTATCATTCAGAGGACATTCCATAAAAGGCATCATCTCATAGATTTCATATGCCGGAAGAGTTCCTGCCTCTCCTTTCTTAATTCTTTCAATAGCTTGTTTGTATTTGTATCTATAAAGCTTCTCATATCCCTCGGCGTCCAAACCCATATCATCCCAGTTCTTTGCAGCCCTATTTACCTTTACCACTGGTCTGAAAAAGGTTTGGGCACCCCAATTTTCGGATAATTCTTGAAGCTCTTTCAGCTCATCGAGGTTATGTTTCATCACCGTAATTGAGGAGCATACAAAAATTCCGTATTTCAAACAGATATCAATAGCTCGTTTTGTATATTCTAGAGAGTTGGGAAAACCGCGAATTTTATCGTTTTTCTCAGGATTAGCACTATCAAAGCTCACAAATACATGGCTTAAATCATTTTCCCTACACATCTGAGCGAAGTCTTCGGTAAATTCGACACCATTCGTAATGATGGCATGATAATACCCTTTTTCTTTACAAAATGCCATAATCTCATCGATATCTTCTCTTAAAGTAGGCTCTCCTCCAAACCATATATAGCAGCCTCTTCTGCCATGTTTTCGCAACCCGCTCTCCAAATTCTCCACAATCTTGCACCACTGATCTGTGGTAAGTTCCGGTCTCGGCGATAATCCATCGGCGGCGGCACAATGGATACAAGCTTGTTGGCAACGGTCTGTTATGTACATTGCAAAGTGGATCACCCCCGGATGAAATGCCTTTTCTAATTTTTGCCATGAAACTCTTAATCGATCTTTGATATCTTTGAGCTCTAAGTATCGTTCGACATCTATCCCCAGCGAAGTTAAGTCACTAACCATCATTGATTTAAAGGCTTCGGGAATAATATCAAAAATTCCCGTGATGACATCAGAATCGTTAATATAAGAACCATTTCTGTCAAGACAGCGAATCTCAGCAGCCTTTTTTATCTCTGGCACTACATAGGCACGAAATCCTTCCGGAATTTTTTCTTGTATTTTTTCGAATAGCTCTTCTGTGTCTTGATTCCATTCCATTTTTTTATCACCGCATAGTGTATTTTCTGTTAAGTTGTATTCTTATTTTTTCACTTCTAGTTCAAGTTCTTTTTTCTTAGACTTCATCTGCTCATGCTCATGATCCATTTCATGCCAGCAATAAGGACTTTCCGCTAAGAAGTCTCCTGTCTCGTTCTCGGCATGTACCCGACAGCCCCCGCCACACAGATCAAGATGGTGGCAGCTTGAGCATTTTCCCTTTATATTACGGTCTCGTATTGCTTTAAACATCTCAGATTCCATGACCTCATCAAAAGATTGTGTTAACACATTTCCTAAGGTTAATTGAGAAGGATAATCACATGGGAAAAAGTCTCCATTAATATCAATGCCCGATACAGATCGGCAGGCTTGGCATCCCACGCCCCATTCTAAGGCAGTACGTTCCTCATCGTTGAGAGGACATTCCATGAATGGTACCATATCATAGGTGTAAAACTTGTTCAAAGAGCTTGCCTCACCTTTTCGAATTGCATCTACCACATTCTTGTATTTAAATTCGTAAAATTTACGGTATTCTTCTGCATTTAACCCGATTTCCTCCCAATTTTTTTCCGCAGTTCTTTGCTTGATAATGGCTCTAAAATAGGGGATCACTCCCATTGACTCTAATTTCTCTTTGATTTCTTGCATTTCATCAAAATTCTCTTTTTGAACGGTTTCGGTACAAATAACGAAGTGATTGTATTTTAATGCCAATTTAATTGCTTTTTCGGCGGCTTCATATGCATTGGGAACACCTCGAATCTTGGCAGCTCTTTCGGGGTATACACTGTCATAACTAATAAAAACATGGCTCATTTTTACTTCAGCACATAACTTAGCAAGCTCTTCATCAAAAAGCATCCCGTTGGTCGAAATTGCTTGATAATATCCTTTCTCTCCACAATACCTGATTAAGTCTTTTAAATCTTTTCGAAGAGTGGGCTCGCCCCCAAACCATATGTAACACCCCCGCCGACCACGCTTCCTAAGGGTTTGTTCTACATTTTCAATAATTTGAATCCATTGCTCGGTAGTAAGCTCTGGACGTTTTTCCATCACTTCTGCGGCGCAATGAATGCATTTCTGGTTGCATCTGTCGGTTAGATACATTGTGAAGTGATATACACCGGGGAGAAATGCCCCACTAATCTCATCCCATGTTCGGGAATATTGTTTTCTAATATCAGATAATTTAATATATCTCTCTGTATCAATTCCGATTCCCTGTAAATCATTTACTACAGTAGGCTTAAAGGCATCGGGGGTAATATCGAATAACGCCGATAAGAGATCATCTTTGCTGACATACCCCGAATTTCTTAGCCTCGCTGCTTTTTCGGCAGCTTCCCGTAACATTGGTTTAATTGCAGGACGAAAATTCTCGGGTGTCAAACTCATAACTTTTTGGTACAATTCTTCTATTTCATTTTTCCAATCCAATTTTATCACCTTATTTTTAGTTTTAATTTTCGTTTTAGTCTTAGTTTTTGGTTTAATTTTTGTTTTAATTCTTACATTTTATTTGTTGATCTTTAATTATGATTTATTATTCGTTTTAATTTCATTTTTAAATTTAATTTATGAACTTTAATTTGATTCCATAGTGACGTAATATATGATATTGATGGAAGGGTTGAAGAATCCAATCTGATTCCCTTCTTATATATTATCTGAAATGTAAAATGAGAGTATTTCGTTTTTTGTGAGGAATAACGGAACGCTAGCCGAAAGAGAAGAAAGAGGTAAAAACTAGAAAAGAAAACAAGAGACCGCACGTAATTAAGATATTTGAAAAAAAAAGAATGATACATACCACAATTGCAGAACAAATCTGTGAGAAGTATAGAATGTGTTTTACATCGCTTGTTTAAATAGGTTATGGTTTGAGGAGTGCAACATGATAATACCGTGCCTTTTCTGCTTTTATTACTGTAAAATACCTCTTTAAAACTATAAGGAAGCACTTTTTCATTAGAAAAAGTTCTTTCTGAATGTGCATCTATTGAATAGATCCCATAGTAATCAAGGGGAGTAGACTCTCTTAAGCCAAAGATACCACCATTCCAGTATACCCTCTTGATATAATGGTATATACTCGCTTCTGTATAGAGAATTATGTTTGCAATAATGATGAGGTCGATTAAATGTCCTAAAGTAAAATTTGCTTTTGGAAATCTCTCCGAAATACATACGATTAAATTCTGAGAAGGAATTGAAGGGATAAAGAACGATTCTCCGGACTCTATATATTGTTTTATTAATGAAGATAAGACCGGAATGTCTTTTAAGACCATAAGTAAGAGAATAAATAAAAATGAAAAGCTAATAGATGAGATAACTAGTATTAACTTCACTCTATTTAATCCTTTATGATTAACCATTAGTATTAAGACTACATTTAAATTAAAGCTTAAAGTATAAAATTAATTATCTAATATTATTTAAAAATTTGATTATGGAATGAGCTCTCTTCTATAATTCCTTCCAAACATGATGTGCGACATAAATAGAGGTTTCAAACAACGAATCATAGTAGAATTACTATTTAAGTAAGTAATTCTCTTCGAAGTGTAAATATTAATATTCCTTTTCCACTTCTTCTCTTTCAGAATCATCATATGTTCTTATCACCTTGGCGGGAGCACCATGCGCAATTGAGTTCGGTGGAATATCTTTCGTCACGACCGAATTAGACCCAATAATTGTATTTTTACCAATAGATACTCCGGGCATTATAATGGAATAGGCTCCAATCCTCGCATTTTCTCCCACAGTTATTGGACCAAAACTAAAACTTGCGTGTTTTACTTGCATGACATTATGAGTTAGGAGTTTTACACCTATGCCGCAACCACTGCCATTCTTAAATTCTATTAATTCTGGAAGGAGAGGATCCGGTACCGCATTTTGCGAAATATGACAATTCTTTCCGATCCTCATACCCATAAAACGAAACAAGGCATTTCTGGCACGGGGCCATCCGATTAAATAGCGGATAATCAAGGAAAGGATGTGATTAAAAGCGCCCTTAACAAACCAAGACACAGAAAAATCCTTATCATGAAGATATTTAGCAATGATTAACATAGGTACGGGGGTAAAGACAAACTCGTCGGTTTCAATATCAATGTAAGTCATCTTCCCCTCCTTCCTTATCTCATATGCAGGTCTATGATGCTTCCAGATTTTGCGCGCATTAAGGAGATCCTTTAAAAAGATAACATAATCCAGAGTAACCAAAAATAATAACAAACTAAAAGCAAATACAATCGGCAAAAATAAAAGAAAGAGCAGAACCCGAGTAGTAAGAGTTAATTCATAATTGAAAAATAAGCCGATAAAGGCATAAAAGGACGTAGTTAGTGTGAAGACTACAAACCCTAATAAACTAAACACATACATTATGGAGCCCGTCAACTGGTATCTCGGCGTGAGACTATACCCATACGCATAACATACAAAAAAAAACATATAGATAATTAAAACGATACCATAGACATAGATGCTGTAGGTATAGAAAATAAGCTCTGCCCAATATGTAATTTCATCACAGATAGGATCTACAATTGGAATCGGAAAAAAAAATTGATTTATAATAAAAAACATAACACACAACGCGTTGATGAATAGAAATACTAAAGAGAATGCAATTTTTTTGTTCATTTTTCAGTAATTCATAGGTACAATCTTAGGCACTTTTTCAATAAAATGATACTGATCTAAATAATTCATCACATTAATATACTATTCCTTGAAGAGTTGAATGATTGGTTGATACTATAAAAACACTTTAATAAGAGATCCTTATTTAATGGGTAGAAAAATAATTCTAGTTTTAAAGAAACATTAAAATATGTAATCCAATATTATTCTTCGTTACGGAGGTCTTATACTTATGGAAATGAATCTGACCGAAATACGAAAAAAAGAATCGAAGCATTAAGTAAAGCGTTAGGTCCAGTTGGGATGGCGCGTTTTCTCCAGCAATTCGAATCAGGAACCGGCGATTAAACTGAAGAGCTAATTCACAGGTGGAAAACCTATGATATTGATTCTGTTGTGGAAGAAATTAAAAAAAGGGATAACCGTTAGACCGTCCTATTATCTTTAGAGCCATTCAGACGAATCCTTTTTATTAATTTAACTCAATCAAATAAAAGGAACAATTCATACCATCTAACCAAATCATTTTACTATATTTTTAGAGAAGAATATGATAATTTTTCTCAAGACTTTCTTTACCTTTTCTTAGTCAGAATCCTCAGATCATTTTATTTATAAAAAAATAAACTAGGAATTTTTTAATAATTAACAATTTATAAGAGAATCATTATTTTTTATCAAATCTGAGAATTAAACAATAATATTTAAAGAAGGGAAAAAATTAAATACATGTCCAAAGGGCAATTTGAGCAAAGATCAAGTCTAATGTTTCTTTTATGAACTATATTTTTTTTTTAAAATCTATGTATACTATTTGATATCGAAGCTGGCAGAGAATTTAGTCTTCAAAAAGTTAAATTAATTTCTTCCCAAGATTTTTATTTTTGAAAGTGTATTGAATTGATAATATTTAATTTACCTTCATCGACAAAAATACTTAGACTTGCTGATCTCTAATTTGTCGGTATGCGACAAAATC
>SHMU01000119.1 GCA_008080765.1 Promethearchaeota archaeon | reverse complement strand
ACTCCATATGATTACGAACTTACTAAAAGATTTAAAGGTTTCGAAAATTAACATGGATCAAAAAACTTAGTACTTACCATATTTTTTTATTAACTCTTTTTTCTCAGGAACTGTTTTTTTGCTGTATTCTCTTTATGCGTTTTCTAATGAAGTGGAAATATCTAGTACAAAGCATTCAAGAGGCTTTCTTAAATATGAGAATGAAATTAATGGGGCTCTCCAGCGTAGCATTATCATTCAAGGTAAGAGGTCAATAAGATCGCGTCCTATCTCGTTATATGCGAAGAGGTGCTTATGATCTTGTAGCGCTCGCTTTGAATGTGATCTTTTCCCTCAGCACTCAATTCATCCTGCATAAATTTTTCAAAATACGAAAGATTCCGCACTACCTTTTATACCTCGATTGTGAAAAATAGGCACTCCCAACGCATTACTTTCCCTGTTTTTTCCATTTTCCAAGTGTGCTATCGACTGCCTGAAAATAAGTTGCCCAATATCGTTGATTGACTTCAATAATAGATTGCGGAACAGACTCTTCTTCAATCTCGTTATTTATATACTCTATACGCTCGATCTTAGGTAAGTATCCCAGCTCTTCGGGCAACGAGGTAAGCCGATTTTTAGCAAGATAGAGTAATCGCAAGGATCTAAGATTTTTCATGGATGCGGGAAGAGATGTTATTTCATTTCCGGAAAGGTCAAAATAGCCGAGCTGCGAAAGCAGTCCGATCTCTTCGGGTAACGAGGTAAGCCGATTACCACCAATATCAAATCGACCAAGATGTTTCAAGTTGCCAATAGATGAGGGAATGGAAGGGATGTTGTTTCGAGTTAAATAAAGGCCTCCAAGCGAAGATACTCGCGTAATTACTTCGGGAAAGTGATCTAATTGATTATAACTTAAATCTAAGGATTTAAGGGTTCGCAGTTTTGCAAAGGAATCGGGAATCGCGGAGATGCTATTTTCTTCTAAATTTATATTTTCAAGGGATGGTGCTTCCACTACGGCTTCCGGAAATTCGCTGAACTCATTTTTATATAAAAGTAAGACTCTTAAAGAACTTAATTTAGATAAAGAAGAGTCGATTTTCGAAATCTTATTTGTGCCAAGCCCAATCCATTCAATTGAGGGTACACGTGAGAGCGCTTTAGGGAAGTGCAAAAAATTATTTGCTGCCAGACTTATTTCCTTTAAATTATGAAGATTCACGATTTCTTTAGGAATATCAGAGAGCTGGTTATCGGTAAACCGAATCTTTTCTAAGGCGGGTAATTTGGTTAAAACTTTCGGGAATGTAGTAAATTTATTTAAAATCAGATTAATAGAGGTCAACTTTGTTAGCTCAGAAAACCAGTCAGGAAGTTCGGATAAAGAATTACTCTGAAAACCAATAGTTTCTAGAAATTGTAAATTTCTAATAGGATCTGGACAAGAAGAAAAATTGTTCCTGGCAAACCCTATACTTACAACATGGTCGCTTTCAAGCCATACGGAGCATTCTTTCTCACCTCTAGGTTTTACTATTATGTCCATATTATACTCTGATTGTAACCTTTTTAAGGCATCTATTTCTGATTGTGGTAATTTGTAGCCTTGAAAGTCGATTAATTGGTCATTTATGGTCATTTTAATTGGCAAAGCTTTAGAATTGATTCCAAATTAATTTTTTAAGTAAGATCACGTTATTATATAATAGCTAGAATGTTTTAACTTATATATGTATATGATATTAAAAAAGGTAAAAATGTTCTTAAATATAACACTTTTTCATCTGAAATATCACTCTTTATTTTAATTGCAAGAAAAAGAACTTACATTTGTCCAATGTAATATTGTCCAATTTCTAACTGGAATTCTTGTATTTTCTCGTTAAACGCACGCATGTATAAATCATAGTCTTGCCCATATTGCTCTTTAAGGAAATCCTTTTTAGCTATGCGGGAAAAATCTATGAAAAATTTCTTTAGATCATCTTTTGGATCTATATCTTCATAACCATAATCAAGAGGATCAGTTCCACTCTTATAACCCTCCTTATATTTGCCTTTAATGTCTCCATTGAGATCCAAAAGAGATTGATGCCATTTAGAGGGTTCAAGATTGGTCATAAAATCGAAGGTCTGATAAAACATTACATTCGGATCGAATTCGACCGCACCTTTACTATTAAAGGCGATACACCTTACGCCCTTGATGTTCGGCTCGCTTTTAAGCGCGTCTTGCATGATGAGGGCGTAGGTAATAAGTTGCGGAAACACTTTACTCACGTGTTCTCCTAATACACTAGACCCCTCATCAAAATGTACATCGGGTTTAAAATCGCAGATGTAAAGGATTCCGTTCTTGACTACAAATAAATCGGTGTGTCCCGCATAATATCGAATACTGTCCTGCAATAGTTGCTGAAATCCTTGATCTCCGATACCTTCATAGTTTAATTGAAATCTAAGATGCATGGGTATTTCTGTCGCTACTGCTTCTTCCAGTAACGAGGTGGAGACCTTGCCAATACCCAAATATTCCTCGAGGCTGGCATGATCATTGAGCCCCAAGTCTCTTTGTTGGGCATAATCCGCAAGCTTCTTCATAATCTCTTTTGAGTCTTCATTTATTTGACCATAAAATTCTCCTTCCGCAAAATCATTACCATCGTATTTTAAAAAGTATTTTGTGACTAATTTAATGAAGTCTCCTTTTATCTGCTTAATGTCGTCCGATTTAAATGCAAACCCCTCCTGACTACTCGTGAGCCCGTTTAATCCAGAAGCTCTTAGTACATCGCGCACGAAGTCTTCCTCTAATTCCCCGAGTATAAAATCCCTACCAAGTCGATAAATGACTTTCTGCTCTTTCTTACCCTCTCTTAAGATATTTTCAATTTCTGTTCCTCCGAAACCATTGTCTTTTAAAACTTTTTGCCAGTTTTCTCGTGTATTAAAAACACCACTACTTGAAGCGTGTTTTCGGTGGGGGTATTTCATCAAAAATACGTTTAAGCAAGCGATTGCAGCTTTGTAAATCGCATTTTTCAAGTCAAATTCGGGATCCTTTCCCTCTAATTCGCCCTTCCACTCCGTAATAGTGTCTATTGCATGTTGTAAAGATTCCGAAGAAGAAGACGTTTTTTGCGAAAGAAAAACATGAAAGCGCTTAAACAGATTATTGACATCCTCAATAGCTGGGCGATTAAACTCCCTTGTTGTAGTAGGATTACGAACTGTATAAGCCATATAGACGGTGGCAAATACTCTTAATTTATCTTCCAAATATTCCTCATTCATTTGCGCTCTTATATCACTGTCTTTGTTATGTTTCTCCGTCAGCACGGGTTCCCTATTCATTTTACCATAATCACGAATGTAGTCTAATATTACAGATTGGAAGAAAAGCTGCGCCTCTTCCAGTTCCTTTTTCGATGGCTCACTTATCCATTTTAAGCCCTCTTTTGGTCCTTGAACAGTCCACCGCATAGACTCAAGGATAGCAAAAAGTAATTTCACTGTATATTGACCCTCCACGTCATCATTAAAATTACGTTTCAAATAAAAATAATTACCGAAAAGATACTCAGAAAGCCTTCCAATAGAAGTTCCATCCTTTCCATCTTCATTAAAAGAATTAAATTCATTCTTAAAGAACGCATTCTCTTCGAGAAGGCGATCAATCACATGCAGCTTAAAAGGTTCATCTCGATGTTTATTCTCTAATTCTCTTCGTATCTTTAAAGATGTGAAAAGTTTTTCCTCCCAATTCTCATTTTTCTTTACTCTTTTAAGAAAGTCAAGAACCTCATTACTTTTATCTTCGGTAATTGTTCCATCATTTTCTAACTTTTTTAATTCAGCTTCCATTAAAGCCCATAATTCTTTGGCACGGTAAGAATTAACATAATTCCGTGGGTTGCTGTATTCATCAGTATAAATATTTTGAGATTTTGGTGCAAACTTGTAGATACTTGTAATTATACCATTACTTTTAAGGTATTCAGAAACTATGAAACGATATAACCTTGCTTCTCTGTAATTTTGCGTATGCGAATAACCTAACAATGTATATATAGGACTAAAATATTCCTTCACTTTTTTAATCTTTTCTTGAGCTATGGCATCATTTTCCATAGATGTTTGCTCATAAATTTCTATAATAATGTTTGCTAAATAGGTATCAATTACTTCTTGAGATAATCCAAAAAAGAAAGAGTTTCTTTTAGTCAAACCATTTACTAAGTACTTAAGATAACTATTATATTGATCGTTGCTTGTTCCTAAAATAAAATATACATCATCATAATCTTCTACTTGCCTATAGTTTCCACCATCTTTTATCCCTATTTCTAATTCATTGAATAGGTGGATGAGATCATCTCTCATTGCCGCAAATTCCCCATAAAATGGGGAGGCAGGATTTTCATCACTAAATATTTTCTGCCCGCGAGGTAAATCCTTATTTTCAAGAACCTTTTGCTTCCATGTCTCTGTCATAATGAAGGCAGGCTTTCCATATGTTCCTGTAAAGATGGTATTGGGGCTGAAATATTCATGAGAATTATATATAAGAAAAGTAGAGCCTTCTATATCATAGATTCCTCTAGCTTGGCAATAACCCTCTATATCCGTAGTCCGCTTAGGTATGTATACTCCTTTTTGTCCTTTGACGATAATAAGCCCCAGATTTGCGGATTCTTTGAGAAATAATTCCCGTTTTAAATCTTTGATTAACGCGATACAAGCCTTATTTTTGCTGTCGTAAATGTAATCATTCATTTTATTTATTGACATATATCCATGTCTGCCCCTGATAAGCTGCGTTGAAATTTGCGCATCGATATAGGCTTTATATTCACTTGATAAGATTTTAATTGTTTTCCCGGTTAAGCCCTTTGTTTCTCCAGTGTAGACTGCGATGCTTTCTCCGTATTTGTCTTTAAACCTCTCGCGTCGCTCTGCCGTATCTAGTCTGTCATAATCTTCAAGGGTTAAATCTTCGAGTTTTTTGAACTGATCATTTGGAAATCCTAATACAATCGCTTTCGGATCGATCTTATATGACCCATGCATGTTGAATACTCGGGAGTCTGAAACAAGCCCCATATCTAATAAAGTTTCTCTGCCTATCATCAAAATCGCTTGAATATGTTCATCTTGCTGTTGGGCGCTTAAATGCTCGGAATTATAATAGGCATCATCAATCTTTCTCTTAATTTCTTTGAGCTTTTTATATTCTTGCGTTTGCTTTACATAGGAGCTATAATGGTTATCAAGTTTTTCTCGGTGTGCTCTATCCGCTCGGATTTGATCCATTAGGTTGGCAAGTTGCTGTTGCGAGGTAACTTGCGATTGAGTTTTCGAATTGGGCATATAGGAGATGGTGGCTTTACTCTCGAGAAGGTTATTTTCTTTATCGATACCGTCCACATCGATTTTACCCAATACTGCCGTTAGCATGGCGATTTTCTCATTGGCGGGGGCATCTTTAAGGAATTCTCTTTGCTGCTCATCGGGCATTGCCCTGTAAAGGTTGATGGCATCCAATTCCATCCGGTTTTGCTGTTCGAGCTTATCAACGGTCTTATCTACGGATTTCAAGACTACGTAGGCCTTAATGTTTTCGCCGACGGAGCCGATGAGTTTGGAAAGTCTATATAAGCCGATGCCTCCGAAAAACATGCTCCCGATGGTGAAAGTGATACCGCCTAAAAGTTTGACGGCGGATTTAAGAATACTCCATAGGGTACCCCCTTTACTTTTACTTTCTTTCATCTCGGTACGCACCTCTATTAACTCTTCGAGCTCCTTATCGAGCCTTTCTATTTGATCCATGCTTAGCTCATTATTCTTATCCTTTCGTAAGGACATAATTTCGGAGATCCGTTCTTCGACGGCTTCCATGGTCTTATAGGTGGTGCGCACATTATCGCTGCGCTCCGATTCCATATTACCGCTGTCTAACCGGAAAGAGTCGGCGTCTAAGCGAAGGTCGGGAATCCACGCATTAATCTTGCTGCTCACTCTGGTGCCGATATTCGAGATGCTGTTGATGGTACTGGTTATCGTGTCGAGGCTCAATTTCTCGCGGAGGGAGGTGGCTAAAGTGGACAGCCAGAAGCCCAAATTATCGCTGCCGCCCATTTCTCGCACATATCCTTCCACACAGGACTCAATCAGCCCGTCTAAGACGATCTCCTCGACTACCTCTTTGAGGGGATGAACGACAAAGGCTACTAAAATTTCCGCTACTAATTTGATGGCATAATCCTTGGCAAATTTAGAGGCAATCATTGTGCCCATCTTCTCGGAAAAGGCTTTAAAAGCGGTTTTCGCGCCTGTCTTTCCGATCTCTTTTGCCGCTTCTTGTGCTCCTTTCGTGGTCCAGCTATCGAGCAACACCGCCCATGCGGTACACATGGTGGAGATAAGAGTTATCTGCTCGGTATAGCCGATCTCGGCGATCATATTGCTGGTGACTTCGGCGAAGGTATACTGGTTAAAGACGTCCATGATGGCATATTGCGAGGCTTGCGCGAGTGCTAATGCCGAATACTCTTGATAACTTTCACTGGAAGGATCGCCCATATCGATTGCCACATAGCGATCGAAGACCAATTCTACCATGTAGAAGGTATGTTCTGGAGAGGAGCGGATAAATTCTGTATATTTAGTGGAGTTGGATGCGATTTCTTCCAATGATTTCGTCAGATATAGGACGCCGCCGTCGATTTCATAGAGATCTTCGGAAATTTCGAGCGTGTCGATGGTATTAACGTTTCAAATAATAATATAATTAATTATAAAAAAGGTGTTACCAAATGGATACACAATATGATTTTATTACACCTGAATTTATGCATCTGCTCTTTTTCCAGCAAAAAAGTTTGGTGATTTATCCCCATGTTGATTTAGAGCATTTGCGCGGGTTGGAAGTATTCACCGTGGGGTATACCATGATCGATTTAGAATCGACGGCGCTTTATGATATAAAGGAGGTAATCTCTAATGACAGCTCCAACAGTTTAGAGGGCCATAATCCCAATTTCTATTTGGTATATAATTTAGATAAAAAAAAAGCGCTGGATCTTTTAGATTTGAAAAATGTCCACTGTATTCTCAATATTAACCAGAATGCCACCGAATTGCTTCCTAAAAACGAGAGTCAATTTATTTTTTACAATAAAAAAACTAATAAATTTCTCAATTACGACTTTGAGAAGGTGGATCTAAAATTTGAACAGATAATCCTTTCTCTCGCCCAGACTTACGAAATGCTTCATGACGAGTTGAATCGCATCAAAATCGAGGCAAATCAGTTATTTATCGAGATTAATAGAAATCCGGAGGATATATGCCTCTCGAATATCCTTAAGCGCTACGACGAGCATGAATTCAAAAAGCTATTAGAATTTACGCAGAATTATTATACTATCACCATTCCCGAGAATATCACTGGAGAGGCACCTCGCTTTCAAAGAATGCCCGGTGGTGTAATTGAATATTCGCATGAATATAATTTTATCATCGACAAGAACAAGAAATTACGCGAAGAATTCATCCAACTCTTGCTCGAATACAAATTAACACAATTAAATGATCACCACATAGACCAACAGAAGGTATATGCACCTCAAGACTTATATACTTATCTGCGTAAAGACCAGTGGAAACAAGGAATCCCCAGTAAATTCCTAACACAATGGATTGATATGAAATTATCGAAATCTTCCCTTGAAAGCCGAGATTATGATGATTTTGAAGAGATTTTACATTATTTTCAGATCCAAGATGAGCAACTCTTATCTCTTCTTGCCAAAAAAAGAAATATGCTAACGCAAGGGAGTCATCAGATGCAGGTTCCTGTTCGTAGTGGAGTCTCCCTTAATTACCCCCAGAGCACCTCTCCAAACACTCTGACTAAAACACATGTACTTGCTCTACTACGTACTAAAAAAATAGATCAATTTGAACGGTGGATATTTGCCACACTACAAAAAATTGAACAGAATAGTGCAATATCTTCTTCCTATATTTCTTCTTATAATCCAAATAGAGAGGGATGATGACTGGTTTATTCTCCATTATGCACTTAACCATAATTCCTATGTTATCACAAATATTAGATTCTTAGAGTTTCGTAAAAAATATCCGCAGTATAAAGAACGGAAATAGAGAAAAATAAGACAAAGAAAAAAATGATCATTAGTGATATCCTTGCAATGATGCTGAAGAACCGCCAAAATCCACACCTAATAAACTAAACGCAATACCCGTCATCCAACACCCAATCCATAGTAACAGCACGCCTATTACTAGCTTGCCGATCGCCAAGCGTCTGCCGAATAATCCAAGAATGCCCAGTAGGATGAAGATTACCCCGCCAAACACACATAGCATTCCGATAGTATCAAAAATTAGCCGAAAAACCTGACTGAGCTGAAATCGTAGTTGAGCACCCCCAAAGAAAGGGAAATAAATTGCTAAGAACGCTAAAATTCCATATAAAATATATTTGGCATATCTCTTCCCGCTGCCACTCTTTCCATCAACGATGTAATATTCTTCGACCACGGTATTCACTATCTGTTTTGAATAGATTCATACTAATAGATGAAATTGTTGAGACTTTATAAACAAAAAATTACAAAAGTGTGAATGGTTGAAAGATTTTTTATATCTTAGAACTCGGACAGAATATTTTTATTTCTTAACGACATATTCTAATTGATGCCTCTTCACATGACTAATGATCAATATAACGTGCTAAAACACCTCTACAAATTGAATCAATTAGAGAAAGTAAAAGAATTTTTATCACGATTCTTAGCATATCCAGGTTCAAATTTAACGAGTGAAGAAAAATCTTCTGTTACCGAAATATCTACACTATATCAAAGATATAGTCAAAAACCCGAATATTTATTTTTGCTTTATCTGAGGGTAAACACATTACAGGGGAAGGGAAGGTCTTATGCTGAATTAAACGAGCACTTTTTCATTCCTAAAACATATATCGCAAAGCTTATCACACAATTAGAGAAAGAACGGTTAGTTATTAAGATTTTTATCGTAGAGGATCCTATACGCTATAGGATTCTATTACTCCCAGAGAGAGGCTTTCTCTTGACGCAAAGGTTTGTCAATGAGTTGTTTGCAGAAAAGGAATTAGAATTCATGTATGGAAATTAATATTCCATTATATGGATTTTAGATACATGAATGAAAAGTAGGGATTACATCAAGAAGAATAGAGAAAAAGAGGAAAGCTTTCTGTGTAACATTGTCTTAATAAATCTGCTAATATTTTCCTAATAGTCTGTTAATTCTGTTAATTAAATCTGTTACTTGCTCTTCAGGAGCATGTACATGATCAAAAGAACCTTTAAAATAATCTAAATTTATTTTCTGGGTGCTTTTTTTTGCGAGTCAAAAGAATCCTATCCTACCCCTAACAATATTATTTATTATTATATTACGATTCGACTAAAAATTCTACCATCACAGGAGAGTTTTTTATGTTTCTATTCTCCAAGTAGATAGCCACTATCCCAATTAAACAGCAACCAAAAACCCTTATTTTCGCAG
Source organism: Promethearchaeota archaeon (assembly GCA_008080765.1). GTDB lineage: Archaea > Asgardarchaeota > Lokiarchaeia > Sigyniarchaeales > SOKP01 > TEKIR-8. The sequence goes on along the minus strand of SHMU01000119.1, from coordinate 2,943 downwards.
AGTATAGCCCCTAAGTTTACTAAATCCACGCCCTCACATTATTTTTAAGCACAAAACACCTTTTACTCTTAACAAAAACCCTAAAAATATAAAATCGAGAAAAAAATGACCACAGAAGTAACCAAAAAGGAATCAGATAAGTTTGAAATCACCGATCCCGAAATCTTACACTTTATCGAAAATCCAATAATCCAAGTGAATAGAACCCTCAACGCAGATGAGAAAGACACCTTCCACGAGTTAATCAAAAAGGCGTGTAAACTCCTCAAATCCGAGAGAAAGGAAACACCCTTTACAATTTTATATATTCAGATCACCTTAGACCTTTTTAAAAAACCTTATGTGCGAGTATGGACAAAAAACGACGAGAACACTTTAAACAAGATTTACCGAGAATCCACTTTTCTTTATTATAAAATGGGGGGACTCTGGAACAATTACCGAGTTCATCCCACCTTCCAATATAACAACGCCTATAAGACGCAGTGCCCCTTTATTTTAGATTTCAAACCTTTCTAATTTATTTCTTCATTACCTTTTCTTTTTTTTATTTTATTTTCTTCTTTTCTTCTTTTCTTCTTTTTTTTCTTTTGGGATTCTTTTCATTATGGATGGTTAGTGTTATTTTTAAATTAAATTTTAATTTTTATTGTGCGAATAGATAGCCAATGCTATGCGTAGATACGCATTAGAGATCCCCACTAGTGCCGAGATTGAGCATTAATTATACTAAATCCTCACTCTCAGTTAATTTTTAAGCCAGAATACTATTCTAATCCTACCAAAAACTCCAAAGTGAGAAAAAAATGCGAATAAATAATTACCACATTCGGAATAAAGGTTTAGAAGAAATAAGCTTTATTCGACAGAATATGCACGAATCGGGCAAGATGGACGTGCAATACGCCCTATGGAACGATAGTAAAAGCAAAGAACTCTGTTTTGGGATTGTCGATCCCCATAAACACCACGCCGTAGGCATCCCCATCGCTCAAAACTGCGAACTCATTGCATCCCACTTGCGAACCATTATCAAGAACGGATGTGTAAAAGTCTGTTATAAATACATCTCAGCACCCCCCCAGATTATCGGAATTGGGTGTGTCTATGAAATAGTGCCCCCGAGATAATCGAGAGTTGTTTAATGACGAGCTGTTTTCGTGTATGTTTTGCGACTTCGGGCATATCATGGAATGCCACCACCCCTATACGTGTAAATCGCCCTTCTGCAACAAATATGCGAGAATCGACGAGCCCCATCAAGAGAAACTGCGATTCCTTATTCGTCAATTGAAAGGCTCTGCCTTCGAGAACGACCCCCATCTCAAAGACTATGTCAAAACCTTAGAAGAAGCCTTCAAGAGTTATTTTTATTGCGATGCTATTGACGAGTTTTACACGTTTTTTCGAGACCCCGACAACTACAACGAGCTTTTCGCCTATTGCCTTTCTCTTGAGAATTCTCACCCCACCCCAAAATCTCAAAAAACCCCCTAAATACTTTTTTTTCCCATTTTTTTTTCTTACATATAAAACCAATTCCTTTTGGTTGAAAATAACTAAACCGAAACCCTATTCAGCTTTTTAAGCTCCAAATCTATGGTAAAGGTATGAGCTATCAATTCACTCAATGGGTAGAACGCCTATTGGAAGAAAAGGACATAGATCCCGAATCGGAATGGATTGAATTCAAAGACGAGAAAGACCTCTTTCAACAAATGCCTTTAAGTGTGGTTATTGATTATCTTCAACAGCAAGAGCCCGCCCTCAAGCACCAGATCAGAACAAGATTAACGCTTATAGACTTTCATAATGGAAGCATTTTACACTTTTTCACATTTATATGATATGTATAAGTTTAATATCAAAGTAATAAATATTATTTATTATATTATGCTTTTATTTTTATTATTTGTTTTTGTGAGATAAAAAACTCCCGTTTTATATCCAAGAATAAGATTTTTGAAAAATAATAATTTGTATACAATATAGATAGGTCGATCTTTTTGGATGAGATACCCATAGCTATGGAAGAAAAAAAAATGGAAACAGAAAAGAGAGATAAAATTGCGGAGGGTGTTAGCTCCTCGGGGGTATATAAAACGCCATTTTCTTTTATCATTCTCTTAGAAATTAATCTAGCTGCAATACCGGTAATTCTGGTTAATTTGTGGTATTATAGTGGGTTATATTATTTAATAACAGGAATAAAGATCTTTATTTTTACTCCGGAGGCTAATTGGTGGTTTTGGTTATTGCTTCCATTAAATATTTATGGAAATATATTTCTTTTCTTTCTAACCACCACCCTTATTTCGCTTTTATTTTTCAAAATTCTAAATAAGATGCATCCTCCCCAAGAAGGAAGATTTAAAAAAGGCAGTAGAGATTGGAAGTACATGCATCGGAGATTTTGGACAGCCTATTTTCCAATCTGGTTGGCGAGGGCACTTCCTTTTCCGTGGGCAGACATAATTGTGTATCGCCTATTTGGGGTGAAAATTGGGAAGAGTGTGGTTGCCTATGAGGGATATATTGATCCTCTCTTAATTGAGATTGGAGATTCCACAATGACCTCATTGCATATATGTATTTTTTCTCATTTGCTTTATCATGATGAAATTTATATTAGGAAAGTGACGGTTGGGAATCAATGTGTGATTGGACCTCATTCTATTTTATCTCCAGGAACAATAATAGAAGATGGAGCAGTATTGGGTGCAACATCTTTTACCAAACCTAATCAATTATTAAAAGGAGGGCTTATATGGGTAGGAAGCCCAGCTACCACGAGCTTTCCTATTTCAGATGTAGAAAATGATAGTTGATAAAATTATATAACATTACATAGAATTAACAACAATATGTGAACTACCCATCCCTAAAGGGATGGGCTTCGTGTCAACACGAACGCCCTAGTTTACCAGACTGAGCGTGGAGAAA
>SHMU01000118.1 GCA_008080765.1 Promethearchaeota archaeon | reverse complement strand
TGTAAAATGAAAATTAAATGTGCTAATCAACTTAAAGACTTTCAACATAAAGTCAGTAAACAAATAGTGGAAAACACGAAAGCGAACACGATTATTGTGGGAGAGCTCACTGTGAAAACGATGGCACGGAAGAAAAAAACCACCAAATCGCCCCGACAAAACAAATCGAACAAGACTCTTCATCATTCAATGCAAAACACGGGCTCGTTGGGAAGATTTGTCCAATTCTTAACCTATAAAGCACAAAAAATAGGCAAAAGAGTAATAAGAATTGATGAATCATACACCACACAGACCTGTGCGAAATGCGGGAAAAGAGTAAAGCGTTCATTGTCCGAGCGTACTATTACTTGCGAATGCGGTCATCAGATGGATAGGGACTTAAATTCCGCCGTGAATATCATGGTAACGTTCTTGACATCCGATGACTTATCGCATCAACCCTCCTTGAAGGAGGAATCCTTTCTACGCACGTGGAAGGGGTTTACCGCGACAAACAGCCCTAAGATATGCCCGCCAGCTAATGCTTAGTGGACTCGTGGGAATCCCCGTCCTTTAGGGCGGGGAGGCTTCAATCCTATTTTCTTACAAATATCTTTGTAATAATCTAAATTTCGTTTACAGGTTGTGAAATCCTCATCAAAAGTTATTAAGTCAAAAGGAAGATCATCAATTTCCGCCCAATTTAACCAGGCTTCAATTGCTTCACGCATAAATGCGGGAGTCGTAGCTAGAGAAGTCTTAAAACTTTTTATAATACTAAGTTGCACAATATTCCTTGCCTCGGGAAAAGGAGTTACGAATTTTCTCAATTTTTGATAATTCTCTTGATAAAATCTTCTTAATACTAACTCTCCTTCTTCCCGTGTTAGATTAAACGGAGGAAGGAATTCCTCTAAAAAAACATCAATATTTGATTTCTCTGTTTTATTTTCAACCATTTTTAGAAAAGCAACTTGGTGATGTTTTAAGTATTATGAGAAATTCGAACTAGTAGGTAGATGGTTATATAACTCTTTGTGATATAATCTATAAAATTTAGACATATGCATATCTAAAAGAGTTCCATCGAGATCAAACAATATTCCTTTTATCTTGGCAGAGAGGCTTATATAAACAAAAATTAATAATTGGTTTTATACCTAAAGATCTCATTGCATTTAATAAATATATCTATCATGAAATTTCTCCTATCTCTTCCTTTCTTTTCTGAAATGTGTAGGGGTATGATTTAAGATTATATATATAGGATTACGAGACTTTTTAATGATAAAATTCAACAAAGTGGGAGATATTGCGAAATTAAATGAATAAGAAAATAATTTAATAAATCGAAATCTACATTTACTATACTAAATAGAATTACATAATTAAAAAAGCAAGGAAATTAAAATGATAAAAGAAGAGGAAGAAACCCTTTTTTATACTATCCAAGCGGTCATTAATGGGGTAATCGAAGATAAAAAGGAAAATCCAAAAAATAAAAAGCTTTTAGAAGATATTGAAGGTCAAATAAATATTGGACTCCACGTCGAAGAAGATTTTATATTGTGGATTAATCTTGTAATGAAAAAAGGTACCTTTATAACAAAAAAGGGAAAGCTTGAGGAGTATGATTTAGAGCTCATTGCTGACCCCGAAGACCTCATGTATTTCTTAAATGGAACCTATTCTACACTTCATATGCTTCTTAAAAAAAATCGGTTCGGTAATCGCAAGCTTCAGTTTAACAAGGGAACTTCGGGAAGTAATTTTGGGTTACTGTTAAAACTTCCTAAGATCCTAGTGCTTGACTGAATGAAAATAAGAAAAAAAGAATTAAGGAAAAAATAAAATAATAATTTTACTTTTACTTTTTAATAAAATTCAGTCTCTATTAATGTGGTACTTCTGACTAATTCTTGGGCGGCTTTAGTAGCTCTCATAATTTTCGCCATATCACCCTTTACCTTGGCCTTTCCGGAAAGAAGAGCGCGAATGGGATCCAGTTCTTTTTTCAAAATTTTTACCCAATCAGTATAATTAGCTTCGTATAAATACTCTGCCTCGTATGGAGGTGGACTACCCCCACTGGGCTCTTCACCTTTTTCAAGAATTTTGTATTCTCCCTCTTCAACCATACTTGCGCCCGTACATTCTCCATGATAGAGCCCTATCCACATTTTAAGTTCTTTATCTAGTGGACCATCGGGATGAATCACAAAAACGAAGTCTCCCTCCCAATCAGAAGCAGCTTCTGCATATGCTTCATTTCCATTAATTGCGGCGCAATATTCCTTGCACCAGTCTTGCGTAGCGAATTTAGGCATTCTATTTAATCCTCTATTTGTTATATGTATATATATTTAGTATAGATATCTTTATTAATTTTTAGAAAGCACATTCATAAATAAGAATAGAAAGCATTTTTATTTTTTTGATAGATCATTACTGCGCAACAATATACTTATAGTAAATAAAAATGAAGAAAAAGAAAGGGAAAAAATTAATTAAACTAAATGGTCTAATTCTAATTCTTTCAATTTTTCATTACTGGGATATCCCGTGTTCAGGTCCCAATCTCTAATTTCAAAAAACAGTTTTTTAAGTTTTTCAAAGTCAGGACTTTTTCCCGCTGAACCCCCTTCTTCCAAGGGTCTAAGGAGGATTTCTGGCAACTTCTCCTCATTTGGGGTAAGCCCCATCTTAAGATTGAATAACCGTTTTATGGTATATATCCGTTCCCCAGTTTTTTTAATTTGCTCAATATCAAAATTTATTCCTGTTGCCGATTCAATAACATCTGCTAAATTTTTCGGTTCCGGACTACAGAACAAGCATATCACCAATGAATTGTATAATGCACGGTAATCATACAAAATTGCGGTATCTTTCGCCATAATTTCTCCATCACTGAATCTATCAACTTGTTCAAACCCTAAATCTTCAAGAGGTAAGCCTAAAAGGGCTAAATACACATCTGAGGCACAATGGCATGGTCCGCGAGTAGTTCCCACGGAATATGCGAGAGCCATGCCAAAAGCACTTCGCAAATCGTGGTAAGGAACCTCCTGTCCTAACGCAGTGGCAATTTCATCTTGAGAAATCCCAAATTTTTTCCCCACAGCATCAGATCCTTCCGCTAAGATATCTCCTATCCCTTCTCTAGATGCTATCTTCTTTATCATCTCTAAGGCAGGTTCTATCTTTCCCCATTCCGGTTCTAACCCGTCAATGTCGTCAGCGCTAATCGTTCCCTCATTGTAGAGATAATAGACAAAAGCTATGGTACTTCCACCGCTGATAGTATCAATGCCGTATTGATTACATAAATAATTAGCTTGCACGATAGATTCCAGATCATCATTTAAGATTAATGATCCAAAGCTCACGATTGTTTCATATTCTGGAGATTCTCTTTCACCCTCAAATGCATACTTGCCTTCAGTGACTGATGCTTTATGGGCACATCCTATGGGGCATGCAAAACAAGGATATTGTCTTGAGAAGATCGTTCCTGAGGCGGTTGCACCGGAGATATTATAGGCATTATCCCACTCTCCTTGAGTCCAATACTTTATAGGTAATTCTCCTTCGACATTATATTTATCAACTGCTGCTGGGGTACCTAAAGCTCCAAACATCTGTGTTGTAAAGGAATTGGTGACCATATCCACCATTTCTTTTGCAGCAGCTTTAAATGCCTCGGGGTCTGCTGCGTTATATGATCGTTTAGAACCTCTAACAGCGACAGCTTTTAATTTTTTTGAGCCCATAACTGCACCCAGACCAGTCCTCCCTGCTACTTTATCTTCAGAAACAATATTTGCAAATTTTACTAAATTTTCACCTGCTTGCCCAATGCATGCTATTCTTGTAAGACTATCAGATTCTTTAAGGATGTCATGTGTTTCTAATGCTCCTTTCCCCCATAAATTAGATGCATCTTTTAATTCCGCGTTTCCATCAATAATTTCTAGATAAAGAGGTTTTTCAGCTGCTCCTTTAATAATTATTCCATCATAGCCCGCCTTTTTTAATTCCGGACCAAAATACCCCCCACAATTTGCTTCACCCCAGATACCCGTATAGGGAGATTTCGCACATACCGTAAATCGACCGCTGGTAGGAACATTCGAGCCACATAATGGACCAGTCATAAACATCAAGATATTTTGTGGTCCTAATGGATCGGTATCTTTATCAATTTTATCATATAAATACCGTACAGAATATCCCGCCGCTCCAAGAAATTTTTCGGCAATAGATTCATCTAATTCCAAATCAGTTAATGTTTGTGATGTAAGATCTACTTCCAATAACTTTCCAAGAAAACCCTTCATTTTTCAACCTGTTTTTTTTAGTTAAAATCTATTAATTAATGCTTTTAATTAAGATGTTATTTAATTGTAAAATAAAATATTTACTTATCTGCTAATATAGTATAAATCTTAGAATATTTAAGTATATTTAGCATTTCGCAATTAAGCACCGCAATTTTATATGAACTGCGTTTTAATCGATATGTATAAGCAGTAATAAGGAACAGAAATGATGTTTCTTTAGCATCACTCAGGAAATTAAGTTTTATCATATCTCATTTCGGAAGTGATTGATTTTGAACTTGTATACACGGAGAAGAGGATGAAAGATAGAGAAGAACTATTTCAATTTTATGAAGTGATCATCTTCAGGGATCTTGAAACCTATCAACTACCATGTATTACTCTTTAAACTCTAAGATTTAAATAGAATCGAAATGAATATTAAAATAATAATTCTATAAAATAATAATTAAAGGAATACAAATTAGCAAAAATATATAAGGTAATTAAGATGGAAGAATTTGAAAATAATCCCGAAAATAAGGTAGTAATTAGCGCCGCACTCGCGGGCGCTGCAACCATGAAAAATCAGAATGAGGCAGTTCCTTATACCGCAGAAGAATTTGGTGATGAGGCGAAGAGATGTTATGATGCGGGAGCTGCTATCGTCCACCTTCACATCAGAGATCCCGAAAAGGGTATTCCCACCCCCGATCTTGACCTTATCCGGGAAGCCTTAGAGAATATCAAATCTAAGGCGCCTGATGTAATCATTAATTTAAGTACTGCTATTAGCGCAGTGGCTACCGATAGAGAACGTATTAAACCGGTTCAAACCTATAAACCTCCCTTAGCATCTTTAAATACAAATTCTATGAATTTTAGTGTAGGAAATTGGGACACCGGAGAGGTAGTCTTAGGAGCTAGAAATATCTTTGCAAATGATTTTGGAATGATTCAGAATTTTGCCAAGAAATTTAAAAAAGCTGGTACTAAACCGGAATTAGAAGTATATGATATGGGTGGTATGCACAATGTCCTCTTTTTAAATAAACAAAAAGGTCTTTTTGAACAGCCACTTCACTTTCAATTCGTATTTGGTGTACTGGGTGGGCAGCCATTTAGTCCGAGAGCTCTTGCCAGTTTGCTAGAATTAAAACCAGAAGGAGCAACATGGAGCGTGTGCGGTGTGGCAAAACAGCAATTTCAAGCAGGTATATCTGCAGCGGCAATTGGTGGTCATGTTCGCGTTGGTTTGGAGGATAATATACGAATGCCTAATGGAGATTTGGCAAAAGGAAGTTGGGAACAAGTAGAATGGGCAGTAAAATTAGCTGAAGTTGCGGGCCGCGAAATTGCCCAAGGAGAGGAAGCTTTAAGGATCTTTAATTGTAAGAATAAGAAAATATCTTTATAAATCGATAACTATAATTAAAAAAACTACCTTAGCGGTAAATATAGCTGAGATCTTGAGATGTTAGAAAAAATTCATTTTCATTTTTTCTTTTTATCTATTTTTATAGCAATTTTATGTAGTTAATTCTATTCTCTATCAAGATTTTTAGGTAAGTTGATTAACTCTACCTAACTTAGAAGGATAAAAAATAAATAAGGTAAGATAAAAAAAAAATTTATTAGAAATTAGGGTTTTAAGAGATGATATTCCAATATAAGATGTCCTTTAAAGTCCCTTCACGTTCTTCTTTTGATTTAAAGATTGCCTTAACCTTCAGATCAGTGTAATCTTTCTCCCACTCTTTAGCATTAATTACACCTAATAATGCCCCATCCGTTTCATCAATATTAATTAAGGCCATGATTTTGGGCTCCTTCATTTTCTCGCCATGTGCATTGATTGTTGCAATAGTAAAGAGGCGTACTGTTCCTGTGGCAGGTACTTGAATCCACTGATCTTCCGGTATTTCTTCAAAACAATTCTCACAATACATTCGCGGTGGAAATAAGACCTTATTACATTTCTTACAAGGTGTTGCAAGAAATCCATCATTATTTTTGATGTACTTAAAGAGCTTATCACCGGCAACTCCATTTGAGTAAAAATAATCAGCTTGCATGTTTCCCCGCCAATGAGTAGGCGCAGTGGGATCGGTTTGCTTTTCTATAAAGGTCATTTTTTAGTCGCCTCCATATGGTTTAAAATATTTTATATCAGTAATGGCACCCTCACGTTCATTTTCCGGTTTCCAGACCGCTTTTACCCTCATACCGATCTTAATCTCGTCTTTACTCATCTCTCCGAAATAATGCATGAATCCCATCGGCTTAGGATAAGCTCCATCAATAGAGATTACCCCAATAAGAATAGGATCTTCAATTCGATTCGCATTCGGGTCTAAATACGATATGGAATAGGTATTAATGGTGCCCGTGTCTTTCAATTCAACCCATGTGTCTGTTGGACCATAGCAATATTCGCAGAAACTTCGCGGAGGTGTGATCAAGCGTTTGCATTTGTGGCAATGAATACCCAAGATTTTACCTTCCTTTAATCCATGTAAAAATTTACTCATTGCCGGCCCAATTGACCATGCATATTGAATTTCTGGCTCCCACCACGAATGGGTAATCACTTTATTCCTAATATCAGAACTTCTCAAATGTGTCCCAGCAGGATTCTTTGGATACGTTATTTCTTTTTTATTTGATTTTTCCATTTTATTATCCCCTCCTCATACATATTACGGTTGCCATTTGCATTATATCCCCCCATGCTTGACCTACACCAACCATCGGGTCTCCGGGAATTTGTCGCTTTCCGGCTTTTCCGGACAGTTGCCAATAAAGTTCGCAAGCTTTCTGCCCCATTGTCGCAGCGATGGGATTACCGACGCCGAGCAGTCCTCCAGAAGGACAGATCGGAAGATCACCATCTCTCTGGGTAACTCCCTCTCTCGTCAAAATGGGTGCTTGTCCCTTATCGCAGAGAAGAAGCCCTTCCATATGATGAAGCTCCTTATAATCAAACGGATCATAAGGTTCTGCAAAATCAATTTCTTTGCGAGGATTATGAATACCAGCCATTTTATACGCCATTTTAGCTGCCTCAGAAACATATCGCGGAAAATACAAATCTCGATTGGTCCACATAGTACTATCAATATTCCATCCTACTCCATCCACCCATACGGGATCGTCAGTGTACTGTCGCACAATATCTTCGGAACAATAAATAAGGGCAGCAGCACCATCACTGGGCGGGCTAATATCGAGTCTTTGTACAGGCCATGCCATGATTTCTGAATTCAGCACATCTTCTACAGTAATATTTGGATCTGCTAATTGAGCACAAGGATGTCCCACAGCATTTCTTTTATTTTTAACGGATACTCGAGCAATATCTTCTTTTTTAACATCATATACGGTCATGTATCGGTTCATTTCCATAGCAAAGAGCCACACCAAGTTCGGGTTGAGAGGTCGATCAAGTACAGGGTCCCATATATGCCTAAATGCTAACCAGGCTTTCAGGCGAAGAGCCTTGAAGCTGTCTGGGGATGCGGAAGACAGTTTCCCATTTTTTCTTCCGCAACTACCAAACATATATCGGCAACCCCACTCGCAACATGCCACCATCCCGCAATAGGTGCAAAGACACCCGTACCACCGCCATTAAAAACTCTCACATATGGTTTACCCGCAGCGGCAGCGCCATCCAGCAGATTTTCGCCTTTCATATGAATTCCATCAAAAGCATCGGGGGCGCTTCCCATTACCACCATATCAATATCATCTTTTTGAATTCCTGCATCTTCCATTGCCATTTTTGCTGCTAAGAATGACAATTCCTTACCGGTTTCTTTGAGCATTCTTCGAAAAATAGTCATTCCTGCTCCAATAACTGCTACATTTTTTTTCATTTCTTTTCCACCTCCTATCCTCTCGTAAATATTGCCACAGCACCACTTCCGGAAGGAATCTCCCTCCATGACTGTGCTAAGCCCACCTTAACATCAGGAATCTGTCTCTTTCCCGCATGACCGCGCAGCTGAGTGACAATCTCCAGTGATTTTTGAAGTCCTGTAGCTTCTAAGCTATTTCCTACTCCAAGGGATCCTCCAGAAGAATTTATCGGGATTGATCCTTTGATTTCTAATGCACCTTCTCGAAGTAATTCCTTTGCCTCACCTTTTCGAGCTAATCCAATAGCCTCTAAATGTTGTAACTCTTTATAGGTAAACCTATCATCAATCTCCGCAATATTAATTTCTTTTCGTGGATTTACGATTCCCGCCATCTTATAAGCCATCGCTGCCGATTTTTTAGCATATTCTGCCTCCATTCCCCGCGTAGACAACCAAGGCGTTTCGGAGCACCACCCAAATCCAGATAGGTATATCGGTTCGATGCCTAATTCCCTCGTAATCTTTTCATTTGCAAGCACGAAACAAATAGCACCATCTACATTCGGACTAATATCTAACTTTTTCAACGGTTTAAAGCAATATTCAGACTTCATAACGTGGTCTACGGTAATATTCGCCTCGTAATCAGCGTAAGGATTCAGAAACGCATTTTTCTTATTTTTTACCGCAATCATCGCGCAATCTTCCTCGGTTGTATTCGTATTTCTGAGATAATGTTGCATTTCCAATCCCGCCAAAAAATATGGATGAACCCGTTCAGTCTCGTCTGTCTTTCCCGCTAAGGGTTTTGGGTTTTCAGGTGGATATGAAGGGAGCCCAGAATAATTAGGGCGCTCTACAGGTCCAGATACTGGTCTATCATAAATAGGATCAAAAGCATGAAGCATTACATCCCCATATGTCAATAAATCAGACACTTTACTATGGGCTTCAATAGATACGACATCCATCAGACCGGACTGAATCTGCATGTATGCCGTACCCAATCCATAAATTCCATCTCCGCACACAGTACAACAAGGTCTCAAGACGGCACCAATTTGATCGGGTACAAATTCGTCAAAGATGCTGAATCCTTCCCAATAATCTTCGGCGCAAGTAATGAAGCTAGTTATATCCTTGCGTGGATCAATGCTCGCATCGGCGTATGCTTTCTGGCATGCTTCGTACATTATATCCTTCCAATTCACATCAGGTGTCATGCAATTAAAGTCTGTATGTCCAATTCCTATAACACAAACTCGTGTCATTTTATCATTTATCACTTTTTAGACAATATTTTTAATGTTTAATTTTAATTTTTTACATAATAAATAAAATATATTTAATTAAAGAAACTTTGATTTAGAAATCTAATAAACTTTATCTTCAGATCTTCAGATAATTTAATGATTTTTCAATAAAAAGAACAATTGGAAGAACTTTCCAAGATGAATCAAAACTTATAAATAACACATTTAATCTATCTTAATTATAACAGATTAAATTCTAATATAGGATAAAAGGTATTAAATTAAAGATGGATACACGATTAACCGAGTTTAGGCCCATACGCATTCAGCGCTATGTTCCAGAATTGGATTTGTTAAACAACCCCTTGCTCAGATCAAACGAGAAAGAGTTTTTAGCCGATTTTTATAAATTCTTGGAGGATGAATTAGACGAAGATCTGAGGGCTTTAGAGGAATTAAATTATATATTAGAGGAACCCATTGAAGAGAAAAAAAAGAGCATTGTAATTGGCATTATGAAAAAGTTATCGGACCACGGTTATTATTCAACAATAATGCAAGAGGAGGATGACTATGAAGTGGGGCGTATAATGAGAAATGCTCTTATTGCCTACGCTCTCTGCGGGGGAAGATGGTCAGAATATTCGGAACGTTATATTGCGGGTAATTGGAGTATTGAAATGGGGCGTCTAGCAGGAGGCACTCTCTATTGTAATCCAGTTAATTATAAAGCAGATGCATACCAGAGGGAGCAGTTTCTCAAACCTGTTGCTGTTGAGGGAAAGATCGGAGCATCAGCTATGACAGAGTTTAACGCGGGTAGCGATATTATGAGCATGGAAAATAGGCTTATCGAAGAAGATGATGAAATTGTAATAAAGGGAAAAAAAGTATTTATTACTAATGGGATGATAGCTAATTATATTATTGTCTATGGAAGGATGAACAACGGACAACTCGGAGCGGTAATCGTTGATACCGAAGATCAGCAGTTAAAAAGTTTTCGGGCAGCAAGAGTTCACACCTATGGGATGCGAGATGCATTTGTAAGTCGCCTCATTTTTGACAGAGTAAAGATCCCCAAAGAAAATTTATTGCAAGGAAACGGATTGGATATCATGTTCCATCAATTAACCGAGGAAAGATTGATAATTAGCGCAGAAGCTCTAGGAGATGCGATGAAAAAAATTCTCTATTCTCATACTTGGGCAATCAACAGAGAGCAGTTTGATAATAGATTGCATGATTATCAAGTAATTAGATTTCCTATTTCTGCAAACATTCGACAGTTGAATCTATTAATTTCTGCCCTCATTGAATATGCGAGGGAATTGGATGAACGACCTGAATTGGGTAATTCTAAGCTAATGGCAGCAAACGCTATGGGCTTGAAGATTCAGACCACAGAATTGGCATTCGAGAGCTCTATTCATTGTTTCAGAACTCTTGGAGGACGGGGATTCATTAGACAATATTCCAATCAAATTGGATTACTCGATCCATATTGTATGATTCATGGAGGGGGGAGCAATTATGTATTAGAAGATTCGGAATCTAGACGCTTTTTCAAGACTAAGCCATCTAGGAAAAAAGCAGACATTTTACCGCGTATTGACCTCTTTCTCGAATAGATGATGTTTTAATGTTATCATAATTTAAATTTTATAGTAAACCGCGACAGTAATTAGGTATTAAAAGCACAGAACTTTATTACTAATATAAAAAATGCCTCCTTTTAATCGATTTGAATATTTTGAATCATATTCCTCCCAAGATTTTGATATTACAAAGATTGTAGACACATATAAAGGAAAGTCTCTTGAAGATCTGTTTAACAAACAGCAAGTAATATCTACAGGATTGGGTGATCTTTTAGAGATTTCTTGGGATATTTTCAATGATATTCCATCGCTAAATCTTTCACACACGAGAGTGAATGTGTTAAAAAATTTAAAAACAGTCTATTATATCGGCGAGCACACAGAAAACTACTTATATAAAAGGGGTGTGAGAAATCTTTTTGATTTACTCTCTCATTTAAAATACAGTAAATTTGCCAAAACTATTATTAAGCAGGTGAATAACAAGGATTTTTATTCACTTACTCAAAACAAATATTTGTACGATATTGATACCTCATTCTGCTTTTCAAAACAAGATTTTCTTTTTATAGATATAGAAACATTAGGAATTTATGATTCTCCAATAATACTCGTAGGAATTGGTTTTTTTAAGAAAGAAAAATATCATATTCTCCAATTTTTTGCAAGGGGTATAGAAGAAGAAATTGCAATATGCGAGCATTTAAGAAAAAATATTTTTCCCCGGTTTAAATGTTTTGTAAGTTATAATGGTAAAAGTTTTGACATTCCCTATTTAGCAAATCGATTTTTATATTATTTTGATGCAAATCCGATGATCTCCGAAGATGATACGCCTTACAAAGATTATAATACGAAATATGGTCATATTGATTTATATCATAATTGCCGGCGCAAATATAAAGGACAATATGAGAATTATAAACTTACAACTATTGAAGAACAGCTTCTAAACTGGAAGAGAGACAATGAATTACCGTCCAATTTAGTGGGATTATGTTACCGGAAGTATTTAAAAGATCCTCATACATACATAGGCTTGATAAAAGAATGTATTGAACATAACTACTACGATATCCTTTCTCTTCCATTAATTTTTTCTAAGTTATTGGAAAAATAGCACCAATTTAATCATTTTAACTTCCTTCTGGAGCTAAGAAGCATTGAAATAATTGCGTTATGCTACAAATCAAGTTTTATTCTTTTTTTTAACTAATTGCGAAAGAAGTCCCCTCCATTCATGGAGGGGATGAATTTCGCAGAGCATCTACATGGGTTATCGTGTGGGTGAGATCTTCCGCATTATACATCACTAAATTAACGGACCCCCTCCTTTTAAATACCTCGCATACTATACACTAGTATAGAAAGAGACCCTCGCAAGGAGAAGAGAACGTGCAATTAACCCAAAAAATTCGGATTTATCCCACAGTAGATCAATTAGAACTCCTGTGGGATTTATCGGAGAAATGCCGCTTGATTTATAACTTTGCACTTTCGGATCGCCTCA
>SHMU01000117.1 GCA_008080765.1 Promethearchaeota archaeon | reverse complement strand
GAGACGAATAATGTCGGATTAAAATATAAAGGTGATTAAAGATTTAGAAAAAACAAGGTAAATTAAAAATTATCATACTAAGTATGTTATAATTTAATTATTGATAACTTTATATTATTACTATAGCATTCTATATATAATAGGGTTAAAAAAAAATGGATGAAAACATAATTATTGAGGAAATTGACAGTCATAGAGAAGATTATATTGAGTTTTTTAGAGAATTAATCCAAACAAAGTCATATAATCCTCCCGGAGACGAAATGAATGTTGCTGTTAAATTACAAGCATTTTTTCAAAATAATGATATTAAATGTGAGGTGTTTCCCTTTGGAGAGAATAGAGCTAATTTAATTGCACATGTTAATAAGAATTTTGATCATTGCCTCTTATATAATGGACATATGGATACCGTGCCTCCTGGACCAGAAGATGAGTGGAGATATTCTCCCCTTTCCGCTCATATTCGAAGAAAGAAATTTATTTATGGGAGAGGAACTACGGATATGAAAGCGGGATTAGCTGCGATGGCGATTTCGATGCAAATTCTTAAAAAGTTAAATATTCAGAGTGATAAAAACTTAGTGTTATGTGCTGTCGGAGATGAAGAGACGAGCGGGATTTTAGGGGGGTTATGGAGTGTTGAAAATGTGCTAAAAGCTCGTAATATTAAAAGTGATTTTTGTGTGGTAGGAGAGTCTACGGGTCTTGAGCCTTTGCCTAAGGCAATTATCGTGGGAGAGAAGGGACATGTAAGAATAAAAATTATAACTCACGGAATTGCCGCACACTCCTCCATTCCTTTTGAGGGTAAAAATGCTATATATATGATGAGCGATATTATTCAACATTTAGACAAATTGGACAATTATTTACCTAATGTTCCCCCTCCTATTCCCGAAGAAAAATTAAAAGCATTGTTAAGTGAGGTTTTTCCTGATAAAGATGTATTTGAAAAAATATTTAACGAGCAACCAATACTAAGGAATTTTTTAAAAGCACTTACTACTTTAACGAGAAGTTTAAATCTTATTGAGGGAGGTATAAAGGATAATGTGGTACCCGAAAAATGTGAGGCAATAATGGATTTTAGAACGTTTCCGGGCCAAACCGGTGAGATGATAAAGAATGCCTTAGAACAAGTTGTAAAAGACAGTGGCTATCCGCTTAAAGAGGAGGGAAAAAATTCTTCTGAGCATGTATATGCACAAATTGAAATCATTGATGATTCGGATGGTTCTTATTGGGAAGATTGGGAAGATTCCGAACTAATTAAAGAATTTAAGTCCATAGCAGAAAGAATCTATGAAAGGGCATCCTTTTATTCCTTATTTCCGGCAGCATCAGATGCGCGCACCTTTCGAAATACCAACTATTGTCCCAGCACGATTCTTTTTGGACCAGGAAACGCAACACTTCCTCATACCACGGACGAATATATTGAAATCGATGATTTTATGAGGATTATTAAAGTATATACATTGTTTGCATACAAATACCTATCAGATTGACGAAAAATTAATAGAAAGCAAAATTAATACTCACACTTTCATTTTTCCATTTTTCACTTTTTCAAGAACTAAATCGACAATGCCTTGATTTTTTTTGAAAATTTTAATATTGTTAAATTGGTCATAGTCAATTCCATTGGGAAATAAACAAAAAAGAATGGTGTCGTTAACAAATGTATTTTCTAAACTTGTATTAATATCAATGAATGAACCCGGGTCGTATCCTACTACCAAAAAATTATTCCTTAAGGCAATATATTGAGAAGAGAGCCCTTCTTGAGTAGTGGGGACACGCCATTCGATAACATTCCAATTAGAGTAGTTTTGAAGCAAATTTTGAATAGTTTCTTCCTTAAGATAGCCATCAATTTTGATGCATGATTTATAATAGTCTTTTTTCAGGTTAAATTTCTCTAGTTGTCTACTTGGATCTTGTTTCATATGTATATGATCTCTTCCCAATCGATTTGTATGTTTTTTTAATTCATTGTAAAATGATAAAATTGCTTGATTTTTAGCAAAATAAATATTTCTACTCCTTTTCTTCCAATAGGTTCTTATAGGCGATACATACATTATTACTGGCTCAATTTTTCCTTTGCTAAAAGGCATTCTTTCGGAAGGATCGAAATTTCGTTTGTCAGCATAGTTATTATAATTTGGGATGAAACCATATGGGATGCATCTTACTTTATCGGCAAATTTTTGAGAATTTTTATTTGTCGCCCGCACATCAGTATCAAATCGTAATATATTTTCTTGTCGAGGATGAGAAAGAAAAGAAAAAATACATTCTGTCCCTAATTGCGAAATACCTAATCCTTGATAAGCTTTCTTTAGAACGGTCTTTCCGGCATATATGGAGATCTCGCTTTCCTTTCTTAGCAAACCCACCCCTACAACACGCTCCTCGTTAAGCTTATCTACACAGAACCAATAATTTTGCTCTTCATTAATCTCTTCAATTAATTTCATCTTATTATAAACTTTTGGATACAGATACTCCCACTCATATATACTTTTAAATACTTCACATATATATGGGGCATCCGAGGATATAGCATTTCTAATTCCGAAAGTTCCCTTGGATTTTGTAGTTAAGACTGATATATATTCATGAACTAACATTATTTGTTCCCTCTCTCACTAAGAATGATAAATTGATGATTTCATTTAAGAATAATAATAAAAATTGAAAGTTTGTTATAAATTTTATCTTATGAGGAGATTCTCGGATGAATAGATAAGTTCAATGCTTAAGAAATATAATGAAACATATTATTTCATAAATGATTGATTTTAAAAATTTATATAAGAGTTAATTGGTATTATATCGTTAACATTAACAAAATGTTTTGAGTGTTGAAAATATATCTTGAGTGAATTTAAGGTAGAAGATACAATAATATTGCTGGATGCCTCTCGATCAATGATGAGAAGCGATTTTAGACCTCGAAGATTTGTGATTGCCTTGGAAACCGCGAAAAGCTTTAGTGAAAAAAAATTTTCCTCTGACTTAAAGGATAGAATTTCCATTTTACTTTTCGGAAAGCAGATTAAACGTATTTGCGGGTTTACTAATCAGTATGATAAACTTCGCAAGTCCTTAAAAGCATCAAGTCTCAGTATTTCAGGAAAAGGAGATTTAAATGAGGCACTTTCTTTTGCTTTACAGCTTTTAGTGGAAGAGATGCGAAAGATTGGGGGAAAGATTTCGCGTATTTTAATAATTAGCGATGGGCTTCAAAATTTTTCGAATTCAGAAAGATTTGAAGATACATTAAATACAGCCTTAGGTTTGGGGGTGATTATTGATAGCTTTCAATTAGGATTGACTCAAGATTTTAGCAATAATATTCTAAAAAGGATTTCTCGGTTAACCCGAGGGGAATTTGGATTTTTTAGAAATCCTAAAGCAGCCATCAATGCGGGAAGAGCATTCGCTTCTAAAAAAGAGCTTGTAGATACTCCAGATTACCTTAGCTCGGGACAGAAGGAAAAGTCAGCACCTCTGTTAAATGCAATAGCCTTACCTTTAAAACGATTAAGCGTTTTAGAAATTCGATATATGATGAACAATAATGATAAGAGTAAAACTACATGTCAGATTTGTCATTCAAGGAAAGCTCCTTTAACTGATGCTGATTTTTTTTCTGAAGGGAGATTTTGTCCCTCTTGCGGAAGAGCTATGCATTTATCATGTGCTGCGTTATGGGCAAAGAAAACCGAGTATAAAAAAAATATCTTTCGGTGTCCATTTTGCTATTTCTTGCTAAAAATATCGCACTCAGTAATGAAATTAATAGAAGATTATGAAAGAAAAGATCAAAAAATTCATATAATTAACGATATGGAGAAAAATGCGGCCAAAATGAAGCCCATTTCTTCAGAAAAGATCGATGAAATTAATGAGTCATGCTCTTATTGTCATAATATATTTTTGGGAAAATATGAAGTATATCAATGCAGTAATTGTGGAGCATATTACCATAAACCCTGTCTTGAAAAGATGTTCAATGAGCTTCAAGCATGCCGGTATTGCGGTTATAGTTTTAAAATATAAGTCCGCAATATGTCAAATTCTTTTCATATTATTTTACTTTCGTGTGGAGAGTTTAATTTGTTTAAATTAATTCCAACGATATTTTGTATTTTCTAATGTTCTATTCCCTCAATTTATAGATTTAAAGAATAAATATTATAAGTGCTTTAGCGATTAATACTTTAGCTTATAATCATTATCTAAAAAGTTGAGCGAATAAAAAATGGCTGTTTTAAGATTTTCAGGTCGGGCATGTATTGAATTGATCGGAACTGAAGATCATATAATTATTGACCCCAATTTTGTGAAACCACCAAGAAAAGGAATTAATAAAAAGTATACAACCCAAATTGACTATCCCCTATCATTTCGGTCTTGAGAAAGAACAAATGGGAAAGAGATTGGCGGAGCATTTAAAAGAACAGGGAAAAAAGCATTTTTTATGAATCTCGGCGAGGAACTTGAAGTATAATTCCTTTCATTTGTTCTAACATATTTTCTAAAAACCTAGAATATGACTTAATCTAATCCTCTTCAGATGAGAATTATCTTAATAATTTATTTAGAAAGAGCTTTAATTCAATTAAATTCTTATTTTATTAGAGCTTAATCTAGTTGTTACTCATTTTTTAAAATTATTCATTCCATATTTTTCAAAGGAGGTAATTCAATTGTCCGAGAATAAGAGAAAATATATAGTCACATCAGCATGGCCTTATGTTAATGCGATTCCCCACTTAGGTAATTTAATTGGAAGTGTATTATCTGCTGATGTATTTGCACGATTTTTAAGACTTCGGGGCGAGGAGGTGGTCTTTGTTTCGGGCTCTGATATGCATGGTACTCCCGTTGCCGTTGCCGCTAAAACTAAACATCTTCCTGCCGAAGAATTAGCCATGAAAAACCATGAAATCATAGCCGACTTGTTTCAAAGATGGAATATTTCGTATGATAATTATACCCACACTCACACACCTACTCACATTAAATTTGTTCAAGAGTTTTATGTGGAAGTCCAAAAAAATGGTTACATTTTTGAAAAAGAAATTGAATCATTATATTGTAAAGAGGATAATTTATTTTTGCCGGATAGATTTGTGGAGGGCATCTGTCCTCATTGTGGGGCAAGCGGTGCTCGTGGAGATCAATGTGATAATCCGGAGTGCGGAAAATTACTTACTCCGTTAGAGCTTAATAAACCTAAATGCGCCATATGTGGTTCTACTCCAGAAATTCGTACCACAAAGCATTGGTATATGGACTTTCCAAAACTACAAGAAGAGCTTAAAGAATTAATTGAAAATAACCAAATCATTCCGCAAAATGCCCGCAGCATGTGCTTAAACAGTATTGAAGAAGGAATTCCGGAGCGCGCAATAACTCGGGATTTAGAATGGGGTATTCCCGCTCCATTTGAAGGTGCTGAGGATAAGAGTATTTATGTATGGTTTGAAGCGGTATTAGGGTATATTTCTGCCGTAAAAGAATGGGCTGAAAAGAATGAAAATGATCCAAAACGATTTGATTCTTTTTGGAAGGATAATGAGACTAATGCGGTTTATTTCATCGGAAAAGATAATATTATTTTTCATCTAATCGTCTTTCCCGGATTATTAATGGCATACAATGCTAATAAGAAAGAAGAGGAGAAACTGGTTCTGCCATATAATGTGTCATCAACGGAATTTCTGATGTTTGAGAAGGACAAGTTTTCAAAATCTCGTGGAGTAGGCATCTGGATTAATGAAGCATTAGAAATAGCACCTTTAGATT
Source organism: Promethearchaeota archaeon (assembly GCA_008080765.1). Lineage (GTDB taxonomy): Archaea > Asgardarchaeota > Lokiarchaeia > Sigyniarchaeales > SOKP01 > TEKIR-8. The sequence continues at coordinate 6,812 of SHMU01000117.1, read as the reverse complement.
ATTGGAGATTTAACTTGGTGTACAATCGACCTGAAAAAAGTGATACATCATTTTTATGGTCTGAATTCGAAAATAATATTAATACACTAAATGATATTATCGGAAATTTTATTCATCGAACACTCACCTTTATTAACAATAAATTTGAAAGCAAAATTCCGGAAAAAATCAAATTAGATGAAAGAGATGAGCAATTTGTAGTAAAACTAAAAACAATTTCCGAACAAATAGAATTTTATTTAGGTCAATTTGAATTAAGAAAAGCTCTGAGAGAAATTGTAGAATATGCTCGAGAAGGGAATATTTATTTAAATGATAAAGCACCCTGGCATATTATCAAGAAAAATAAAAAAGCTGCAGGGCATGTGTTTAATTTATGCGCTCAGTTTGCCTATAGTTTAGCGATATTGCTCGGACCTTTTATTCCCAATACATCTAAAAAGATCTTAGAATTATTAAACTTAGAAAAGGACTTGAATGAATTGGGTTGGGATAGTATCGATGAAAATAAGTTGGAAACAGGAAAAGAAATCAAAAAAGCGGAGCCATTATTTGAAAAATTAGACATTGATGATATAAAAGAAAAACTCATCAAAATAAAACAAAAGAAAAAAAGGGTGAAACAAATCCATATGATTTCTTATGAAGATTTTAAAGAATTAGATATTAGAATCGGGAAAATAACAAACGTTGAGGGTATCGAAAATGCAGACAATTTATATAAGCTCACCTTAGATACGGGTGATGGAACAAGGACTTTAGTAGCTGGATTGGCTCAACATTACAAAGAAGAGGAATTACTAAATAAAAACATAGCCTTTCTTGCAAATTTAGAGCCGAAAAAACTACGCGGAGTGCTAAGTGAAGGGATGCTTCTTGCTGCGGTTAAGGATAATGTGGTCTCGATTTTAACTCCAGATAAAGATGTTGATCCCGGGGCGAAAATTGAATAAAAAGAAAATAAGTTCATCCGAGTTTAAAAAACCTAATACTATTTTATGCTTTAAGCGAGAAGAGTGGTTTTAATTTAACCATGATCTTTCCTAAGCCCATGTCCACCGTTTTTTGAATGATCTCATTTCTGCGATATTCAAACTGGAGATCCGACACATAGCGTACGATTTTTAATCTTTGTTTTTTTCCTTTCTTTTCCTTATTTAAGTTACATACAAAATATCTTTGATCCTTATATTCTAAGACTTGAATAACATCCTTAATATCGGGAAATGAATATCCTGCTCCATGGGGTAAAATATTTGCTTTCGTCAATTCTTCCATTAATCCTAATTTCTGTGCTTTCTCATATAAATCTAATTTTTTTATTGTTTTTTCCGAAAGATTTTGATTTCCTTTAAATAAATAGGCTTGAAGATCCGCTCTTAAGCCAATAGGAAAAATGTTAGATTTAATTAAGGGGCTTGATGGATCTGTACAATTACTTCCCAAATAGATACTATTATAATCCTTTAAAAATTGATGAGGTTGATTGCATATAATTTCAAACTTCATCTTGAAGAGTTCTTTGGCAACAATCTCTCTTTTTTTATTTGAAAACTCCAATACTTCATTATTTAGGATCAAATAATCCTCTGCCCCTTTATCTAATAAGATTGATTGCGTCCCAAAGGGGGTGACTTCTTCAATTGATATGTCTTGCAAATTTTTAGACTGATCAATATATACACCAATACCATACTTATCTCCCCGAAGTTCTGGAGCAGAACCATGGATTAAAAATACATAGGGAGCAATCTTCAGATCGGAAACAGATTTAGTTTTAAAACAACTAATAAAGTGATTACTTTTATCGAAATCCCAATTTACCAAGATATTATCAATATATAATTCCTTAGATTTGATCTCATTCATATTTTTGATGAGTTCATATGGATCGGGGCACTCCCATAATCCTCCTACAAGGATTCCACAGTGATTCGGTTTTGTGTTTAAAAAGACAATTTTGTCCTTTCCCGTTCCCCACACGATTTTCCCCCCATATCCATATCCCGAACTCCATCGATAGGAGTTCCTTGAAATAGTTTCATCGGGAGAGGAGATAAAATACGCATTCGGCTCAAATCCATATTTTTCTTGGATAATATGCATTTGGGCAAGCCCATATCGCATATTCAGTCTGCATAATTTTGAAGCGGCGTCATTTAATCCCGTAGAAAAGATATATTGTTCGGCTCGTTCCAACAATTTCTTCTTGGATAATTCGGAAATCTTTTTCTTCAATACAGGCGTTTCCATATTTTTAAATGAGATTGTGGTTTTTTAAATTTGTTAAGGAATTTTCACACTCAAAAATTCACATAAGCTTTTACATAAAACTAAAAAAATTATTCCTTATAATATTAATCGATAAAAATTAAAAATTGCAGTTAGATAAACTATATATGTTTACAGTTATTCACAAATGATAATTGAATGTGTCAAGTTCTTTAGAAATAGAAGTGGTCTTTGATGAAAATGGTCTCGGTGAGCTAAAAATTGTCGATTAAAAATCAATTTGAACAAATAAGAGATTCTACTAATCCGAACAAAATTAATGATTTTATTATAACACTCACGAAGGAGCCCCAAAAAGAGCATCTAAACTTTGTCGACTTTTTCATTGAACATTTTTCGGAACAATTACTTAATAAGATTAAAATAAATTTGGTATATCTAATTGGAGTGTTATCTCATAAGGTATATCTTGAGGATAAATATTTAAAATTTCTTGTAAAACATTACTATACCTCAGATAGGTGGGTTAGAAATGAGATTATAAAAGCTTTTAAGAAAATTGCTGAATTTCAAAATCTAGAAGAACAATTTATGGATCTAATTTCTAATTCATTAAAAGAAGAATATGTACCAATTATAATTAACGCTTTAGATAGTTTATGGAACTGCGATGCTCTTTTACAAACACACCTTAAAAATATACTTTTTGTCATTGACCATGAATCATCGCAGATCAGTACAAAAGCGAAAGCACTTCTTAAAAGAGAAGTAAAATCATATACGGACTTGTTCCAATTCTTAAATGAAGAAAATAGTTATAAGAGGCTCAACAAACCGCAATTCCGAGCACTTTTATTAACATTTTTTGATTCGGTATTTGCATTAGAAGAGTTTAAAACTCTAATAGTAGCTTCTAATTGGGACTTAGATGAAAAAAATACCTATCTGCGCGAACTAGAAACGTTTGAAAAAATATTATTACGAAAATCAACTTTATAATGCAATACTAGGAGTAAACTATTTTGAGCGATTTCCTACTACCCCAACATAGATAGAAGTCTCTTCTTTTCCATTAATTTCTAATATATCGTTCAATTCCTCATCATAAATAGCTCCAATGGTACATACCCCTAAATCTAATGATTCTGCTACCAGATAAAAATTTTGCCCAATATGCCCGCAATCAAGATAGATGTATCGGTAACATCTTTGGAGATATTTCCATTTGGAGCGAGGAATTACCGCTGTCCAAATAAAATTAACCGCAGAATGATATGCCATGGATTGATCAAGACATGCCTTGGCCACTCTTTCTCTATAATCTCCCTTTTTTAGCAGCTCCAATTCGTGATCTCTGATATTATAATGATATATCCCCCGATCTAGATCGGAAACATTATTAATTGAAGGATAAATCTCTATCGGATAGAGTCCTCCTGCCGAAGGGGTGGTTCTAAATTCCATTCTTGAAGATGTTCGAGTTATTCCTGACATTCCAAATAATAATAAGCCTAATTGTTCCAAAGTAAGAGCCACATCTGCAAAGGATCGTAGTGATCTCCTTCTTATTATAACCTGCCAAAAGTCCATATCTTTAGGAAATTCTAATTCAGGAAGCCGAATCCTTTTAAGGGGATTTTGATAGGTCTTATATGAAGATGGCTTATTCATCCAGTTTAATTGATGTCTTGGTAAATTCCCCCTCTCATATTTGGATTTTTGCTGAAATGTATCTCCATATTTCTTTGATTGATTATTTTTTTCATTCATATTTAAATATTTTAGTAAAAAGATATTTAAAAAATATGCCCTTATGCTTTTTGAACTACCACTCCTTAAACGATGTGGTTTCTTACTTCATCTAGAAATGCGTATTGTCGACCATATATCTTGTATTCCCTCCAAACGCTCTCCATCTCGTAATCACTACGGTAGGATGAAGAATCCATATTAGGTTTCCAAGCTCTCCTCATTATCTGTAGTAAAAACGCCTTGTTTTAAAAAAAATGAGTTGGGACGAGTCAATATAATTGCGAGGAGTTATTCTTGAGCAACGTATTCATATCAATATAGTTTAAGATTAATGAAAAATCTATTGAATTTATCTTACTTGAGAGATTTAATACAATATACATATCTTAATGTGAGCTAAAAAGAAATGTCGAAAGAAAAAAAAGATATTCTAAAGGAACTCTTTGAAAAATGGGAAGCTAAAAACGAAGCTGTAGGAGAAAATTTCCAGGCATTTGACATCTCTGCTGTTAAAGAGATTCGAAATGAACAACGAAAGATAGAAGATGAAATTTATTCAATTTTGTTGGAGTCCGCTCCCGCCAATATTCGTAAAATTCTACCGGAAGATTGTGGTTCAATGGAACTGGGATTTGAGAGCACCAATCAAAAATTTTATTTTCTAATGGAAGATCCCGCGCAAGCACCAGAAGAGGAATTGCGCATTCTTGCTGTTACCATTGATGTTGATCAAAATATCAATCTGATTAAGGATTTTAAAAATGAATAATATTAAAATTTTTAATTAATCATAAGTAGAGTTGCACTACCATTACCTCAAAGAGCTTAATCCTAGCTTCAACGATCACTGCGCCAGATGCTGTCTTGCCTATCTCCGAAGCATTAACTTTTCGTGATCCGTACGGTAGGGATAAGTGCGGTTCTCGTTTATCAAAACATAAAAGATGTTCTTGTTTATTAAGGATTTAGAAGGTTTCGATGATTAATATATGCAACATTCGAAACATCCCTAAAAGAGCGGGCGTTCTTTTGCTTCTGGCGGTAAAAAATTAGACAAAAAAAAAATTAGACAAGAAAAAAAATTAGACTAAAAAAAATGAGAACAGCAAAAAAATTCAAAAAAGGATGAAGCTAAAACTTATCGCTTTCGGCGTACCAATCAGGATACCATCGATAATAATCCTCGGGAAACGCTTGTTGTAATCCTTTGTAAGTTGCTTTAATTAATTCAATCGTTCCTCCTCTTCCACGATGAATAACAACGAGTCCTTGTTCTTCTAATTTTTCAACTATAGTTCTCGTTTTCGAACGACTGGTACCAATATCCTCTCGTATATCATCTATGGTCATATATAATCCTGGATTCACTTTATAATCGTGTGCAATCACTTTGAGAATATTTTCAACATTTACTTCCATCCCTTTAAATTGAGATTCGCTATCAGAGATGATAGGAGCATTAACCTTTTCATTCCAGCGCATTCTCATCGGTTTAGTATATTCGGGCAGCATAGAGGAAAATCGATAAATTATCATTTTCTGCACATCTGTTGTGCCCGCTACTATTTCCCCTACTTTCCCTTCTCTCAAGATTCTTTCTACCGGGTAAAATTTAGTTAATCCATCACCTCCCATCACTTGAATGGCTTTTGTTCCTGCTTTTCGAACATACTCAGATACAATCATTTTGGCAATTGCAGAATCGATCATCGGTTCTTTTCCATCATCTAATTGCTTCGCGCAATGATAAGTAAATACTCTTCCCATACGATACATCGAAATAATATCAGCAATTTGGTCTTGATTTCCTTGAAATCGATTAGTTGGGCGATTAAATTGTATCCTTCGTTTAGTGTAGTGATATAAAATTCTAATAATGTCTTTTAACACACCAACAAATACTGCTCCTGCAATTAGCCGTTCAAAATTAAGCCCTGCCATCATAACGTTCCAACCCTTTCCTACGGGTCCAATTCGATTCTTATCGGGAACTCTTACATCCTTAAAACTTAAATATCCATTCGGAACATTATCAAACCCAATTAGAGGATTTATTCTTTCTAAAGAAAATCCCGGCATTCCTCTTTCCAATATAAAGGAAGTAAGATGGGAGTATTCCTTTCTATCAGAAGATTCCTCGCTTGTTTTTGCATAGATGAAATAGCGCGACGAAACTCCCGCACCCGTTATATATCGTTTCTTCCCGTTGATGATCCACTCATCACCATCCCGTTCCGCTGTTGTAAGCACATTTGCCGCATCAGAACCCGCAAAGGGTTCTGTAATGCAGACTGCTCCTAATTCTTCTCCCTTGGCGAGTTTCGGCAACCATTCTTGCTTTTGCTCCTCGGAGGCATATCGTAGGATTTGCTCTAATCCCGCTAACATACTTACCACAAACACATGTCCTACTGCGTACAATCTGCCTAATTGCTCGGCAACGATACAGCATCCCGTTGCACCTAACTCTAATCCTCCATATTCCTCGGGAATCCCCGCCCCAAAATAACCCGTATCTGCTACTTTTCGCACCAGAGGCCAAGGAAACTCTTTTTTCCAAAAATACTCTTCTGCTGCTTCAAAATTCTCCTCAACAAATTGCTCTACTTCTCTTGCAACGCTTTTCTGTTTGTCTGTCCACCAAAAATATGGTTCGCTCATATTAATTCATTTTCAAATTATTTTGTTATATTCTTATATATATAATTTGCCCTAACTCTTAATAAATAAAAATATAGGAGGATATAGATCATTATAGTCTTTTGCATAAATAATTTACCATGTAATCACCCCGTACTTTTCTACATTACAAATACTTTTTACCTTTT
>SHMU01000116.1 GCA_008080765.1 Promethearchaeota archaeon | reverse complement strand
AGTTATTTGAAGTTTTCTCATCTGTTCTCATATGATGAAATGAAACATATGATAAAATAGTAACTGCATCATAAATAGAATTCTTAAATTTACCAAATTATTGAGACCTTTGATTTTTTCAATTTGATTAAATGAAAGAAATAATTTATATAACCCTTTCAATGTCTCAAGACATTCTAAATTAGTAATTTTATTATAACATAAATCTAAAAAAAAAAGATGCTTTTGATTTTTTAAATTTTGAATATGTGTGATTTTTCTAATTCCCAAATTTCTTAGTTTTAAAACATCATCATTTATCTCATACTTTTTATTTTCATAAATTATATAATCCATTAGTTATCACATAAATTGCTCTTATATCATTTAAAAATTTTTTTGAAATTATTAAAATGGAGGTGTATTTGGAATATATAGGTCTGGATGGTATTTTTGCATGAAATTTGGATAAAATCGGCTTAAGAATGCCCATTTTGCATTTTCACTATATATGTTTTTTAAATTTTGATAATATTCCCATCTATTTACAAATTCTGTTCTTTTATTTGGATCATCCCAAAAGTCATTTAGTCTATTAAAGTCGGGATTATTATTGTCTATACTACTTTCAATAAAGGTTTTTATCTCCTTGATTCTTTCAATTTGATCTAATTGATCTTGATCCATATTTGTGATATCCTCTGTGTGTATTATATATCTATTATGGGGGTTATGTAAAATCACTAGATCCCTTAATTTCCACAAGAGTTTAATTTGTTCTATATGATGGAGAGAAAAATCATTTTCATCCGTAAGAGGATTGATATCTCTAATCAAATCACCTTTCCAAATATCGGTTCCTAATTGAATAAATAGAAGTTCGAGAGAGTAATATGAATTCTTAGTGTTTCTATCCTCAAAAAACGCTAAATATCCTTTTTTCCCAATTGTATAATAATCAGATATATACTGTTCTAAAGATTCAATCGTTTCCTTCAATCTTTTTACATAGACAGGATTATTTTTATTTTCTTTCCATAATTTATTAATATTAGCTATAAAAGTCTCAATATGATCTTTTAAGATTGGTACTGCCTTTCTTGAGTGGAATTATATAAATTCATGTTCTTTATCTAATTCATCCAATTCATTTAACGCAAAATCAATTCCATTAAAATCTGCTATCGTTCTGAAATATTCATAATAGATTTTAAAAGTATAACCATAATCACTAGGATGTTTTTCAAGATCTCTTATTTTTTCAGTTTCCAATAGATATCCTTCAACTTTCTCTAACACATCAAGAATAATAGAATTACCGAAATTCTTTTCAGCATAATAGATAAGTTCTAAATATAATTTTATATTAGGTTTTTGTGGTTCCTCTTTTATTCGTGAGAAAACATCATTAATTAAATTATTCTGAGTATCTATAAATCTTTGAGGAATATTAGGATAATTTTGATGAGCAATTGTGACAATACGCATTATTTCATTTTCAAGTTTATTAATCGATTGAAGAATCGTATCTATCTCATTGCTCATCCCAAAGGCTTGAATGGAAGGTATTCTTCCACATTCTGCCATCTCACTTAGTTTCATAAATGCCTCTATAGATAAGTCCACTTTTCCAATAATCTCATCTTCACATACGGGTTTTCTATCTACTTTAGAATTGGTTTCTTCATTGACTCTCTGAGTGACATAAAATTTTTTCCCGCTTGATTCGTACACGTACTCAACTTGATGGACAATTCTCATCCCATATTGATAAAAGACGATAATATCACCTTTTTTATATTCCGTACCAACAGGCAAGATCTCCAAAGGTACTTCTGCGCCTGGTTGCATTTCTGGGATTCCTTTCATCGAATCTCTCATCACTTTTAATCGAATAAGATTGCTTTTCGCATTTTCCATGGTAATTGCTAGCAGATCAGTCGGTGAATGTACCTGTCCATTAAAGATTAATTGCGTATAATACCCACCCACAGAGGGGCTATATTCGGCATTGCCCCCGTTTCGCAGCAGCTCTCGCATGCCGAACACGTAGTCGTGATAGCTCTGGGTGAGCCCCTTCTGGTCGATTATTTGATCCATGTCTGCGTTATGCTCCACCATATACTGCTTCATCCACATTGAGGGGTTCACCCCGCCCTCATTTTCCCCATAAAGGAGTGTAAGGGGTGTGTCATGGGAAGCACGCGTAATCTTTTCTACTTCCTCATCAAGGGAGAGCAATAGGTCGCCAATACCCGCCGTGGACCCCTCGAATACGTATTCTACCCAGAGGGAGACCTTTTACGGGAATGTAAGCGTGCTGGTATCGAGCTTAGAAAGCGCGTTCTTTAATTTCTAATTGGTTAGAACTTTTGTCCAATTATCGTTTCTTCTCTTTCATATCTTTCTAAAAACAAAAGAATGACGCGTTTTTGAAGATTTTTATTAAATATGTTTTCCTACTGATAGAGAAATAAATAATGTAATTTGATATGTTTTTTACTGAAATGAAATAACAAATATACTATGAAATGAAAAAAGTAAGTGAAAAGTAAGAAATAGAAATGAAAGTGAATTATTTGTGCTTTCGGCAGTATTTTACAAGCTTTTGAGAGTTTTCCAGAATAATTTAGAGCTTAATAATTCTTTGGTATCCAGATATAATCAATTTAATCATAGAATCCGTTTTTCTTTAATTTTAAATTAAGGGCTCCAATCGTTTTCGGATATTTTTCTATCTTATTATCTCTGAGATCCAAATTGGTAAGTCGCAACTTATCTAAAACTTCTGGAACTTCCTCAAAAAGATTATTTCTAAGCCTTAGTGAAAAGATGTTTTGTAATTTATCAAAATTCTCCGGTAATTCTTTCAATTTATTATCTGAGAGATAGAGTTGTCTAAGCTTTAGTAACTCTCCAAAACATTCTGGAAGCGATTCTAAATTATTTCTCTCTAAAGAACATATTTTTAAATTATTGAGTTCACAAAATGATGATGGAAGTTCTCTTAAATGATTATCTTCTAAATTTAATGTTGTTAAATTCTTTAAATTTCCAATAACACTTGGTAAAGAATCAATTTGAGTATTAACTAATTTTAATGCCTTTAAACTTGAGATTGCACAAGTTTGATTAGGAAAATATTTTAATTTTGCATCTTTTACACTTAATGATTGAAGATTTGGCATATAAGCAATATTGTCTGGTAAGATTACAATTGAACTTCTTGTAATAGAAATTCCTCTCAATTTTCTTAGTTCTCCAATAGATTCAGGTAATTCTTTTAATTGGGGTTCACTAATAAAAATAAGTTCAAGATCTTTCAGCATTCTAATCTTTTTTGATATTTTCTTAATTCCACAATTGTTTAGTGAAAGATCGAAAATTCGGGTTTCATTATTAATTCTAAATTTACAAGGTCTATTTTTAGCTTGTGCATCAATTTGTCTTATAAAATTAATTTCCTCTAATGGAATACCTTGCTTTTCAAATTCATTATATCTCCTCTCTTCCAATTTTAATCACATATTAAAACAATTTCTTAATCTTTATTTAATTTTTGTTATTAAAATCTAAAATCTGAACTGGATAATTTCAACTTTTTCATTAGATTAGTATTAGATGAAATTAAAAACCATGATATCAACTTGCGTGCATCAATGTTATTCGGATCCGTATAATAATCATTAAATTTCTCACTATTAATATCAATCCAATAATCTTCAGGAAAGGAGCCTTTGAATATATCTGAGAGTATTACGGAAAATTCATTTTCCCACTCTTTTCCCTTTTCTATCTTAGCATCCCCGTCTAAACCCTTAAAACTATTAGTAATATCATTGTGAACAAATGATGAATAAGAACGACTTTTTGGAAGAGGGAGGGTTGCTAAGAATATACATTTATATTTGTTCTCCACACCTTCCCCTGTTAGCCAGTGATGGAGGTCAAAATCTCCTGACATCCACTCGCGAATTTTAGGATTTCCATCTGCATCTTCCATACGTTCCCCATTATAAGGATTAATGAAATCTAATAAGACCGCCCATATAATCTTTTGGAGTTTTTTCGCTTCCCGAATTTTAGTTTCAGGATTTTTATTATGCCATGTTTCAAAATAATGATCTCTAAAGTTGGCATAAGTATTGGGATCGCTTTCCACATAAGATGCCCAAATCTGAGCGGGAAGCTCATATTCTACATAATATTTTAAAAGCATATCAAAGAAGCCACTTTCAAGATACTTCTTTGCAAAATCTTTATTCTTTTTATATCTACTATTTTCAAAATAATTTTTTATATCATCATAATTTTGTGGGGAAATTTCTCTTAATTCTTCAGGACTAAGTTAAACGGAGATTCACACTTTTGATGTTAGAGAGAATTAAGAGTTTAATTGCCAACTGTTGAGCAATAGTCTCAAGAGCCTCTTTAATAGCATCTATATCTTCTTCATTAATATCATAAGGTCCGTACCATGTGGTGCTTGCTTTCTCAAATCGAACCCATTGTCTTCCATTCCATTCCACAGAATTATGTTCCAATATAGAAATGCCAGGGTATCCAATTTTACTAATCTTGTTTAAATTAATAACCTTTGATTTTCGGAGTTTTCTTTTTAAACACGTGCTTTTACATTAGATTTTTTTCTCTTTATATAAAAGGTAAGTATGTCTACTATGTAAGTCTGTCTCATTTCTTTATGAGTACTTGAGTCAAGATAACTCCTTAAGAAATACCTTATTTTAGCAGAAATAAGCCCCTCGTGTAAGTTAAAAAATACACTCATTGAGTAATATTTATACTATTTGTTTTAAACCAATAATATCGTGTTGATTCATTAAAATATCACTCAAAATAAAAATGAAAATAATAAAACTACTCCAAAAACACGAAAAAATCAATTTTTTAAATCTCAATTATTCTTTCTCCACTATAATAAATCCTTGGAAGATTGTACTTTTGTGATAATATCGTTAATGCAATTGAAACTGGTTTTGTACCCCCTGTTAATTCACACACTATATCAAAATGATTACGTTCTTCTTCTATAAGTTCGGTACAAATTTCATAGATGGCGGTATAATTTTCTCGAAGAACCGTCTGATAATCATATTCATGGATAGTATTGTTTACAAAATCTAAGTCTAAATCTTGATCCTGAAAATCCCGATGTTTCTCAGGACTAGTAATTAGATGATATTTTTGTGGAATTATCCCATACACATGCTCTAATGAGTCTAGAATATCAACATAGAGTCCTACCAACCCTAACCCCCCAATTAGGCAAATTTTATTCTTGTTGATCTCTTCTAGACATCTCAAACTATTTTCATTCATTCTTTCTCACAGTTTTTAACTTTTTTTTACTATGTAACCTTATTGAATTATTCTTATTAACTTTGGTAACACTTCATTAATAGTCATTCTGTGTATGAGAAATATGTAAGGTTGCATATATTATAAATCTTAGTAGGTAGAAACTCAAAACTTCTTTTGATTTCCTAAACAAAGCCTTTAAATTCACCATAAAACTCTCCCAAGGTATCAGAAGGAGAATAGCGACCGTGAAAATCAGACCCATAGGTAAAATTAAATTGACCATTAGCAATCTCTCTAATATAAGAATTTAAGCAGTCTATGATATTTTTTTGATCGTCCCTAAAATGGTATTGATATATTTCCACACCCCAGACACCTAGATCTTTACAAAAGTTAAGAAAAGCCTGATATATACATCGCCTCTCTTCTAAAGAGGGGAATAACCTTTTGGGAACGCTCCTCCTATCCTTGGGAATAAAGCGCTGTGCTAAATGAGGTATGACTGCAAATCCCTTATCTTTTTTAATACTTTCTACTACTTTTTCAATTGATAATTTCTCATAATTCTTTTCTAATCCGTCTGCTAAATTTTTATTAGAATTATCAGCGAAATATACATCTTGAAATGTTCCAAATTCCATATTTTTATCCAAAATTTCTTTGTATTTCAAATAATCAAACAAGTGAGGCTTCATATAGGTGAATATTCTTTCCTCTGGATCTTCATCAGTCTCTTCTTTATGAAATGTTTCAAAATCAATCCAAGTTATATTTTCATCATTAAATATTTTTCTAGCACAATTTAAATAATGTTCCATTTTTTTTTTGCGTGTTTGGATTACAGGAGTTAACAATTCTTGCGTACGGCTGTAGGTTCCGCAAGGAAAATAACCTAAAATCTCGCTATCGTATATTATATTTCTATTGGATCTTTCATCTAAAGAAAATGTTCCAATACAATCAATTTCCACGCCCCTTATTCCTTTAATCTCTTCTTTTTCGCATGCATCTATAAATTCCTCATTTCCCGCAAGATTATCATGATCAGTCAAAGCAATAAGTTCTAATCCAGACGCTTTAGCCATTTGCACGATATCCATAGGCCAGAATACCCCATCTGAATACCGACTATGTAGGTGTAAATTAGCTCTCATTTATCTTTCTCCTCAATAGGTTCAAATTTTATCACATTATTTTTCTCAAAACTTTCAAAATCTTCAATATCAATTGCTTTACTAATAAGATTTCGTATATTAAAATTTTAAAAATCAAATACAACAATACAATAAAATTATAAAAACCAAATACAATTACTAATATCCCAAGGATTAATAATGTTGCTTCTCCTCCTGTCTGTATCAACGCAAGCTACTAATATTCGTTCTTTTTCGGTGGCTCTTATCTCAAATATTTTATCCAAGTATTCTATGGTTAATGAAATATGTTCTTCAATTACAGATGCACACTCTTTTAAATAATCCTTCTCTTGCTCTGAATATGATACTTCATTTGTATTAAATTGAGCTTTATTCATCATTGCACGTAAAACCTTGATGTTTTCTTCATAATCTCCGTAAAATTCTTAAACCAGTTGCAACCTAATAGGAACTGGCATTTTAGCGATGCCTTCTGGTTTTTTTGCCTTTACCTTTCCCGTTATCTTTATTTTTATCTTTCTTAATAAAAGTTATGGTGGTTCTCATTTTTTCAATAAACCACGAATAATACATCTTTCCTTCCACATCGGGTGCTTCTAAACGCTTAAATAATAACTTTTCAGCCATCATTTCTGCTTTTACATATATATTGTTTTTTGGATTTTAAATTATGTTTTTTGTTCATGTTTCTTCCTATATTCTTACTTATGGCTCTCAATATTTTTAGGAAATCGACTACTCTTCGATTGGAATTATCATCTTTTCTTTAAACAAATCATATGTCCAGTAGCGAGCTTCCTTTTCGTCTATTCCTAATTCCCGCATTAACACATTCGGAATGGTCACCGGATAAAAGGATGTTAAAGCAGACGTCGCTCTGATCTTTTCATACCAGTCGTTTAGGACATATATGATTGTTGGATTTTTCTGATATTGATAGATCTTATTTTTATTGAGTATACATTTCTCATTAAGATCAATAGCAAGCATTTCCTTCATTTTTTCTGGAAAATCGCTGAAATTGTCAATCACTCCAGTAAAAACTCTTAAATCATCAATATGAAAATTTTCATATTCATCAAGAAATTTATATAATTTCTCTCCCATAAGATTCCCAACAGATTCATTGCTGATAACAATTAAACGAATGTATTCCCCGTTAAAAATGGTCATTTTAAATCCATAACAATCCATACTATTCGGTTTATTATGACTTATACTACTCTGAGATTTCCCCAAGTTTTTGGCTACTTCTTTGGTAAATTCACTTAATCCGGAAACGAATCCTGCAAAAACATTTTCATCCAACTCATGACTTTCAATGTAACTTATTTGTGAAAGTAATATACCTGTTTTTAAAGCTAAATAGATTATATGAGTATTTGTAATATCTTTAAAATATTGGGAAATTTGCAGCACCTTGCTCCTTGAAACCTCCATATCTTCTATTAGTTTATCATTCATGAGTATTTTTTTTGGATTTGGAAAATTTTCTAAAATTTCAGAACCTGGCTCAGGACGCCTAAGAGCGGTATTGTATTTTTCATTTCCTACATATAAAATATCTAAATCCAGAATGGAGGTTGCCAAGCCGCACCCGGCACTCATTACTTTCGTCCCGCCCGTCGGATCTATAGCTATCTTCTCTAAGGCAATCCCTTTTTCTTCATTTAAAAAATATAAACCCCGCTTGATTAAGCGAAATAATGCTATAATGGAATTATTAGGCATTCTGCCCTTTTGAGTCTGTGTTTCATTGAGCTTTGTCTCTTCCATAATAATATTAATAAAAGATTCTGACAAATCCGTATAAATAAAATACACAGCTTTAGGTTTGTTAGCCAATATGTTCAAGATAAGCGGTTGCGGTGTTGTCCCAACTGTAAAAATTATTCCCTCATAGACCTTTAAGGATTTATTTGCTTTCGTTTCTAAAATAAACTTTTCCTTACTTAATTCCCATATTTGTCTCACCGTGGGTTTAATGTCTTGATCTTGCCGCTTTAATATTATAACTTGCTCAATTAATCTTTTAATTTCAGATTTCAAAAAGTTTATTCGTTCCAAATCCCTTCTACTCATATAATTTCCCTCTTTTTAATTTTTATAAGTAATAACTTTTTAAGATTCTTTAATATTCTTCTGTTACATTCTTATTATTTTTTAAGCTTAAAAAGTCTTGCACACTCTCATCAATTTATGAGATAGATAACTATCCGACAGAAACATTCAAAATGGAATAATGAAAATTTCGTAAATTTATTCATAGGAAAAATTAATACTCGATAAATGAATTATATTTTCCCACAAGGGTGTAAGAAAGTACTGATCTTTAGGGTAATGATGATTTGAATGTTTAAGTGAGAAAGACCTCATTATGTTTTGAATTAACGGAAAAGACTATATATAGATAACTTAGGACATGAGAAAAATCCTATATTATCAATTATGGAAGTTTCACAAGTGAGGGCATGAATCTAATGCTTTCAAGAAGGAGTTCAAGAACTAATCTGATATGATTTGTCACCACTTTTGTAAAAAACTTATAAATGCTTATTAGAAAATTAAATTCTGCAAGTAGCTTGATTTTTTTTTCTCTAAATTGAATTTTCTTTTAGCTGAAGCAATTTCAAGTTTAAAAGAAAAAAATAATAGAGTTAAATATTCTTATTTTCTTTCTTTTAGGTTTTAGTTTTTGGCTTGTTGCATTATCGCACCATATAGTGAGCCTTAACAAAAACTCTTCACTTTATTTTAATTGGTTTAAAACGGATCTTTTGCTCAGGTCTCATAATCTCGCCTACCACCAGATCCAAAATATTTAAATATATAGGTTACTTATAGAATAACATCACCAAAAGACAAAAATTTTTCTCTTAAAAAAAATGACAGAACAAAACTTATTAGAAAATAGCGTTACAAGAAGCATTTACGAAGATATAGAAAATAATAAAAAGTTCTACATAGAATTTCTCCAAAAATTAATTCAAATAAATACAAGTAAGCCTGCTGGAAATATCAATCAAATAGTTTTTGAGATCACGGATTTTTTAGAAGAAGAAAGGGTAATATGCGAAAAAATACCTGTTCAGGTCGGGAAGGAGCAATATACTTTATTTGCATTTTTAAATGATTCATTTGAGAAGAAAAATCTTTTATTTAATGGTAATATGGATGCTGTTCCCGCAGATCAACAAGATGATTGGAGATTCCCTCCATTTTCTGCAACAATTAAACGGAAACAAATATATGGAAGGGGTGCAAAAGATATTAAAGGCGGCTTGCCAGCGATGGTAATTACTCTGAGAATTCTTAAAAAAATATGTCCAAATCTAAAGGGGAATCTAATTTTTAATACGGTAATTGATGAAGAAATAGATGATAAGTGGGGAACAAAATTCTGTATTGAAATTAGATTAAACTCCATCAATATGGATTTTGCGATTGTTGGTGAGCCCACAGGATTATATCCCCTTCCAAAATCTATAGTAATGGGAGAGAAAGGGGTAATCCAAGTAAAAGTTCATACCAAAGGAAAATCTTGCCATTTTTCAATGCCCTTCATTGGTCAAAATACCATTGATATGATATGGGAAATCAACCATCATCTTGAAGAATTGGAAACCTACTTAACGGAAATACCGCCTCCAATGACCTATGATGAAATAGAGCAGTTGCTAGCCTCATCTTTTCCAAATCAAGAAATTTTCCAAACACTTCTAACTCAACAATCAATTATTAAGCATTTATTATTAGCCCTAACCACATCAACGTATAGCTTCAATATAATAAAAGGTGGTGACGCAGATAATATAGTGCCAGGAGAATGTGAAGGCTTAATTGACTTTCGCCTATTAGCCGGTCAAAATCCCGTAAATATTATGCATGCCTTAGAAAAAATGATCTCTAACTTAGGGTTTCGGCACCTGGATCAAACTCAATTGCAATCAGAAGCAATAGGGGTCTATTTGGAACAACAATTTTCAGCTGAAGCATCATATTGGAATGAATGGAGAAATTCTACACATTTAAGGTATTTCTATAACTTAGTAGAACAAACATTTGGAAGAAAACCTTTTTACTTCCTTTATCCTGCTTGTTCTGATGCTCGATTTATTCGAAATACCGGATGCTGCCGAAATACCATAGTCTTTGGACCGGGAAACGCTGGCTCTGTCCATTCGGTTGATGAATCCATTGAAGTAGAAGACTTTTTGAACGCAATCAAAATATATGCATTATTTGCCTATAAATTCCTAAAAAAATAACTAGATTTATGGAAACAATTCTATAGTTATTTTTGGATTTTATCACATTTCAATCACCCACAAAACGCAATTTTTTGCCAAAAAATATTAAAGAGAGTTAATTTAAATTCATAAGTTTGTAACCCAATATCATAATATTTAAAAGCACTCATAACCTTATGAGAAAATGATGTGCTTTAAATAATTAAAGTTAAATAAGTGATAAGAACAATGTCCGCTTTTGAAGTCTTGGAAAATCCTGTACGGGATACAATCATAAGAACTTTCCTCGAAAAAAAGGTTATTATTAATTATAATGAAATAAAACAATTAGTGGGACAAGATACTTCAAGACCGGATTATCATCTCAATATTTTGGTGGAAAGCGGTTTATTAGAACGTACCAGAGGAAGGGGCAATTATGAACTTAAAAAGGAAATGATCCAACCGCTTCGAAAAAAATACGATATCTTAGTACCGATTTGTTTGCTCGGTGGCTTAATAGATATAAACCTTTATGCCAATATTTTAGATGGGCTTAAGGAAGAGGTGAGTATTATCCCTAAAAAATATTTTATCCTTACCAGCCCGAACATTAAAGAAAAATTCGAAAAAGAAGCAGAAAAACACAATTTAACACAAAAGTATGGTGTAGAACCTCTTTTTGAACTGTTTGAGTATGATTCTGAATTAAAAGGTGATATCTCAAAAATTAGAACTCAAGCAGAAATGGTAATTAAAAAAAATATTTTTGAATATGAAATCATTTGCGATTTAACAGGTGGCACTAAGCTCGTTACCATCGCACTATCTAAATTATCGGAAGATTATAATCTCAGAAAGATTTTGTTTACCGGAGAACATATTAAATGGTTATAATACCCCATCTAAGCAAGGAGTAAAACAACTGATTAAGTAGATACAATCGCACATGAAAAATTTTAATATAATGATGTTTCTTTGCATAATTGAACTAAAAATCACATCTAAAACTTGTCTCACCTTAAGTTTCCAATTTAATTCAATTTAATTCAATTTAATTCAATTTAATTCAATTTAATTCAATTTCTTGAAATATAAAAATCATGTAGAAATCTTGAAAAAAACCAGACGCTATCCAAAATCTTAAAAATTAAAAGCCATTGCTTCTTGCATTCCTTTTGAGGCACCACGATAAAGACTTGTGGTAATTGGAAAGTCTTCAATGGATTTGCGGTATTTTCTTGGAATGATATGTGCGGCGCAACTATGGAATTATATTTTTAAGAAAAATCCTCAAATAAGCTCTCAATTTAGAAACGGAAATTTTGATCTACTATATTCTACAGTCAAAAACCTTGTCTTTCGACATGGAAAAATATATCCCCCTCTTGTATTAATTAAAAAGGCAACTTCAGAATCTCTAAGCACGAATTATTTTGTTGATTTCTTAGAAAAAAGGTATTTGAGTGAAAATGATACTAACTAAAATTGTATTCGATTCTATCCGATTCTATTCGATTCTACTCGATTCTATTCGATTCTATTCGATTCTGTTCGATCCCATTCGATTCTATTTGGAGTTTAAAATACTTCTTAAAATAAAAAGAAGCAAAATATTAATTCGACTCTTTCTATAAACGCTTTAAAAATAAACTATAAAGATTTGAGAGTATACAGGATTGAAGCCTCCCCGCCCTAAAGGACGGGGATTCCCGCGAGTCCACTAAGCATTAGCTGACGGGCATATCTTAGGGCTGTTTGTCGCGGTAAACCCCTTCCACGTGCGTAGAAAGGATTCCTCCTTCAAGGAGGGTTGATGCGATAAGTCATCGGATGTCAAGAACGTTACCATGATATTCACGGCGGAATTTAAGT
Source organism: Promethearchaeota archaeon (assembly GCA_008080765.1). GTDB lineage: Archaea > Asgardarchaeota > Lokiarchaeia > Sigyniarchaeales > SOKP01 > TEKIR-8. Next base: position 90 of record SHMU01000116.1, on the reverse strand, counting down.
CCCTATCCATCTTATGACCGCATTCGCAAGTAATAGTACGCTCGGACAATGAACGCTTTACTCTTTTCCCGCATTTCGCACAGGTCTGTG
>SHMU01000115.1 GCA_008080765.1 Promethearchaeota archaeon | reverse complement strand
TGAGGCGATCCGAAAGTGCAAAGTTATAAATCAAGCGGCATTTCTCCGATAAATCCCACAGGAGTTCTAATTGATCTTCTGTGGGATAAATCCGAATTTTTTGGGTTAATTGCACGTTCTCTTCTCCTTGCGAGGGTCTCTTTCTCTACTAGTGTATAGTATGCGAGGTATTTAAAAGGAGGGGGTCCGTTACTTTAGTGCTGTATAATGCGGAAAATCTCACCCACACGATAAACCATGGAGATGCTCTGCGAAATCCATCCCCTCCATGAATGGAGGGGACTTCTTTCGCAATTAGTTAAATCTATCTTTTTGATGATGCTCTTAATTCATTATGATTAACAAATTTGGGATTTATAAATCGTGTTTCTCAAAAACTTTATATTTCGAAATATATCATCTATTAATTAGAATAAAACTGAAAATTATATTTGAAATTGGAATTGACCAGATAAAACGAGGTAAAACTGATGAAGAAACCAAAAGCGATAAAAATCCCACCTTCCAAGACTGAACTAACATCTCGATTAGATAAAGTTAGGAGATTAATGGAAAAAGAAGGCTTTGATTATTTTGTATGTTTTGATCCCATAAATATTTATTATTTGACTAATTTTGCTTTTTATGTGCATGAACGCCCCTTTCTTTTAGTCATTAGTCCCAGTGACAATCCAAAAATGGTAGTACCCCTATTAGAAGAAGCCCATATTCGAGAGCGGGCTGGTATAGAACTGGAATTGAGACAATATAGCGAATATCCCGCACCAACTGGTAAAAACTGGTATGATGTATATCTTCAAATTTTTAATGAAAATGCTACCATTGGAATAGAAGAATCGATGTCTATGGGAATCATGGAAAAAACACCAGGGAAAAAAGTGGTATCCGCTATTTTAGAAGAGATTAGACTCGTAAAAAGTGACTATGAGGTGGGCAGAATAGTCCATGCAAGTAAAATTGTAAGCCGTGGGAATAAAAAATTATTACAGTTATGCAAACCTGGTGCTGCTGAATTTGCCCTGTATCAAGAAGCCACCTCCACAATGACTTCAAAAATCATAATGGATATTCCTAATGCAAATTTTAAGGCAACTGAAACCACCGCTGCGGTATGGCCACCCAGCATTTCTCACGAACCTCATTTAGTGCCAAATATCTTTGCAAAAATGGAAGAAGGAGGACCCCATGTGTCAATCGTGCAAGCAAGAGTAGATGGCTATGGTGCAGAAATAGAACGGACCTTCTTCTTAAATTCTGTACCTGATAAAGCACGAGGACCCTTTGAAATCGCAATGAAAGCTCGAGCTCTAGCATATGAATCATTAAAACCAGAAATGATGATGAGTGAAATTGATAAAAAAGTGAAAAAATTCATTGCGAAAAGTGGATATGGTGAATATGTATTACACAGAACCGGACATGGATTCGGAGTGACTTCACATGAAGCACCTTACATAGCAGAAGGCTATGATCGGGTATTAGAAAAGAATATGGTGATAAGCATTGAACCGGGGATTTATATTCCTGGAATTGGAGGATTTAGACATTCTGATACGGTATTAATCACCGACGATGGATATGTGAAGCTGACAAACTCACCAGAAACGTTAGAAGAACTTGTTTTAGAAAATAAGTAAAGAAAGTAGTTCTACTTATGTAAATTGAGTAAAAAAATTTGCTTCAATTTCTAATTATTCTCTCTCTTCTGTAATTTCTTTAAGGTCTTTACGTGGGGGAGGCTTAGGAATCTTTTTTCTAAGATATCCAAAGGGAAGAATAGTTAAGAGGAAATTATCTTTTTTCATCCCTAGAATTTCTTTTGCTCTTTCCCTATCCATTGACCCAATCCAACAAGTACCAATATTTAGGGACCATGCCATCAAGATCATGTTCATCGAAGCTAAAGATGTGTCTTGAATATACCAATTTGGATTTTCATGGACTTCTCCGACAATGGCAACCACAACGGGGGCTTCTCTAACAAATTTGCCATAAATCGCTTCATTTGATAACTTATTTATGATATCTTTATTCTTTAACACGATGAATTTCCATGCTTGTCTGTTAGATGCTGAAGGTGCCCATTGCCCTGCCTCTAAAATCATATTCAGTTCTTTTTCTGAAATCATCTCATCTTTAAAGCATCGAATAGTTCTTCTCTCCTTTAAAAATTTCAAAAATGCTTCCGGATTAACCATTTCTATCACTCATACTATAGTAATTAATGTAGCTTTCAATTGATTTTAAATAATTTTCAAATATTTTATAAAAAATGAAAATAAGAAATAATTTTAACTCACTCTTTCAATTATATTTTAGGTATAGTAAGGTTTATAATATTAAATTTGATTTTCTAGATATTAAATTTACTTACATTGAAATAGTATGACTTTTTCAAAGTTACAATCAAAATTCCCTGAATTAAAAAGAAAAAGATATCAAAAAAAATATCATAAATTTGAAAAGATTATTAAGAAGTATTATTCCACGAAAGATCCTCATAATTCCTACTTGTTTGCCTTTCTGGGACTTATTTATGATGGAGTGAATTCCATTGCAAAATTAAAAAAAAAAAATGCGAAAAATATTCATTTCTACCACTCATCAATTAGTGGTTGAAGACGAAGATTTTATGGAATACCTTAAAACCGCAAAAGATAAGAACCTTATCACTGTAGATCCAACTTCCATACAGTTGACAGAGGAAGGCAAACAGCTGGTAGAAATTGGTTATCTACAGACCGCTCAAATTACTCATTATTTAGAAAAATTACTTTCAGAGAAAGCAGTATTAATTCTTACCGCAATTTGCTTAATTATACTCTCTTCATTAAAAATTTTTATAGGATATCAACTCTCTTCTCAAGCAATGATCTCTGAAGGATTTGAAAATCTTAGCGATTTCATAAAAATTGTTATTATATTCGCAATAGGAATAAAGCTTGGAAAAGATAAAACTGCAAGTATCTTAATTATTTTCCTGATGCTTTTTACGGGTGGTACGATGATTTGGTCAAGCATTAATGCCCTCCTGGATCTCTCACCTATAAATCCTACAGTCCAAGCATTTTTAATAAGTTTCTTATCAATTGTATTTAATTACGGTTTAATGTATGTTAAAGGATTAGTGGGGAGGATCTCAGGCAATTTATCCCTTCTAAGTGATTCAAAAGACTCCCAATTAAATGTAATGATCTCTATTGGTGTTATTATTGGGTTAATTTTTTCTATATTAAAATATTATTTTGTTGATTCTATCGTTGGATTAATAATTGCCATCATTATTTTTAAGGAAGGTATAGAATTTCTATGGGAGCTCAGAAAAACAGCTAAGGAAGATTTTGATATCAGTGATATTAAAGTGTATGGAGATAATTTATACCAAAATCGATTGACAGGCTATATTTTAGCAAGCATTAGGCGCGAGAATATTACACGAGCACACTTGTTAGATAATTTTAAAAAAGGTTTATCAATAGGGCGAATTTATTACCAAGGATTTGCGGATTTTTTTTATAAAGAGTTAGGCCCCAAAATAGCGGAAAAACACCTCGATAGATTAATAGAAGATAAATATATTAAGGAGGATCATGGAGAGCTACTTCTCAATCTTAAAGGATTAAAAGCTTTTTATGAAGCAAAAGCAAAAGAATACGAATCCAGAGCAAAAGATATTTCATACAGGAGAAAACCCCGAAAAGGAGCGATTATTTGCCTTGTAATTTTGATCCTACTAATTCTGGTTATCCTTTTTGCTGAAGATATTAATCTCTGGTTTCAAAGCTTTTAATTAGACTCTTATTTTAAGGGGGATATAATACTTATGTTCCAAAGAGATCCAGAATCTTTAATGTAAGCATTCATAATATTAGATGGATTTGATAGGTGATATAATTATGATAGATAATAATAATTATCAATGGCATCCCATAGAAGGTCAGATAATGACTCGCTGGAGTAGGGATATCACTCCTAATAATCCTTTACCCGAATATCCAAGACCACAATTAAGAAGGGATGACTGGATTAATTTGAATGGATTATGGGATTATGCAATACGTCCGAAAGAACAAAAAAAAGTAGACTATTATGATGGAAAAATATTAGTCCCTTTTCCAGTAGAGTCTGCGTTATCAGGTGTAAAAAAGGAATTAAATCCGCAAGAAAATCTATGGTATAGATGCCAATTTCGTCTACCGAAAGAATGGAATAAGAATTTAATTCTCCTTCATTTTGGTGCTGTTGATTGGGAAGCCACTATCTTTGTAAATAAGAAGAAGATTGGCATTCATCGGGGCGGTTACACCCCATTCACTTTTGACATTTCAAGCTGTATCAATTTTGATTCGGATAATGATCTTATTGTAAAAGTATGGGATCCTACAGACGAAGGTTCACAAGAACGTGGTAAGCAAACGCTTCACCCAAGCCATATCTGGTATACTGCTGTATCGGGTATTTGGCAAACGGTATGGCTTGAACCCGTTCCCACAACTTATATAACAAGTATCAAATTAACACCTAATATTGATAATGAGATATTGAATGTATCCGTTTTAGCTAATACCCCTTTAAATACCTTTAGAATTCGAGTTGAAATTACAATAGAAGATAAAATTGTTTCGAGTCTTGAAAGTGCTGAGACTAATGTCGAAATAAATATCCCTTCTCCGCTTTTATGGGAACCGGAACATCCATTTCTCTATGATCTAAAAGTCCTTCTTGAAAAAAACGAGGAAATCATTGACACAATATATTCTTATTTTGGAATGCGAAAGATAGCTCTTGGAAAAGATGTAAATGGAATTAGATCAATAGAATTAAATAACAAAAGAATTTTTCAGTATGGAACATTAGATCAAGGATACTGGCCTGATGGGCTCTATACAGCTCCCACCGATGAGGCCCTTCGCAATGATATAGAAATTACTAAAGAGCTAGGATTTAATATGATCCGAAAGCATGTAAAAGTAGAACCCGCACGTTGGTATTATCATTGTGATAAGTTAGGTATACTTATATGGCAGGATATGCCAAATGGTGGAGGACAATATAGCTGGGCTCTCCCTCCAAATATTAATGAATATGAAGAGTCACGAGGAGAAAAAAGCAAGAAATGCTATTATGAGGAACTTAAATCCATGATTAATTGCTTTTTTAATTTTCCCTCTATCATAACCTGGGTTCCTTTTAATGAGGGTTGGGGTCAATTTGATACAGAAGAAGTTGCTAATTATGTTCAGCAATTGGATCCCGGTAGGCTAGTGGATGCTGCAAGTGGGTGGTATGATTTCAGATGCGGACATCTGTGTGATATTCATACTTATCCCAATCCCTTGTTACCAAATCAAGAGATGATTGATTCTCGAGCTGCCGTGGTAGGTGAGTTTGGAGGACTTGGGCTTGAAATTGAAGACCATATTTGGGATATAAAAGACAGATTTGTTTATCGCAAAATGCGTGATCGTAATAAACTCATCGCACGATATCACAAATTAATTGAAAAACTTAAAGACTTAATGGAACAAGGATTAAGTGCTGCAATCTATACACAAATTACTGATGTGGAAGGAGAAGTAAATGGCTTGCTCACTTATGATCGGGAAATATTGAAAATGGAAAATCAAAATATTCAAATGCTCCATAAAAGTATATTTTCTGGTATAGATTCAACTTAAGAATGATAAGACTAAGAAACAAATAAATTTAAGAAATTAGATAATTTAATATCTAATAAGTGTTTGTTTATTTTAAATTCGTAATTTGCTAATTATAAAAGTAGGGTATTCTTAATGTTAAAGAAATTTGTTGATGAGATTTTTGATCAATATGGTCTTAACGAAGAGGAATTAGAGGTATATAAAGTTTATTGTCGTGTTCCTCGAGCCACTTTAGGCGAAGTTTATTTATATTTTAAATACGGTAAAAAAAGTGAGATTAAATATGAAAATATAATCACAATTACCGAAAAATTGGTGGAAGCAGGATTTTTAAAAGAAATTGACGGAATAGTAAAAAGATATATTCCCCTTGAACCCTATTTTGAATTATATACTTCTCAATCAGCAGTTTTTAGAAAAGCCTTAGCGAAAATACAAGATCAAACAACAAAAGATAAATCTAGTCAATTTAATACATTGAATGAGATACAAGACAAAAGCATTGAAGAATTTACCAATTCTCTCAATTCTCAGACGAAAATTTTCATGAAAGAAACTGACATGAAAAATCAAAATAAAGAGAAACGCATTACAAAAGCGAGTGAAAGATTTACTACAACAGGTGAAACATTTCAAAAAGATCTTCACGAAATAATGGATACTCTAAATACTGATCTTAAATCTATTTCGGGCTCTTTTAAAGAACAAAATGAAAATAAAATCAAATCCTCTAAAGATGATATTGAACGATTAATCTCTGAATTATTAGGAGACTTCTCTAATCGCGTTGATGATCTGGAATTAGAGCTAAAAAAAGAATTGGATGAACATTATGAGCGTCATAAGACCACAGCAGGCGAATTACACCCTAAAATGAATCTTATTCTTGAGAAATATTTCGAGAGAATGGATAAAATCGTGGTCGATTTAAAAAATAAGATTTCCAATTTGCTCTATAACCACACCAATAATCTGAAAAACACAACAGAAAATCTTAAAAATAGTTTAAAATCAACATTTGATGAAAAACATGACACAATTGTTCAAGAAGTCACAAAATTTAAGGATAATACTACTCAACTAATTGAGAATCTACTAGAATATTCTGACCTCTATACAGATCTTTCCAAAACGCTTTCAAGCAGATTTGCTGCGTTTAAAGCCCTCTTCTCGGCGAAACATGAAGAATACAAAGAAAGATATCAACAAGTCAAGGAACAAATCCTTGAATATTCTAAACCATTAAAAGATGATTTCATTAAAACTAGTGATGAATTCATCCAAATTAATAAGGAAACAACCGATAGAATTAAATTAGAATTAACGGGAATTATTACCAGTGAAAATGATTCTTTAGCAACAGAAACTGCTGATCTCAATCAAAAAGCGGAACGTACAATAGATATTCAGCTGGAACACCTTGCCTCTGAACTTGCAACAGAAATCGAAAAAACTCTTAATCAAGGTGTAAAGGATTGTTCAACCACTACCGTAAAACTGAGAGATTTAATTGAAAAAACGGTGAGTGAACATAATGAACAATATAGCCAAGCCATCAACCTTCATAAGGACGATATTTTACGTCATTATACTGATTATAATCAAGATGTTCAACAAAAAAACGATTCTTGGGTATTAAATATTGACAACAAATTTAATAATTCAAAAAATAGTATAACAGATAAAATTGGGGGTCATATAACTTCATGGGAAGAAGAGGCAACAGAATTAAACGAAAATCTTACCGCTCTATTACAAAATCATGCAACAAACTGTGAAGAGAGCTCAAAAACACTCCAAGAAAGTCTTAGTAATACCTCTAAGAATACCACACAAAAAGTTAAAAATACAGTTAATGATTGGGTTTCTAAATTTCAGAATTATCTTCATGATGCAACTGAAGTTGCTCAGACAACTGAACAAAAATTAATGAATATCTTCAAAGCATCAAATCAAATTCCAGAAATCTCCGAAGTATCAACATGGCATACTCAAGGGCGGGAAAACCTAATTAGTGCGATGAATGATGCTATTTCTCGCGCAAAATCATCCATAATGATTATAACTCCCATCACAGTTCCAGAAATTCTTCAAGAAATCTCTTTGAAAGTAGCAGATGATAAATCGATTGGAATTATTATTATTTGTCATTGGGATATGACAAAATTTAAAGAAGAAATGAGAAAATTACGAGGTGGGAACGTCACCTTCCGTCATCTGCCTAAAGAAGGGCGATTCTACGCGATTTCCCGAGATGAAGAGGAAATAATTCTCTGTCCAAATGCAGAAAAGGAACAAGAATTAATAAGTGTGATTAGTAACCAAAAAGATTATGCTCAAATATTCTCTCAATTTATCTACTCCATTTATAAAAATAGAAGCAGACCAATCCAACAATGATTCTTGCTTACCCACTTCTAAGGTAACACTCTTAAAGAGTATATTATGGTGCAACTAAAGTTATTTTCTATAAACAAAAAAACCAATTTCGTTTATAATCTTAATCCTAAAAGATAAGAACCTATACTCTATTTTTCAATTGAGAAATGTTTTAGATAGTGATGTGCATGAACAATAACCAAAAGGACTGTGAAGAGAAACTAAAGCATAATAACGTTATATCCTTAAAAACTCTAAATATCTTCAAAGCTAACGAAATGGAAGAAGAAATACTAGTTGAAGAAATCTGTGACAATTTAAAAAAATATTAAATTATTTTTATTATTTTATTATTACTATTATGATTCGAAAGCAATCTTTTTTTAGCCAGTAGATGTTGCATTATATCCTAATTCTAAAGCCTTTATATTGATATCAACAGCTTTCTTAGGTACGACTTGAGAAACTATCGGTTTTAATTGATCAAGAGTAAAGGGAAAGTTTTCTGTGTTAGCTAAAAAGCCTAAGAGTGCCACATTGGATGCGAGGGCATTTCCTGCCTCATTTGCGATTTTAAGAGCATCAATTTTAAAAATTGTGTTAGTTATTTCATGTAATTTTTGTATAATTTCATCAATTGTTATATAAGTTTGTTTTGGCTCCTTAACTCTATTAAACGTTTCTTGAACGGGGTGCCATATATAATCATTTAATACGATTAAACCTTCTGATTTTAAAAACTCTATATTTCTTAATGCCTCAATTGCTTCCATAGCTAACATTACATCCGCTTCGCCATAAGGTATTAAAGGGGAATAAATTTGTTCAGTTTCACTCATACGAATATGTGTGTAAATGGATCCAGAGCGTTGAGCAAGACCATGTGTTTCTGCGGTTCGGATATTATATTCATATTCTGCACAAGCAATTCCTATTATATTCGAGACAAGCATGAGACCTTGCCCTCCTACCCCACAAGTAATAATACTATAAATCATATTAGCTCTCCTCGCCCTCCTTATATAATTTAATTACATCCGTATCTGATGGATTTTCTGAGTCGGTATAGGGACATACAATGGAACATACCCCACATCCATCGCATAACTCGGCACTAATATGTGAAGAATATCCTTTCCAAAGTTTCTCATTCTTATCTTTATATTCTTTATATTTAGATTCCATCGAGATTGCCGGACAATAGAAATCCCTCATGCAAGTATGACATTTTCTACAGATCTCCCAGTCAACATAATAATGTGGGATTATTTCCCCTCGCTTACGTTTGTTGCGGTCATTCCAGAGCGCACAAGGACCCCGAGAGATAATAATTGTAGGCCCCTTTTCATTCAATGCGTTTTTTATGGGTGTAATCGCATTTTTAGTATCAAAACAATCTACAATAATAACGTTTTCAAATCCCATACCTCTTAACATATCTTCGATAATAATTTTGTTTTTGTTTTTTCCTCCCGGACCATATCCCGTACCCGCATTTGGTTGTTGCCCCGTCATAGCAGTGACAGAATTATCTAATACAAATACTACCACATCTTCTTGGTTGTTGGAAATGTTAACCATACCAGGTAGACCTGCATGAAACAATGTACTATCGCCGATTAATGAAATTACTTTTTCTTCTGAGGCAAGAGAGACTCCGCTGCTGACTCCTAGTGTTGCACCCATTGCTAATAAAAGATCGTCAGCATGAAGTTTCGGATAAAGTTCCGCATTAATCAAGAGCATAGAATAACATCCAATATCATTCATCAAAGCAATATTTTTAGAATTCCCTCCAATCGCTCTTTGTAATGCCCAAAATGTTGCTCTATGGGGACATCCGGGACAGAATACAGGAATGCGCGGCGGCAAAATGGATTTCAACTTATTAGCGTTTTCTATAATCTGATTATATGAAATATCGAGTTCTATCTCATAGATTTTTTGGAGAACACCTAGTACTATCGGTACATTATACTCCCAAGCTTCACTAAAATGATTGCTTTGCTTGCCAATTATTTTTAGTGTGGGGTTTACTTCTTTCGCAAGAGCTTTTATGTGTTTTTCTAAGTAAGGTGATAATTCCTCAACAACAATCAGCGTTTTTAACTTAGCAATAAAATTGGACACTAGTTTATTGGGGATGGGATAGGTTGTACCTAATTTTAAAATGGAAGGATTGATTTTTAGTTTTATACAAGATTCCCTTATATAATTGTAGGATATTCCTGATGTAATGATACCTATATCCCCTTTTCCCTCCCTTATTTTATTGAAAGGAGAATTTTCAAATTCTTCCTCAATCTTTTTGATTCTCTCAAGCATTTTAAGCTTTAAATCTCTCGCTACGGATCCAACGGTAGAAAATGTTCTATTATAACTTCTAAAACTGGATTTTTCGAATGCAGATCGTTCCAGAGGATTTATAGGTACAATAGTAGATTGATGGTTAATTCGAGTAGTTGTTCTAATTAAAACCAGCGAATTAAATTTTTCTGAAATCTCAAAAGCTGCCTTAACCATTTCTTTTGCTTCGATTGGATCAGTAGGTTCTAACATAGGAATATAGGCGGCAGGTCCGAAAAATCTGCCATCTTCTTCACTCTGGGAGGAATGACAGAATGGATCATCTGCAAATAACAACACACACCCTTTATTGGTTCCTGTATAGCCTAAGCTAAAAAAAGTATCTGAGGCAACATTTAAACCTACAGATTTCATTGCGGTAAAAGATCTCTGACCTCCCATTGATGCTCCGGCAATGATCTCTAATGCAACTTTCTCATTAGAGGCAATTTTTATTTTAATGTCAAACTCATCTGCAATCTGATAAAAAATATCAAGTATCTCAGAAACAGGAGATCCCGGATAAAATGCCACTATCTTCACATCGGATTCTAAAGCACCACGAACTATAGCTTCATTACAAAAGAGAAACGCATTCTTTTCTTTAGTGCTCGTTACATCCTTAATCATTAATACAATTCCTCTATGATATTATAATTCTAACTCTCTAAATTAATATTTTAAGAACTCAGAAATAAAAACAATTAATCTTACATAGAGTCGGCAGAAATATAAACTAAGTGCTTTAAAAAATTAGATAGAATCTTTATAACAATTCCTATTTCTAAAATATATTATTTCAACTTTACGTTGAATTTATATAAAATTCTAAAATTATTTATAGACATCAAAAAATTAGTACTCTCTAACGACGGGGTGGGACACTATGTCCAAGTTTATAGTTAGAGATAATTACACGCAAGAGAAATAGTTTGATGAAATCCTTAGCTTAGAACTCTATCAAGTAGAGGTGATTAGGCGAGTTCATAACGGAGCTATTCGCTATTTTGCTCACGTATCTTATGAAATTCCTGATGAAGAGCTAATTCACGGACTTGAAAAGGGAGCGATCGGGCTTGATATGAATTATACCTTTGTCTCCCTCAGTAACGCGGATGAGGATGGTAATTTTATAAGTTATCATGAAAGAGACTTTGGAAATCTGCACTCATATCGCAAGAATAAACGGACAGATTACATTAGCTATAAGATGGACAAAGTAGTGAACTATTGCATCAATAAAGGGAAGGGTTTGGTCATTGAAGACCTTTCTTTTGAACAGGAATTCTCTTATGGGAAAAAAAGAAATAAAAAATTAAGTAATTTTAAAACATCAGCATTAGACTTATTAGAAAGAAAATGTATTAAACGAGGTGTTGTTATTAAGAAAGTCCATCCAGCATACACCTCTCTTATTGGCAAGTATAAGTATTCACGATTATATAACGTATCGACTCATGTCTTAGCAAGTTATGTAATAGCTCGAAAAGGTTTGGGGTTTAAGGAAGCACTTCCAGCATGTTATAAGTGGTCGCGTGCCCAAGTCGGGGATATGATAAAGCTCCGTTTGAAACCACGCAATCCCTATTATAATTGGGCTAAACTTCATGATTTTGTCAAGCAGAGTGGGATAAAATCCTTCAAGACTGCCGACGTAATGCGAATCACATTACAGATGATGCATGTGTTGAACTCGGTGACGAGCGAACAGCATGATAACCTTAGTGCTGATCTTTGAAAAAATGGAAAGATTGATAATTGGAATAAAATTTGGAATTTTATAGAAAATTATAGGTTTTCATAAAAATTGCTAAATTTTTATAAATAATTTGAAGGTTGTTAGATCATAAGTAACTTCATAGCTATAGTTCGTTTCATCTTTTTATTCATTTAATCTGAAATTTACAATTTTCTCTAATTTTTGAGTATTGCTTATCTAAAGTGATTGAACTACTCCACCATAAATGGTGGAGATTCATCTTTCGCAAGACGAAGTTCCTTGTTCCTCGAGGTGTGCCGATACAGATTCGTGAGAATACTGATGGGTCTTACCTCCTCTCCGAAGGCGTGACTTCCCGTAGTCCCTACGGTAGGGGTATCATCATGGATGAGCATGAGCGGGTTCTCGGACACTAACGCGAGAAGCCCTTTATACAGAAGGTTAAGGGAGGCGTTTACATCCCTGTCGTGATGCGTTCCGCAATGGGAACATGTCCACTCTCTCATGTCCAGTGTGAGGTGATTGGTTTTCTCACCACATGCGGAACAGAGTTGAGAAGACGGATGAAA
>SHMU01000114.1 GCA_008080765.1 Promethearchaeota archaeon | reverse complement strand
TTTAGTCTTTTAAAAGGGGAGTGCCCATTGATTTAGTAATTTCGATTTCACAGAGTTACGACTTCACATACGTTCATTGTATAATTTAAATATTTTTTAATAAAAAAATTATATGAGTCGTATGAGTTTTAATAGAAATGATGATTATATGAAACCAAAAATTATAATATTGTGAAATTTTATTTCTCGTAAAAAAAATTTTTATTAATCGAAACCCTATTTAACATATCGTTAAAATTCATGTGAAAAAACGAATAACGAAAAAAGAAAATAAAACGAGTTGTAAAAAAACAATGTCTGAATCGTATTTATATACTAAGACACATCAATGGTATGATCCCACCACCGGAAAGGTGGGTCTTACTGACTATGCTGCCGAGCAGCTGGGCGAAATCACATTTGTAGATGTAGAGCCTTTAGAAGGTGCTGATGTTAGCCAAGTTGAAATGTCTGGAGACGAGCCAGCAAGTGATCCTTTGGATGCGGCTGTAGAGTCCAGCAAGGCCATTGGAGATATTTACAGTCCTGTATCTGGAACTGTTTCAGAAGTAAATGCCGATCTATTAGATTACCCCGAGAGAGTAAATGAAGACCCCTTTGGTGAGGGATGGTTATTCAAGGTAGATGCCTCCGACTTTGATGGAGAAAAGGGAAATCTGCTTGATGCGGCTGCCTATAAGGATTTTGTTGCAAGCTTAGAATAAAAAATGCTCAACAAATCACTTTAATTTTTTGCTTTTTTTTTCTTCCTTTTTATAAGGTTAAAAGAACGATGTCACACTCCACTTTTATTTTGGGATTAATTGTAAATCCTATTGCAGGGATGGGGGGTTCAGTTGGATTGAAAGGGACCGATGGAAGGAATATTTTAAATGAAGCAATTGCCTTAGGAGCAATTCCAAATGCCCAAAAACGAACAAAAGAATTGTTACAAGAATTAACTTCAGTGAAAACGAAATTAAAATTCATTACTTGTCCCAAATTTATGGGAGAATATGTTTTAGAAGATTTAAACTATAAGTATGAGATACTTGATCATCCCCTCCTTAAAACCTATGAAACTATATTTGACACTTCAAATCAACATACACTTACAGCCGCAAGGCTTTTGGTAAATGAGTGTAACTTGGATTTGCTAATTTTTGTAGGTGGTGATGGAACCGCTCGGGACATTCAAAGCGCTGTAATTGAAAAGATCCCTTGCTTGGGAATCCCCGCGGGAGTAAAAATTTATTCAAGTGTATTTGCCATAACTCCGCGCATTGCAAGTTCTCTAATTATTCAATTTCTCTGGGGTGAAATACCTCTCAGAAGAGCGGAGGTATTAGATATTGATGAGGAAGCTTTTAGAGAAGGAAGACTTGTCTCTAAACTATATGGATACTTGCTCACGCCCTTTAATCCTGACTTTTCTCAGTGGGCTAAACTAGGCACCCCTGATTCTGATCTTACCAATCAAGAACGAATCGCAAAAAAAATTGTAGAGACCCTTGAAAAAGACGTATATTATCTTATTGGTCCAGGAACGACCACAAAAGCGATAACAGATCTTCTAAATCAAGAAAAATCCGTATTAGGTGTGGATTTATTATTAAATAGAGAGATTGTCGCCTTAGATTTAAATGAGCAGGAAATTTTACCAAAATTAGACCAAAAAGCGGTAAAAATTATTGTCTCTCCCATCGGGCGGCAAGGATTCATTTTTGGGAGAGGAAACCTTCAATTCACTCCAAAAATTCTTAAAAAAGTATCCCCCAAGAATATTATTATTGTATCAACTAAATATAAATTAATGAATATTCCTAACAATCTCTTGCGAATTGATACTCGTGATCATCAATTGGACGAGGAAATGAAAGGCTTATACAAAATAATAGTGGATTATGATGAATTGCGCATTATTGAAGTGAAATAAAATGAAAGAAAGATTAATTCCTCCTCTTGAAGGGAAAATGTAATTCCTCCTCTTTTTAATAAGAAAAAAATTACCTCAAATTTAATATTGAGCAATTAAATCAGACAAGAATTCTCTAAAGCTTGCTGTTTTAATAGAAAGCATAATCTGAAGTATTATAAATGCAACTAAGATAAAAACAAAACCTATTACTAAGATCTTTAATACAGTGCTTCTGTTATATACATATTTTGATGCCTGATATAATAATATAAATCCTAAACTCCCAATTAAGAAAAGAAGTGAAGCCACTATCCCCTCAATAATAAATTGATCTGAAATACTGGGATAGAGAAATATAGGCTCTCCGCCTTCAGTAGCCCCAAGGGAAATGGTATCTCGATAGACAATATAAATTGCTCCCATTTGCAACACAAAGAGAACGACATAAATAATAATGAGTAATAAAGTTTTGGAGGGAGAAGGCACAGAAATACGCCTCCCCATACTAATAGAAGGAAACTTTATCTTAGGTTTACGAATTTTATTTCCAAAAATCCACGGCGTTTTCTCTTTAATTTTTTCCAAAACCGTCTCCGATCCACTAATCTCAGATCGTTTTATGGATTTACTTTCTCTTTTTCTGAACTTTCTTCTCTTCATAACAGAATGATCGATACCTATCTAATTAATAGAATGTATGAAATGGTTTAAACCAAAAGTACATTATTAAATAATTTACCAAATTTTAAATAATCTATTAAAAATAGATTAAAAACATTTTTGATTGATCTTCAGAGGCATTTTGATGATAATAGATCAATCATTTTCTATTGAGCATATCAAGGTTCTCTAAAAGAGAACTTAAGAAGTACCATATTTTCCTCACACTTTTAACTTGAAGACTCTCATCGGGTGAATGCCCTCCCTCGATATTAGGCCCTAAAGAGATCATTTCTACACTTGGAAATTGCTTCTTTAGAATACCTGTTTCAAGTCCGGCATGGATGACTTGAATAATTGGCTCCTCTTGAAATAATGTATTATATGTAGTTTTTGCAACTTTAAGCAAATCAGAATCATAATCGGGTTCCCAACTGGGATACTCTCCTTTATGATGTATTTCAATGCCAAGATCTGCCAATCTAAATAAAGCTTCAACCTTTTCATGCATAATTGTTTTGGAGATCTCGTGCAGGCTCCTCTGACTAGTCACAATTTCTAAATATCCCTCCTGCATTTTTAATGAGGCTAAATTTGTTGAGGTATATACCAAATTGGGATCTTTTGGATGAATGGAAATGGGACCATTGGGCATCACGTAAAGAATATGAAGAAGTTTCTCTCCTAATTTATTGGAAAAAAGCATATCCATATCTGTTTCCGATCTCTCCAAGGGTTTTGGAAGGATTTCCATACCCGGTTCTATTTGAGAAATACCCAATTCTACCTCCGATTTTATTCGTTCTACTAGATCTAAAATATCTGATTTATATAGTTGGTCACAATAAAAACAAACTTCTGCCTCTCTGGGAATTGCATTCGACAAATTACCTCCATTTAACGCACTTATATAAATCCCATAGGATGTATTGACTTTCCACAAAATTTTAGAGAGTATTTTAATGGCATTGGCTCTTCCTTCATTAATATCTACTCCCGAATGCCCGCCCAAAAGCCCTTTTATAGCTAATTGTATAGGGACTAAGGTATTGGAGATTTCATCCTTTTTGATATAATCTAATTTAACTCTTCCGATAGTGGTAATCCCACCAGCACATCCAATGGTAAATTTAGTGTCATCCTCAGAATCTAAATTGATTAAATAATCTGCTTCAACTAGGGCGTGATTAATATTGCCCGCACCAATCAAACCCGTTTCTTCTTGAACGGTGAAAAGATATTTTATGATGAGTTGAGCATATTCCCACTTTTTATTAGATAATAGATTCATTAAGGTTAAACAATAGGCGATTCCCACTCCATTATCCGCTCCTAAGGTAGTTCCCTGTGCGGTGACCCATTTATCGCCGCCTTTCTTTACAATTTGTAATGATAAGCTCTCTTTTGTGAAGTTATGAATAATATCCTTATTTTTTTCACATACCATATCCAAATGAGCTTGAAAAATGACCGTCTGTTTTCGTGTTGATATCTTTTCATCCCCTTCAGTAGAAGAATCATCATCCGATCTTCCCCGGTAGACTAATATATTCCCTATTTCATCTGTTTTTATATTATACTCAAACGAACGAGCTATATTCTCTATATATACTCTTATTTGCTGTTCATTTCCTGAACAACGAGGGATCTTCGATATTTCTTCAAAATATTTCCAAAACAATAATGGTTCTCCTAATTTTTTAACATCAAAACCCATATATGGTTCCTCTTGACTCTTTTAAAATAATTAAGAAAGATTTATTTTAGAATCTTATTATAATTCATTATGACCTAATTAAGAAACTTTATATATAATTTTTAATACAAGGGAAGAAATAAAATGGGAGATTGGAAGGATCTTTATTCAGAAGTTAAAAAACGCAAGATGGAAGCACTCAATAAAAAGGAAATTGTCGAAGCCGTCGAAAAACATGGAAAAATACTTGCTATTGAAGGACAATATGAGAAACCTAAGAAAGTTATCCGACATATGTATGCCTCTGAGAAAGTCTTTATTAAAAAGAACGATATTTCCAAAGAATTACCCGATTTAGAATTAGATCAATTTGATGTGGTGCTGATTGGCTGTCCAGGAAAAGAAATCCCAAAATCAGTACATCCTAATATCAAAGAATATGTACTTCAGGGGGGTTGGTTAATAACCACCGACTGGGCATTACTTTTCATTATAGAAACCGTATTTCCCAGCTATATTCGCTGGAATAGAAAACGTACTGATGATGTGGTGATATCATGCCAAATCACAAAACCAAATCACCCTTTTCTTGATGGCGTAGTTGGGGAAATCTCACAGAATAAATGGACCTCTAAAACATCTGAAAAAAATGAATTTAGATGGTGGTTGGAAAATCGAAGTTATCCCATAGAGCTTCTTAATGTGAATGAAGTTCATGTATTGATCAAATCCAATGAACTCAAGAAAAGATGGGGAAATGCTCCAGTACTCGTGTATTTCGATTTTGGTAAAAATAATGGTAGAATCATTCACTTCATCTCCCATACTCATCTTCAAAAAGGGGGAAGAAAAGGAAAATATACCTCCGCGCTCATCTTGACAAATATCTTAGACGAAAAGATATCTCAAAAAATGGGTATACAAAAAACAACTTCAATAACTCCTCCAACATCGCCATATATGAGTCAATGGGACGCAACTGGAAGAAGGTTACCACATATACAGAGAAATAATTCTAAAATCCCACTAGAACGGAAATGGATCTCTCCTGACCCACAAGATGATTATGTTACCCCCAATACCTCTTCTGACTCTTCATCTGTTGGCCTAACCTCAACCTCTCAAATAATTGAACTCCCCTCCACTGATCCTAGTATTAATAACACTCAACAGTGTATATATTGCGGCTATCAATTTGGAGAGGAAACAAAAAGGATTTATAAATGCAAAGAATGTGGTGCCCTCTATCACGAGAATTGCATTAATCTACAAGTAAATGAGGGTACGTGTAAAAAATGTAATCGAATCCTCCTATGGTAACGGGAGTATTTATTATAGTTTTACTTAAGCAAACATTTAAATAATTCGAATGATATTTGATATATTGGGTATCTCATTTTTTCTTATTGAGATGCCATATGTGAATCATCAATAAAGGTGATACCCTAAAAAATAAGAAAATAGGTTAAGATTAATATTTCCAACCCAGAAAAAATTAATCAATACTATTTTTTTTTAACTAATTGATTCTAGTGCTTTAATATTTAAATTTTTATCTGTTTTCCTCTTTTTTTGTTTTTTCTATGATGGAATTTACCTACCCGAATTCATCATTTGGTAAATTTGATGCAAAATTAAAAGAAAAAAAGAATTGAAAAAAAAGGAATAAAAGGATAATATAATTATTCCTTTAAGTTTCGGTTATAACAATTGCCTCTTCAGGGCATTGGGTTTCACAAGCTCGACACCCAACACATTCATCTCGCATATCGTCAATAATTTGTACCTTTCCGCCTTCTGGCTCAGCAAAACACTCGCTCGGGCAGACTTCGTAACAGGTACCGCATCCAGTACAGGCGTCCATATCGATCTCTATTTCAAACGACATAAATTTTCACCTTAAACAATTTTACGCTTTTTTAATAGCAATTTAATATTAAAATTTAAATTATAGATTAAAAAATTAAATAAGTAATAAAAAGTCTATTAGTATGAAAGAAAGTCTATTATTCAAAGATACCTAATCCATATTTGAGAATTATATAAATAGCAAAGGGGCTAACAACAAAACGGATCCTCCTTGTATTGTTCTTTAATAATTATTCAACTCTAAAAGTAGAAAATTAAGAAAATTAAGAAAATTAAGAAAATTATCGAAAATTAAGAAATCAAAAATAAAATAAAAAGTAATAAAAAAAGAAAGAATTAATTCTGTTATTCTTCCTCTGCTATTTCATCTTCCTCTGCTGCCAACTCTTCTTCTAATTCTTCGAGAGGTACTGGAGCAGGAGTAGTGAGCATGCTGTATCCGATCCAGATCGCGATAATTGCGATGAGAATAACAACTAACCACATTGGCCCAACAACAAAGTATCGCCAATTGAATAAATCAATTCCACTGAGCCAAGAAGAGGTTAAATCTACACCATGTGCTAGAGGATGATTTAGACTGCCTTTGAACATTTCTTCTAAGATCAGGTCAACAATAGAACCTAATGTATACACTAAGGCAATCAAAATTCCAAGTAAAATAACTATTGCGCCAATTATTTTATCCTTTGACATTTTACATTCACCAATTAGTCATGATAATTTTTTTTTGAGGTAATAACTACCTTATTATAAAAAATATCATTATAAATAAAAACCATTTCAAATGTATTGGTTTTAGTTATTGAACCTTTTTTTTAGTTTGCTATTTAGTTTGCTATTTAGTTTGCTAGTTTTTTGTTTAATGATTTTCTTAAATTTTGAGTTAATTTTTGTGCTAATGTATATAAAAAGTATTTTAATAGGGGAAATAATTATCTTCTATATAAGTTTTTGAGAATATAAAACTAAGATGGTGACTTGTGGAAAATAATCTTAAAGATAAGGATTATGTTTTAGTTATAGGCTCAAGCAATATGGATTTGAATATCTACTCCGAGAAGTTACCCACACCGGGAGAGACAATAACTGGTGGAGTTTTTAGGCAATGTTTAGGTGGAAAGGGAGCAAATCAGGCGGTTGCTTCCGTAAGAGATGGAAGTACCACTTTTTTTATTGGAAAAATTGGTATTGATACTTTAGGTGACCAAATGATTCAAAATCTCCAACAAGAAGGGGTAAACATTTCCCATTTAGTAAGAGATCCTCAATCACATAGTGGTGTAGCCTTCATCATGATTGATGCAGAGGGTGAAAACATGATAAGCGTTGCTCCTGGTGCGAATGTGTTATTGCATCCCAAGGAGATCCATGACCGGGCAGATATCGTGCGCGAGGCGAAATCTTTAATCGTTCAGATGGAAATACCCTTAGAAACAATCGAAAGGATATTTTCAATTGCCTCAGAAGGAGAATGCATCAAGATCTTGAATCCCGCACCAATGAAAAACCTTCCCAAAAGTATTTTCCAAAAAATTGATATTCTCGTTCCAAACGAGGGGGAGCTCAGGGCTCTCCACTCGATATTGGGGTTTAAACGAGATTGGGATGAAGGAACTCCCCGTATCAAACAAGTTGAGCAAATAGCCCGAAGTCTTTCCTCTTTAGGAACCCCTACAGTAATTACTACCCTTGGTGCTAAGGGATGTCTTATTTATGAGGATAAAAAGGACAGTTGTATAACTGTACCTGCGTTTAAAGTAAGAGCAGTAGATACGGTGGGGGCAGGAGACTGCTTTTGTGGGGTTCTTACCAGCGAATTATCTAAGCAAAAGCCTCTATTGGAGGCGGTTAAGTATGCCACTTGTGCGGCATCAATTGCGGTAACTCGCAGAGGTGCACAAGCATCTTTGCCTTATTACGAGGAAATTATTGCTCGAGTACAACAATATGAATCTATCAATCAATAATCTATTGAATTTATGCATATATAAGAAATGCCTAAAAAAGTAAAGAAACAAAGAAGAAAAAGAAACATGATAACCGAACAATTATCTTCTCATAGGGGTACTCCATTACGAAAAAATAAGGATATTCCTTTAGTCATAAAGCTTAACTCTTCGAAGTTAACAGATATTTTTCTCATTAATGGGAGCCAATTTTTAACGCGAAATATCCTTCCCGAGGATTTAGAAATCGCTCCTCACACACATTACATGATAATTAATCGCTCTGATGAAGAGCTTCAATTAAAGTTCAGTAAAGATTTCACTGATCATACCATTGTGTATGATCCCTATAAGTATGAAGATTCAAACTTTCCCAAGATAAACCCGGATGAATTTAAAAAAGTTCATGACATACCCGAAGGATATATTGACATTTTGCCTAAATGGTATAGCATTAAATTTACCTATCCCGACTTTAATCTTATTTTTATCAGACCACAATTAGGAATTTCTTTTCAAATTCATCAAGAAAGGAGTGAATATTGGGAAATTGTCAAGGGAAAGCCAATAGTGATAAGTGGAACTCACGTATACTATTATGTGAAGTCGGGAACACATATAGAAAATCCGGTTGGAAATTATCATTCCATTATCAACCCAAATACTAAAAGCGATCAATTCGTTGTAATTAAAGAGCGTTGGAGCGGTCATTTTGATGAGGAAGATATTGAAAGAGTATTTAATCCCAATCATTATAAATAGAGGATCCAAGAAGTGATTCGTTATTCTTTTAGAAATTAGTACTCAAATTACCTTCAATTAAAGAAATTGTACTCAATGAGGTTAATATCCTATAATTAAATTACATATATGAAGAGGAAACTACTTTTTATTGATTTTTCTTTAATTTTTCCTTATAAACTTTATTGTTTAGACTGCGTATTTTGAAAGGATTATAATTAAATTAAAATTTAACCAAAGATTAGATCTTTTTACATAGCAACATAATTTAGTATATTTTGAAAAATAATTAATGGAACTATCCTAATCGATAAACTACTATTTGATGAAAAAAATGACTCCCGACGAAGAACAAGATGAAGAGGACGTAGCACAATCTAAAGCGGATGCTGAAGAAGATGCTATAGAAGATAACTCTTCTGAAAAAGAGGAATTAGATGCTGAAAGTGAGTTAGATAAGCTCAAATTTCACTATCGGGGCTACACGATAGAGGAGCTCAAAAAAATGAATATGGATTCCTTTATTCAATTATTACCCGCTAGAGCAAGACGCTCTCTTAAAAGAGGTCTTCCGCCGCGACAAAAGAAACTACTTGAAAGACTAAGAAGGGCATATCGGGCAAAAAAACACGGCAAAGATATCCTTACCCGTACACACGTCAGAGACATGGTAATATTCCCTGAAATGATAGGGTTAAAGGTAGGTGTCTATAATGGATTAGATTATATTGTGGTTGACATTAAACCCGATATGATTGGGCATTACTTAGGAGAGTTTTCTCTCACACGGAGACGAGTAGAACACGGTACACCTGGTATCGGCGCTACACGGAGTAGCAAATATGTACCGCTTAAATAGTACAATATACAAGTTCCATAATAAGAAGAAAAATAATAACTACATTGATGAAAATAAAACGAGTTTAAGAAGTGAAATAAAAAATGCCATCTTGGGGGTATTCATTTAGCGAAGAAAAATATGATTCTGAACGTTTAGCGAAAGCAAGCGGAAGGGATTTACGTATTAAGCCGAAGCATGCACGGGAGATTTGTGCTGTGCTAAAAGGAATGTACATCGATGAGGCAAAAGGATTTTTAGAAAAGGTAATTCGTATGCAGCAATCGGTGCCTTTTAGACGCCATAAGAAAAAAGTAGCTCATAAAAAAGATCTAAAACAGTTTAAATGGTATGCCGGAAGATACCCCCGAAAATCAGCTGCAAGGATATATGAGCTTCTTACGCAAGTGGAATCGAATGCAGAGTATAAAGGATTAGATATAGATTATTGCAGAATCATCCACGCTGCTACTCATAGAGGAAGAATAATCAAGAGATATATTGAGCGTGCCCATGGACGATCTACTGCCTATTATAAACATCTTTCTCATGTTGAAATAGTGGTATATGAATTTCCTTCTTAATCTATCGTAAAGAACATCAAAATAATAGTACGAGATTATATAATTATAGAGAAATAAATTATTAATATAATACGATAAAAATGGTCGGTGAAAGCTACTAATGCCTCTTGCCAAACACTTTTTTAAGTGAAGGATTCCTTCCTTAAGGTGATATAGAGCAAGGCATTAAATTAATGCAAATCAATGAATATTTGAGATCCGAGCTGGTACGAGCGGGCTTTTCTGGAATTGATTTCCAGAAGACACCCTTAGGTGTTCGAATCACGCTAAAGACTTCACGTCCGGGACTCGTCATAGGAAAGGGAGGAAAGCGGATTCAAGAAATAACAGACACTTTAGAATCCAAATTTAATCTAGAACGTCCGCAGATAGAAGTAGAGGAAATAGAAAATCCCAGTTTAGATGCACAAATAATGGCAGAACGATTGGCATACTCCTTAGATAGAGGAAGGCACTATCGGAGAGCGGGCTATTATATTCTCCGAAGAATTATGGAGGCCGGAGTTAAAGGAGTAGAGATTAGAATTTCCGGAAAAGTTACTTCTCAGAGAGCCCGAACACAAATCTTTAGAGCGGGAACGATGAAAAAAAGCGGACATCCCGCTCAAGTTGCAGTAGAAAAAGGAGTTGCACAATGCATCCAAAAATCGGGGACATTAGGTATTATTGTTAAAATCTTCCACTCAGATTATCCTACCGGAGATCAGGTTAAAATAAAAACCGATCTGCTACGGAAAAAACAGCAAGAAATTGAAGCTAAAAAACCAAAAACAAAGGCAGAAAAGCTTCGAGCAGGAGAATATTTAGTAGAGGAATCAGAAGAAGAATTAAGCATGGAGGATAAGGAATTAATCGATGAAGTTGATGAAGAAGAAATCTCCGAAGTGTCCATTGAATCTGCTGGAGAGGAAGAGAATCATGAAGAAGAGCTTGAAGATGAAAACTCCTAACTTAAACAAAAAAAAAAATCCAATCCCAATAAATTCTATTCTATCCTATTAAAAAGTAAATGTGAATCAATATGGTTTTAAAAGCATCAGATGTTAGAGAAATGGATTATTTAGAAAGAAGAAGGGCATTAGTTGATTTGCGCGAGGAATTAATGATGCTTTATAGCACACAAACCGGTGGTGGTGTGTCTGATAATCCTGCAAAAGCAAAAATTTTGCGCAAACAAATTGCACGCATATTGACTGTGATTAACGAAGAAAAACAAGAGCAGTTTGAAGATGAAGTTTAATATTAATCCAAAATATGTAATCTATCACGATTTGATTGGATTTGAAGTATATATTAAACCAAAATCGTCTAACAAAGGAAAAAAAACATTTATATCCGCAGGAATAGTCATTGATGATACAGAAAACATGCTCTATATAAAAACTCATACGAATGAGATCAAAAAGTATATAAAAAATAATTATATCTTTCGGATTAAACTTCCGGAACAAAAGAAAGCTAATAAAATAAATATATTACAAGTCGATGGCTCCAAAATTGTTGGGCGCCCAGAAAATCGACTGCGACATTTAAAAAAGAAAAAAAGATTTAGAAAATAAAAAGGGTTAGAACAAAAAATGAGTAGAAATATCGGTATTCCAAACGTTACTCCTCCAAATGTAAAGGCAGAAGACTGTAATGATATAAACTGCCCTTTTCACGGCAAAATTAGAATTAGAGGAAAAATTACCAAGGGAGTGGTAGTCTCGAAAAAAGCTCGCAATTCAGTAATTATTAGATTTGACTACGTACAATTTGTACCAAAATATCAGCGCTATGAACGCAGGAACTCAAGATTAGCGTGCCATTTACCTACGTGCTTAGAAGACGCAATTGAACTCGGAGATAGGGTTCTAGTGGGCGAGTCACGCAAGATCTCTAAATCAAAAGCGTTTGTGGTGTTAAGTAAAACACAGAAAATAGGTGAATAGAATGGGAACAAGAAGAAAACTAGGACGAAAAAAGATTGTCAAACCTCGCACGAGTTATGGTTTAGCTAATGGGTCCAAAATTTTAATTACTGACAATTCAGGTGCTAAGATTGCAAAAATAATTAATGTGGATCATACAAAAACAAGGCAACGGAGGCTCCCTCAAGCAACAGTGGGTGATATTTGTACAGTCACCATACGAAAGGGTAAACCCGAATTACGTGGAAACATCTTAAAATGCGTAATCGTACGTCAGCGCAGGATTTTTCGAAGACTTGATGGAACTCGGTTAGCATTTGAAGATAATGCAGGCGTAATCGTGACAAAAGAAGGAGAACCAAAAGGTACTGAAATAAGGGGGCCAATAGCTCGAGAAGCGGCAGAAACCTTTCCAAGATTAGCAAGCATCAGTTCTCTTATTATTTAATGTGCCAAAAAGATAGGTTTTAAACTTCATATATTATGCAAGCGTGGAAACCACCGAGTTTAGTCGGTGGATGAGACGCCACTCTTTGTTTTTTGATTCTTA
>SHMU01000113.1 GCA_008080765.1 Promethearchaeota archaeon | reverse complement strand
TCTGTCAATCGTCCTAAAAAGGGAATAAGAAGTATCCCTAATGTAGCAGTATCTCCGATGACCGATTCCATAGAATCCTTAGGAAGAGTTCTAGTTACAAGCCCACAACGTTAGTGGTGGGTAATTGACTTCAATCTAATCCCATCAATATATTATTCGAAAAATTTTCAAGATTAGTTAGATAAAAAGGATTTGAAAAATGATGCAAATGAAACAAAAACTCTTAAGGATAATTATATGACAGCTTTTCTACAATTCTTTATTTAGAGGCCCAACCCTTTTAGAAGGTTATCTCCTCTCATATGCCCAATATCTCGCTTTTATATCTTTGAGAAAACGCTCCTGCTTGGAGGAAAGCAACATGTAAATCCTGATCGCTCTGCTCCTTCTCCATACCCTCGTATAATTGAATCTCATTTAATTTGCAAAGGGTTACAATACTCTTAAGAAGATATATTAATTGTTTCCCGTACACATTCAGCGACTCCAAGCTGGAAGGCTTTCTGCTCCTCTCCGGAAAGGTTTCAAGGTGATTATATTTAGTCCAAAACCACTCTAAGTTGCGTAGATTAGAAATGGACTCAAGAAATTGGGTAAATAATTCATACATGTAAAAAAGACCTCCGCAGCGTCTGTCTAGAGTCCTTATTTGATGAATGGAAATGGAATGAACACTTCAAATAACACTACTCCTTGTCATCCCCACATCCTCTTTATCATTTGTTACCTAAATCGCTCACGATGCTCACATTGTCCCTGGACTCATAATCATCAAAAATAATAATAAAGAAGCACCTATATAGTTTATATATCCCTAAACCTTCTATAGATTTCTAAAGCTTCTATATTAGCAAGTCTTTTAACCTCTTTAATAATTTCCTAATTACCAAAATTTATGGTATAAAAAAAAATGGAACCAAAAAAAATGGCGCTGGTCACACTAATCGTGACAGTCGCCGGTTTCGGACTCTTAATTGGATTACAAGCCTTTACAATGACGCAAGTAGCCAATTTTCAAAGTGGTCCTACTTTAAGCACAGATCTCTTCGGTACACCTACCGGTGATGTAGATCTTGCGATTTCGGGTTCAACAACCTGCTATCCAGCCATTACTGCCCATGCAGATACCTATATGACATATCATTCTAATTATGATATTCGTGTATCTGGAGGAGGTTCTGGACAAGGAGCAGATGACGTTTACAGTGGTATCGTTGATGTTGGTATGATGTCTCGACCAATGAAATCAGCTGAACATTCGGATATGATTGATAAATATGGATCCTATAATGATGTTCGATTTGCCTTAGATGGAGTCACCATTATTGTTGATAAGTCTAGTTTTGACGCTGGCAGTACAACAATGTCATGGATGACTTTAGATGCACTTCATATGATTTATAGTGGCGCTATAGCAGAATGGGATGACCTGGCAGCATTAGGTCCAGGATATTCTGACATTAACAATGCTCCAAATCAAGACATCGCAGAAATAACAAGAGAAGAAGGATCTGGAACAAGGGAGACTTTTGAAGATTATACATTATATTATGGTGGAGGTACTTCTGGTCAAAAATTGAGTTCTAACTCCTCATATAATAGCGCAGTTGGAGGATATGCAACAGCAGATGGAAATCCCGCAATGAAAGAAACAGTGGGATCAACAGACTATTCAATTGGTTATGTTGGATTAGCTTTTTATAGCTCTGCAGTGCATTATAAAATAGATATTAAACCATGGAATACAACCACTACCTCATGGGAAGACCCAGTTGAGGCAACTGCCGAAACTATTGCGAACTTTACTTATCCAATATCAAGATTCTTACACTTAATGGTGCCTGGATCAACAATTCCAACGAATGTAAGAGCTTTCATTGACTTTGTTCTTGGAGTAGATCCTCTCGTAGGAGATCTCGGACAAAGCATCGTAGAAAGTGTAGGTTATATTAAAATCTTTGATGATGGATATGATACAAGAACCGCTACTGACGAAAGTAAAAAGGGCGGAATAATCTTACGAACTTCAGGCACTGGACCCTAATGGCATAAGAAACAAATCTTGTAAATCTTAAAATATAATTTAAATTACTTTTTTTTTATCTTTTAAATTTTTAATTTAAAATTTTTAATTTTTAATTTCTAATTTCTCCATTTTTTAACTACTGAAAAAAAATGTTATAGTAGATTGATATCCTATTTAGTGTGAATATTTAAAATCTCAATATATCACCAAATTTAGTTTTTACTTTATTACATCTCTAAATCAGAATTTTCAAGAATTTTAATAGATTTTATGGCTTCCTATTTATTTTATTTGAATATATTATTACTTATTCTTAGAAATCATGCATTAAAATTTTAAAGCTATAAATCGGGATATGTAGATAATTTCAAAATAGGTTCTACTTTTTTTTTATTACTCTCTTTCTCCAGTTATTTTATCTGTACTCCTCAAATATATCGGAATTGGGAGATATAGAGTTATTCAACATTTTATTTTTAAAATATTATTATTTAATAATTTTAATATTTACTTTGAGTTTAATTGCTCTATTTTCCTTTTTTGGTGAATGAAGTAAGAGTACCTTGAAAAATTTGGTTTTAAAGGTTTAGCTCCTGTTTATATAGATATACATATTCTATATTGAGAATTTTTTAATTATTCTAACAATTATCAAAAGAAAATAATAAACAAATAGAAGATTGGTGTTTTTTTTGAATTTCCAGTATTCTATTGTGCATTAAACTTCAAATAAAAAAGAAAAAACAAATATGGCATCAGAAGTTAAAACTAAGGAAGAATTATTATCAACCATTAAAGAAGATACAACTGAATCAACGATTACTACTGATAAGTCTATGAGAGGATTACTCCTCATTATGGCATCCTTAGCTATAATGATAATATTTGTAATCATATTCTACTTGTTTTCACTTGCAGGAGATTTTTTTAATCAATACCCTATAGGTGATTTTTTCTTAGGGCAAGTATGGGCACCGAATAGGGATATCGGGAATGATATTTCAGCTCCATTATTTGGAGCATTCAATATTATTATGGGTACACTATTAGTAGCAATCGGAGCATTACTTATTGCCATTCCCCTAGGTATAGCGACAGCCGTTTTTATAGCAGAAGTAGCTCCTAAAAAAATAAAAGAGATACTAAAAGGCACAGTAGAAGTGCTCGCGGGGATCCCTTCTGTGATATTTGGGTATTTTGGGCGTACTATTCTAAATGATTTTTTAAAGATACAATTAGCGCTTGATTCGGGATTATGTTGGTTGAATGCTTCCTTTTTATTAGCAATTATGGCGTTACCAACGATTGTAAGTGTATGTGAGGATGCAATTGATTCAGTTCCTCAGGATTTAAAAAATGCTTCACTTGCGATGGGAGCAACCCGATGGCAAACTATAAGTAAAGTGGTTATTCCCGCTGCGATGTCAGGAATTACTGCGGGTATAATTTTAGGGATGGGAAGAGCATTGGGAGAAACTATTACTGTTACCATGGTTGCGGGCAATCAAATTATTTTACCAGAACCAATAACGAATGTATTTTCTGGTGTTCAGACTATAACTGCAACCTTAGCGTTGGAAATAAAAAATGCTTCTGGTCTTCATAGAGAATCATTATTTGCTTTAGGCATCGTATTATTTATAATTTCCTTAATAATAAATCTCATAGCAAATTTGGTTCTTTCAAGAATTAGAAGGAAATTTACGGGTAAATCGAAAAAAAGAATTTTTAATAAGGAAAAAATAAAAGAGAAAAGAATCAATCTATTGAAAAGTGGACTAGTAATAGGATTGATAATTGGAATATCATTTGGAATTGTTGGTTTATTGAATACAGCAAGAGTGATTTCAGATCTAGGATTAGAATTTGTAATAAATATAGAAGAAATAGGAGAACAACTAGAATTCAGTATTTCTGGACTGGAGATGTATAAACTTTCCTCTTCTTTAGGAGGTATTCGCTTTCCGCTCTTAGTACTAGTATGGGAAGTATTACGGTCATTTTTAGTAGGAATAGCGATATGTATGCCCACTGGAGCAGCAATAGGAGGAATATCGCATTTATTAGGAAGGCTTATGAACACTATTCGAATAAAAAAGGATCATATAAATGAAAAAGGAAATAGAAAAAAACTTGGAGATGAAATCGGAATACATTATGTAAGAATGATCATAAGGAGGCGCAAAGGTATTGTTTTAGGTGTTCTCTTTTTTGCCTTTGCAACTTGGCTTCTTAGTGATTGGTTTCTTCCATATTATCCAGAAATGGGTATTTATTACGCTTTGCTTATTGTTTCTGGGATTCTTCTAATCCTCTTCATTTTTAAGCGCTTGAAGCCTAAAATCCAACAGATTTTTGCGTTCGCGATGTTATTAATTGCAGCAATTATTGTATTATTTTTTGTTGGATTAATTGTGTATTCGATCTTTGAGAATGGGCTTCCAACATTTCTCTCTCAAGGATTTTTAACTGAACCATCCCGCTCTGATTCAAATATATTTCAAAATCTCATAATTAATGATTTAGATGTCTCTGATGAAATAAAAGAATATTTAAGAGGGCTCTCTCCAATAGATATGGGAGGAGTTGCAGGAGAAATTATTGGAACATTAGAACTTACTTTGTTTTCAATACTATTTGCAGTTCCTATAGGCATATTAGCAGGGATATATCTCTCAGAATATGCAAAGGAAGGTCCAATTACAAGAACAATACGATTAGCAATAGCAAGTTTAAATGGGACACCCTCTATTGTATTTGGACTATTTGGATATGTAGCAATAGTATTATTAATGGAAGGAAGATCTTTATTTGCGGGCACAATTACATTGGCACTTATGATTTTGCCAGTAATAATCATAACTACTGAAGAGGGCTTAAAAGCGATACCTCAATCATTTCGAGAAGGAAGCCTAGCACTTGGCTCCTCAAAATGGCATACTATTTCTAAAATAGCTTTACCCGCTGCCTTACCCGCTATTATAACGGGAATAATATTAGCAATGGGGAGAGTTGCTGGTGAAACAGCTCCGATACTTTTTACGGCAGCCAGCTTCACACAGAGATTCGATCCATGGGCAATTCTTACTTTAGATGGGTGGACAGGTGAAACACAAGCTTTAACATTCCATTTATATAAACTTATTTTAGGATTCCCTGATGCAGATGCTAGAGCCGGAGGAGTAGCTTTAACATTATTGTTGCTCGTGTTATCTATGTATTTAGTATCATTTTTGCTTCGATCCTATTATAGAAAAAAGAAAGATTGGTGAAGAGATATAAATATGTCAAACAAAATTAGTAAGAAAAATGTAACTTCAGAAATGGAACAAGAAATGAAAAATCCATATATAATAGAAACAAGGAATTTAAATCTATGGTATGGTGAAAGTCAAGCATTAAAAGATATTCATATGAATATCCCTAAAAACAGCATAACCGCGATTATAGGACCTTCTGGATGTGGAAAATCAACATTAATACGTGTTTTTAATAGAATGAATGATGTAATTGATGATTGTAAGACTGAAGGAGAGGTATTATTCCATGGAGAAAATATTTATGCAAAACGGGCTAATGTGAGAAGTATACGCAGTAGAATTGGGATGATTTTTCAGAATCCAAATCCCTTTCCGATGTCAATTAGAGATAATATTACCTATGGTCCAAGAGTTCATCAAATCTTTGATAAGGAACTCTTAGATGAAATTGTAGTTGACTGTTTAAAAAAAGCCGCCATGTATGAAGAAATGAAAGATCGTTTGGAGGATTCAGCAATGGCACTATCTGGAGGGCAACAACAAAGATTATGTATTGCTCGAGCGTTATCAATAGATCCAGAAGTAATATTGATGGATGAACCGACATCTGCGTTAGATCCTATTGCAACTGGAAAGATAGAGGAATTATGCAAAGCATTAAAGGAAAAATATACTGTAATCATCGTTACTCATAATATGCAACAAGCAGCAAGGATATCTGACTATACTGGATTTATGTATCTGGGAGAATTGATTGAATTTGGGAAAACGGAGCAAATATTTGAAAACCCGCAGAAAAAATTAACAGAAAATTATATAACTGGTAGATTCGGTTAGAGGTGAGAAAAATAGCGTCAAAAGTAATGAGACAAGAAATTGTTCAATTAAAAAAAGAAGTTTTAGAAATGGGACATTTTGCACTTAAAATGCTTGAAGATGCAACAATATCCTTAATTAATAATGATGTTGATCTTGCGAAATCTGTATTGGAAAGAAAAGATGAACTTCGACAATATGATGATAAAATTGAAGATGAAACTCTTAAAACATTACATCTATTTCAACCGATGGCAAAAGATCTAAGAAGATTAGCGACTATATTAAAGACAATTACATATTTATATAGAATTGGTCGATATGGAAAAGATATTGCTAAAAGTGTAAAATTATTAACAACTTCTCATCCGCTCTCTGAAATGGTGGGCATCCAGCATATGTGGGAGCATGTAGAACCAATGATTCTTGATGTTCTAGAAGCTTTTAAAGAATCAAAAATCGATAAAATTAAAGATTTTGAAGAACGCGACGACGAAATTGATAAAATGAGATGGTCTATTTTTCGACAAGCAGTTTCCTTTGTACTTGAGGATCCAAAAAATATCAGCATAAGCTCTCATATAATTATGATTGCCTATTATCTAGAACGCTGTGGTGATTGTGCTTGTAAAATCGCGGAAAAAGTCCACTATATGGTGACGGCAAAACATATTGAGATATCGTAATTTTAATTTAAATTAAACAATATTTCTATTTTTTAACTAGCATAAAAAAAAAATATACAAAATAATCATGAAAAATAAGAAAAAGTTAATTGTTTTAATCCCTCTCTCATGCTTAGTATTGGCAATATTTAGTTTAGCTGTTCCAACCGTTTATGTTTCTTGGACTTTTAATTTGACACATTTTGAAAATTATATTTGGATCTTCGGATTAAATTATACCTCTTTTATAGGTTTTACGTTTTTGAACAGTTATCAATTGTTATTCTCGCTATTAACAACGGGGATAATTATCTTAGCAATCTATTCCCTCATTCAGAATATTCGCTATATTATAGGGGATAAAAAACATTTTGATTATATCAAATTCTGGCTTGCTTGGATAATTTGTGGAACATTTTTACTATTTTCAGTTTTCCTCTATTGGTATTTATATCCTTGGATTTTTGCGCAAGAAATTACGTATGAAGTACAAGGAGAAACATTTGGGACGGGATATAAGCTAATAGAAATCTGGTATTTTTATTTCCTAAGAAGCCCCATCTTCCTTTCTCTTTCGGGATTAATACTCATTATCTCGGGAATTACCTTTAAATCTTTACATTATTATTTAATGGTCTTTAGTGATAAACCCGTAATTAAAACTAAAGAGCAACGAGTTGAAAAAACTACTTAATCACTAAAGCTCATTAAATTAAATTATTTTTTAAATTATTTCCTATTAAGTTGATTTGGGCTTTTTTTCCTAATAATGAAAGGAGAGTTGGAATAATATCAGTTATTTTACAATAACTTATTTCACCTTTTGGAATCTCATTTGACCCCGAAATTATCAGTGGCACAATTGAACTCCTCCTTGCCCCAATATCGTGTTTAAAAACTTGATTACTTTTCTTTTTGCCTTGTTCTATGTTATATGTAATATCTCCTTCAGTACTTACTATAATATCAGCACTACGAGGATTTTTAAAATGCCGGCATAAGAGATCTGGATAAAGAGGAAAGTCTAAATGAGAAGTCGCTTTCAACCATTCATCAATTCCATAAAATTTTCCATTTAAGTACTTTACAGCAGTAGCATTTTTATAATATTTAAACACATCTTGTTGAGTTGAATCTTCAAAGACATATCGGGTTTGCATATTTTCTCCCGATCCTCTATATTCCAATCTGCCTCGAATCAATTTATTGGCATTTACTTTTCTTTGCAAAAAGATTTGCCCTTTTTGAGGTGTATTGGTCTCGGCAGCGTAATACAATAATTTAACACTCTTTATCCTAAATAATTCATTGAATACATTAATCTTTCGTGTCCCAAATGCTTCTAAAAACTCTAATGAAGGACGAAACCACGGATTATCATCTTTAATTTTCGAGGCATTTTGTAAATTCATGTTCTTTGGATTGAAGTAGAAAAATCCCAAACTTGCAAATTCAGAAATATTCATCATTCCTTTTTGGTTCTTCCGGGGATGATAGTTTGACAATCTTGTATGTTTATAGAACAAGTCTAGATTACCAACACCTTGGGCTCTATAGTTGCCATGATCTGAGGTGAGAGCAATTGCTGTATCGTCGAGATATCCTAATTCTTTTAATCCACTAATTAATAGACCCATTAATCTATCGATTTGCATAAGATTTATTTTGTAAAGCAGACTTTCGCTTCCAAATTTGTGCATTACCATATCTGAAGTTAAAAACCAGAGTAATGAACAAATAGGTGCCTCATTAGTTTCAAAATAATGATTGGGACGCCTAAATATATCCAGCAATTTTTTGATTACAATTGTATTTACATACTTGATTGTTGTTCTAAATTTTGGGTAATATTTAATCATCAAATAATACAGAGCGAGTTTTAATTTATTTTCTGGAAAATAATAATCTACCCCCCTATTAATAAATTGAATGATGCTTGTTTTATTACCTTCTTGAATCATTTCACAAATAGTTTTGCAATTATCACCCAAATCTTCATTTATCTTATAAATGTCCAGATTTTTCGACCCATAATTACGCACAAGAGGAGGATTGTAATTTCTGTCCATCCAGTTGGAGAGAGGGACTCCATGGCAAACCTCATATCTATAATCCCCTGTATGGGCTCCTGTGATAATTGAAACTTGAGTAGGGTAGGTTAATGCAGGAAAGTCAGTAATACAATTCGTTGAATACATTCCACTTTCCATCAATTTCTTACAATTGGGAAGTAAGCCTTTTTTGATCAATGAAAAAAATTGATCTGATCGTACATCATCAATAATACAGAGAATCACTCTATTAACTTTACTTTTTGGCATTTCCTATTTGCTTCACTCTTTTTATTCTTTTATTGTGTATGAGTATCAGTACAAGGCTTTATGAAATTTAAATTTTATATATGAATATTAGGACTATTATCATTGCATATTAAACCAAATACAATCATTGTATATTAAAACAATGAGTAGGATTATTATTAACTATAATTACTTATAAGTTATTTCCATAGTTTCTTTTTTAAAAATGTTTATATTAGTTTCTTGTCATATTTACATTAATGATACACAAGTAGAGAAATCTCTGAACTATAAAGATAATGGAAAAACTAGATGAATTATTTGAAACTTATAAGAAGGTTTTTATAAAGCGAGAGGATGAAATAAAGCAATATCTCTTGAAATATAAAAGAGAAGACTTTATCAAGCGTGATGTAATTGATATAAAGCGAATAGATGCCACAGAAAGATTAAAAACTTCCGGATTTTCTGAAAGTCTAGCTATTTGGCAAAATTTTTATAAAAACGTTATTGTAAGTGCTTGCATCGATAAAGGACCGAATCAGAAGCGTTTTGATTACAAATTCTATTTTACCGAAGAAAAAATAGATTCGGAGCTCTTAGAGAAAGTAGAAGATATTATCAAGGAAGCCAATAAACTTACTAAACGGAATAAATTCGAAGACGCACTTTCAAAAGTGGACATTGTAGAAGATTTAGTAAGAGAAAAACAAGATAGATACTTTAACGAGCAGCTGAGAATTTTAAGGAAAGAAATTAAAGATGCTGAACAAGATTACTACAAGCAACTACAAAAAATCGAAACATTAGAAGAAGAAGTAAAAAAAGACCGAAAGGCTCAATCATTTGATTCTGCAATTAGGAAATGTAATGAAATCATTAAAATCGCAGATTCTATTCGAAAAAAGGATATTAGTAAGAACTATGAAGATATAATCGAAGAAATACAAAAAGAAAAGACCGAAAAAAAAATTGCTGATTTGGAAGAAAAAGTGAAAATTAATCGAGATTCTGCAAGACATAATGTTGCAATTAAACATTGTGAGGAAATTATCAAACTTGCCCGCTCTATTGATCATAAAGATAAAATAAAAGAATATGAGAGCGTAATTGAAGAAATTAAAAAAGAAATTGAGAAAGAACGAGAAAAAGAAGAACTCGATAAGAAACTTACCCAATTACAAAAAGAATTTAAAGATGCGAAAAAACGAAAAAATTATGATGAGGCTTTTGAAATATCTTTAGAAATCATTCAATTAGCCGCATTCGCCGAAAAAAATACTTTATGGGAAGATTATAGCAATCAAAAAGATGAAATAGTTGAACTACTCGAAGAAAAACATAAACTTGAACAAGAACAAGAGGTTTTAGATGAAATCGAAGAACTGCAAAAGAAAATTGAAGAAAATCAAGCACAAAAAAATTATGAGGATGTAATCGATCTTGCAGAAGAAGCAATAAAATTAAGCACCTCAATCAGAAGGGGAGATATCACAAACCAATATACACAACTAATTGAAGATACCAAAGCTCGTATTCGGGCACGTAATGAAGAAGAAAAAATCCGAGAAGAAATAAGAGAATTAGAAATAATATTGCAACAAAATAGAGAAAAAAAACGATTACAGAACGCCGTAGCAAATTGTGAAGATATAATAAAACTATCACAACAGATTAATGATGAGAGGCTTGTGGAAAAATATTCGGATATAAAAACGGAAATTGAGGAACAGATCGAAAAGGAAAGAAAAGGAGCACTTGTAGCTAAAACGTATGATTTTAATTGGGATTTGGAAACAACTGGAGCAATATTAACCTGTAATACCTTAAAAACAGATGAAAAAATATATCTTATTTATGGTGGACATGATAAAAAATTATTCTTATTAGATCAAAATGCCAACCTCTTAAGCTCTACTGACTTTGATGGATGGGTTCGGTGTTCCTATTCTGAAGACTTTGATACTGATGGTATCGAAGAAGTCTTAGCAGGAACCGGTGATGGCAACATGTTGGTACTAAAACTTGATGAACAAGAAGAAAAGCTACAAGGGATCTTTCACCAAAAGAGTCAAGGAAAAATTTTATGTTGTTGCGCAGGAGATTTAAACAGAAATGGTATTATGGATTTTGTGTATGGATTGGAAAGTAAAAAGGTGAAAATCTATGAGGGTATAGAATCAAAGGAACCCAAATTTATCCTTTATTATTCCTCTTGGGTTACTTCATGTGCCGTGGGTGCTCTTAAATTATCTGATCTTCAAAAACCTATTATGGCACTGTTAGTGGGTACTCAAGAGGGGATATTGCAACTGGTTCATCTTGAAGATGATGATTTAGAGATCATTTGGCAGAGAGATTTAAGTCAGCGCATAAATGATATAAAAGTAGCAGATATTACGAATGATGGATATAATGAAATCATAGTGGCATGCGATGATTCTCATTTAAAAATCCTTAATAGTGAGGGGGATCGTTTAAAATATATCAGAATGAAAGAGGGAAGACCTTTAACATTATGTGTAGATGATATTGATAATGATGGTGCACAAGAGCTTATTGTGGGGGGATCTCACGGGAAATTAAGCATTTATCAAACTGACAGTCTTGACTCGTTGGATATAAAACTTAAATGGAAAACCACAGGAAAGACTTCGATTCAGTCCATTATTACCCTTTATAATAGGATAGAGAATAAAAAACAAATAATTTATGGGGGATATGACAGAAAGATCCAAAGCATCAGCGATTTTGAATGGGGAAAAAGGAAAAAACTCGATATCAAGAAAAAGATCACATTGCCTAAAGTCAAGAAAGCTAAGGGAGAAACCGAAGTACGCTACGAAGTAATTCATACTAATTTGCGAGAATTCATTACTGAATTGTTTCAAAATAAATTTTATTTAACTATTGATGCTTTAGTCGATGATTTAGTAACTTTTGGATATAAAGAGGAGAAAATTAGAGAGGAAATTCTCTTTTTAAAGGAGAATGACTATCTCATTCAAGAGAAACCGGATTCATCCGTTTGGACAATGAATACCGAAAAATCACTTGAATCAAGGGAACTTGCGAAAACAATTCCAAAAACTACAAAAAATGACAAAAAGACAGAAAAAAAGGATATTTCTCAAGAGAAACTGCAAGCTGCAATAATAAGCCACCTAAATGAGAAAAAAGTAATCAAAAATAAATCAGAATTAGTAAACTCCATAATAGATTTGGGATTTAACGAAGAAGAGGTTGAAGAGATGATTGATATTCTAAATGAACAAGATGTAATCACCTATTCACGCTCCAAACCACAAGGATGGATGCTGAAGACCTAATCAGCTCTCCTAATTAATACCTTAAATTTTAGCAAAATGGAATAATCTATTCCTTTTTTACCAAATATGCTATGTTTTCATTCTAATAATTTCTCATTAATTCTTTTCTCTCGAAATAATATCATACCAATTTGAAGAAAAAACCGAAAAATTAAAATATTTAACACTCCATTTAATTAATATAGACAAAAAGGTATTCAAACGCAGATTTAAATGATATGGATATGTCAAGTTCAATAATTTTCTCTTCTAAATTTCAATAACTCTAATTGCTTCGTTTGAATACAATGTTATCCTATCCATCAATATTTTCTTAGATTTCTCCATTATCTGCACGGATCATATATTAGTAATTAGAAATTTAACTAATTGCGAAAGAAGTCCCCTCCATTCATGGAGGGGATAAATTTCGCAGAGCATCTCCATGTTTTATGCTGTGGGTGAGATTTTCCGCATTATACATCACTAAATTAACGGACCCCTTCCTTTTAAATACCTCGCATACTATACATGAGTATAGAAAGAGACCCTTGCAAGGAGAAGAGAACGTGCAATTAACCCAAAAAATTCGGATTTATCCCACAGTAGATCAATTAGAACTCCTGTGGGATTTATCGGAGAAATGCCGCTTGATTTATAACTTTGCACTTTCGGATCGCCTCA
>SHMU01000112.1 GCA_008080765.1 Promethearchaeota archaeon | reverse complement strand
CAATAGTATTCAAGTAAGATATTGATTAATATAGTGTCTATGTTTAAGGATATTTTATTCTACTATGAATTACACATCTATTCCTTATGACACATCTATATATTGATGGACATTAATTTTAATCTTAATTTAATTCAAGAGAAGATTGAAAAGAATCAGATCTATTAAAATAAGCCCATGACTATTTAAGAAGCAGTGGCTTACTACTACTAATAAGATATTTATTTTCATAGAGTTTGCTACCTAATGGAACAATCAAAATATTATCTCGGATTTACAAGTCTTAATCAAGAGATTACAAAAAAACAATTAAAAATTGAAGGAACGTTACCTTCTTGGCTAAGGGGGACCCTTTTGCGCACGGGTCCTGCGCAATTTGAGGTAGAAAAGCAAAAGTATAATCACTGGTTTGACGGGCTTGCCATGCTTTTTGCCTTTAAGTTCTCCGAAGATCATATTAGTTACTCTAATAGATTTCTTCAGAGCGCCTCTTATTGTGAAGCAATGGAAACTAAAAAAATTGCTCATGCTGAATTTGGTACTACTCCATCCCGCTCATTTTTCGAACGTATAAAAGCAATATTCAATCCACATCTTACCGATAATTGTAATGTGAGTATTAATAAATTTGCAGATGAAATAATAGCTCTCACCGAAACAAGATTTCCTATACGTTTTGATCCTGAAACTTTGGAAACTATAGGCAAGTATGAGTATGATGAGAATCCGGGTGATTCCCTCAGTGGAAGGATATCAACAGCTCATCCTCATTTTGATTTTGAACGGAATTGTCATTATAGCTATCTAACTAATTTAGGAAGGCAAAGTTCTTATTGTATTTTTAGCATGGATGTTAAAACGGGGCATCAGCGCATCATTTCCACCATATCTGCAAAACATCCTTCTTACATGCACTCTTTTGGCATGAGTAAAAAGTATTTAATCATTACCCAAATTCCATTGG
This sequence comes from Promethearchaeota archaeon, assembly GCA_008080765.1. Classification (GTDB taxonomy): domain Archaea; phylum Asgardarchaeota; class Lokiarchaeia; order Sigyniarchaeales; family SOKP01; genus TEKIR-8. The sequence goes on along the minus strand of SHMU01000112.1, from coordinate 12,137 downwards.
TGATTTATCCTCTCAAATTAATGTTCAGTACAACACCCTTTGTGAGCAATTTAAAATGGAAACCTAATCGGGGTGTACAATTCATCATCATTGAAAAAGAGACCGGGAAAATCATAAATAAAATTGATTATGATGCATTTTTTGCGTTCCATCATGTTAATGCGTTTGAAGAGAGAGGGGATGAAAATGTAGTAAATTTGGATATCATTACATATCCCGATGCATCAATCATTGACCAATTATATTTAAAGTATCTACGATCTTCTGCTCCGGTAGATGCCACGGGTATCTTGACTAGATTTAAAATAGATCTGAAAAATTCTAAAGAAATAGGAAAAGAAATTCTCTCGAAAGTTCCAATGGATTTGCCCCGAATCAATTATGGAATGTATTCGGGCATTCCTTATCGATTTGTGTTTGCTGCAGGGAGTGAAAATAATAGTGAAAACAATGATTTTTTTACAAATCTTGTAAAAGTGGATTTGGAGCACGATACAAGTATGCTTTGGAGTTCCTCTCATTGTTATCCCGGTGAGCCCGTTTTTGTTGCAAGCCCTAATGCTCAAAAGGAAGATGATGGAGTGATACTTTCTTTAATATTTGATGCTAAAGAGGAGAAATCCTTTTTGCTTATCTTAGACGCATCATCGTGGAAGGAGATTACTCGTGTAAACTTACCCCATTGTATTCCCTTCGGGTTTCACGGAAACTATTTCACAGAGCTCAGCGGGGATCTATCCTTTCTGCATCTCCATCGATAAAGAGGATTTTTCTTAGGAAACAAAAAAGATTCATCAATATAATTTTCTGGAGGGTTTAAGGTTATCTTTTTTTTGGACCTAAACCGTATTAAAACAATGCTTTTCGTCTTTTATAATGATATATCAATTGAGATCTCAAATAAATATTGAAACGAAGTATTTATTCTATACGACTTATTTTATTCTATCATATCACTATTTATTGAATGAAGAATGTGAAATCACAATGACAGAAGAAAAAAATACGATACAAGTTATAAATAATACAATTACAGCAATAGAGAATATAAAAGGCTCTCTTCAAAAAGCGAAAGAAGAATTAAAACAATTGGAAGAAGATAAGGAACATTTAAGCAATGAGAAGTCATTATTAGAAAGAGAGAAGCAGCAGCTTGAAGATGAAACGAAGAAACTGGAACAAGAGAAAGAGGCATTAGAAGAAGAAAAACAAAAGCTGGAACAAGAGAAAATACAATTAGAGGAAGAAACAAAACAATTAGAGAAAGAAAAACAGGAGCGAGATCAAAAAATTGGAGCCTTAACTGCAGAACAAAAAAAATTACTGAAAGAATATGAATCACTGAAAGAAGAGCTGAAAAAACTCTCTAAAATTGTTGCGGATAAGGAAGAAGAGGAGTTCAACATAGATCGTATCAAAGCCCTCCTCTCAATATATAACGTGCTACTCCGAGATATATGGCAAGGGCAGCCCCACTTTAGGATCCTAATGCTCTTACATGGAGATAAAGAGCAAATGACTCGAGAGGAAATTAAGATGACAACAGGCATTTCTGGTGCCATGGTTCTGCACGCGCTTCATGAGCTTGAAAATATTGACTTATTAGAATATAACGAAGATAATAATATCGTCCAGTTAAAGAAACGATTATTTGAACGAGGAAATGTCTCCCTGTAAAAGAATTTAACCTTTAACGCAAATATTTATATAGCTTTTTTCTTATATGTATATTTATATTACATTAAATTAGGTGATCCGAATCGTAACTCAAGTAGAGTTTATAAATGGTCTATTTAGTACTATATATGTGATATTTGCTTCCATTATAGGGTTATATATAGCTACACGTTATCTGAAATATAAGTCAAAAATGTTCTTGTATATGGGATTAACTCTGATATTTTTGGGATGTCCTTGGTGGCCCTCGTCAAGTTCATTTATTTTAGGACTTGTTACCGGAGAAGGTCTTTCATTTGAAATGTATGTGATACTTGGTAACGCCACCGTCCCTATATTTGTAATGCTCTTGATCTTATCGGTGACCACACTCTTGTTTCAACAATACCAAAAGATTATCTTGCTTATTTTTGTAGTTTACGGAATAATTGTTGAAATATACTTGTTCTATTTTGTTTTTAAAGACCCAAGCGCGCTTGGAACTTTGAATGGTTTGGTAGATATTGAATATACGGGTTTCTTACGGATATATTTAATTTCAGTTATGATTATCATCTTAGTTTCAGGAATCTTAATCTCTAAAGAATCCTTTAAATCCGAAGACCTCGATATTCAATTAAAAGGTAAATTTCTATTATCTGCATTCATTATATGGGTAATTGCTGCGTTTGCTGATGCCGTACTACCATTAACAATAATAACTCTTACGATTATACGAATTTTGTTGATATTATCTAGTATGCTCTTCTATTTAGGATTTATCCTTCCCGATGCTGTTAAAAATGTGTTTTTAAAAGAATCAATGGAATAATCATGAAGATATAAGAATTGATTTAAATAACTTCCTATTTCTATCTTTTTTTCCTATGAGGAAGATTCAAGGGAATTTAAAAAGCGCATTCTCTCTATTAAATATTTAGTGGCGTGAGCTGCTTCTCGAGGAATCATAAAAAGAGGTAATTTTTCTTTTTCTGATAATACTTTTAAGGCTTCAAATGCATGTCCAAACAAGAAAAGTGGGATAAGAGGCTTTTTACGCTGGGTTTCATTCCAAGCTTTAATAATTCCATTGAGATGCTCATCGCTTTTCATATCTAAAAAAGGCGGAATAACCGTACATGCGACCACAATATCAATATTATCATCTTCTAACATCGCTTTAGTGACTTGATAATATTGTTCCTCGTTTGCTCCCGCAATCATATCAAGCGGATTGACTAATTTGACTAAAGAGATTAGATGTTTTTGCAAGTTTATCTTTAAGGAGGGGGAAAAATCTGCTAATTGAAAACCAAATTTCTCCATATAATCACTGAATAATACCGCGGATCCTCCTGAGTTGGTTAAAACACCAATTTTTTCTCCATCTGGAAGCGGTAGGAAGGAATATGCTTTTAATGCGGTGATATAATCATACATATTTTCACAAACAAGAGCACCTCCCTGATGAATAGCGGCTTTCATAATCTTATAATTTGATGCCATGGAGCCAGTGTGACTATTAGCAGCACTCATTCCCATTTTTGTACGCCCTCCTTTTAATACAATAACGGGTTTGATTGGTGTTACTTCCCGGATTTTATTATAGAATGATTTCCCGTTAGCAATAGTCTCCGAATAAATACAAATTACTTTTGTTTGGGTGTCATTTTTATAAAATGAGAGAATATTGTTAAAGGAAATATCAATTTGATTGCCAAGATTAGTAAATTTTGCACATCCCAAATGATTTTGTCTCATTTCATATAAACATGCTACACCAAAGGATCCCGATTGGGTAATCATACTGATATTGCCTTGTGGTGGGGTTTGAATAAAAGAGGCATTTAATCCATTGGGGACATTTTGGATTCCTACACAATTGGGGCCAATAACTCTAATTCCTGCTTCTTTACATCTTTTAACAATTTTTTGTTCTATCTTTTTTCCCTCCTCATTAATTTCTCCAAACCCGGCGGAATTAATAATAATACCTTTTACCCTTTTTTGAATACATTCCTCTATAATTTTTGGGACATATGATGCGGGAACCAGCAATATTGCTAATTCCACATCGATTTTAACGTCTGATATGGATTTATAGGTTCTCAACCCTCTAATAATCTGACTCCTATTTGAGATCAAAAATATTTCACTTTTTAAGTTATTATTACTGAGAATATTTGCCGTAACCGTATTTCCAAATTTTTTAGGATTGGAAGTTGCTCCGATAATTGCTACTGATTTTGGATTAAAAAAAAAGTCAATTTTGCTCATATTACTAATAAAATTTTGTAATTTTTTTTAGATGTTAATTTATAAAAGATCAGACCAATGGTTTGAAATAATAAAGCACTTTATTTTAATACTTCGAAATCGGTGGGAAAGTGATGGGAAGGGGGGAATATTTTCACTTATCCGCTAATGGGAATAATGTGGGATGAATATGATATTTAGAAAAAATCGAACTGATGATATTCAATACGGATTTCATAACTAGTTTTAATCTGGAAAACTCATCTATGTACAAATATATTCTTAGAATAATAGAAAAAACAGATATGATATGATATAATATAATAATGCAAATCAGAGATTAAAGGAAGGAATACAAGAAAGAAAATCTTTATCGTTGCAAACTATGAAAAAACTTTTTCATCTCTTTATAACGTGATCGCAATGTTACTTCGGTGACACCAACCGCATCCGCTAATTCTTTCTGAGTGATATTTATATTGCGTGCTTTACAAGCAAAATAAATCGCTCCTGCGCAAATTCCCTTAGGATCTTTACCGGATGTGGGATATTGATGGCGGAAGGTTTTTACAATTTTAATTGATAAGTGCTCGATTTTAATCGGCAATTTTAAGGCTGCGATATAACGGGGTATCAGACTACTGGGGTCCGTGTTAGGAGCTTTTAATTTTAGCTCTTTGACCAATGCTTTAAAAGATCTTCGTACATCCTTTCCGCTTTCCGAGGTCTGCTCCAAGATTTCTTGTAAGGTACGAGGCACTTTCTTTTTTCTACATGCAAAATATAAACATGCTGCGACCATAGCATTAATCGATCTCCCCCGCAATAATTTCTTTTTAAATGCTTCTTTATATAATTGGATTGCCTCTTCCTTTACATAGGTTGGTAAATTGAGATTGCTGCTTATGCGTTTTAATTCGGTGGTGGCAATGAGCAAGTTGCGCTTCTTCCAAGGCATCCGAGTGTCCCATTTGGCTGCCCTTTTCAGATCGGGGTTTTGGATGTTTTTTTTATCTATTATAGTGGTGAGTTCCATATCTGGTATGAGATTTGAAATCGGCGAGCCGGTGCGTTGTCTTTTGTTTTTTTCACTTTCAGTGTAGGCACGTTTTCCACTATGGGCGAAATCTACTCCCCTCTCACTAATAACTAACCCACAATTACTGCATACCAGCTCTTTTTTATCCTCTATCGAGATAATATCCCCTCCGCATTCGGGACACGTATCGGAGATATTATTCTTCTCTATTTGTATATCCAACTCATACCAACCCCATAATACATAATGATCTTATTTATTTATATGTTTTACTTATTTTTTTTCAAATTCTAATTCATTATGAGAATTCGCATCAATTTTAATTACGTCGCCTTCTAAGAATGTTCCATCCAATATTTTTAGTGATAACGGGTTTTGAACCATTTTCTGAATAATTCGATTTAATGGACGAGCGCCATACTCCGGATCAAAGCCCTTTTCTGCAAGGAGTTTTTTTGCACTTTCTGTTAAGTCAATATGAATTTTATGTTCTGCCAGAGTTTTATTAAGCCGTTTGATTTGTATCTCAACAATATCCTGAATGTTTTGCTTTGTTAAGAAGTTGTAAATAATGATATCATCTACCCTATTTAAGAATTCTGGCTTGAAATGACTGCGCATCATCTTCATAATTATTTCTTCATCTAATTGTTTTTGTTGTTCTTGCGTCTCTAAGATATAATCGCTACCTATATTGCTCGTCATAATTAGAATCGTATTTTTAAAATCAACCGTTCTTCCATGTCCATCAGTCAATCTCCCATCGTCCATAATTTGGAGAAGTATATTAAACACTTCCCGATGTGCTTTCTCGATCTCATCAAATAGAATCACCGAATAGGGTCTTCTCCGTACAGCTTCCGTTAAATATCCTCCTTGTTCAAAACCAACATAACCCGGAGGCGCTCCAATTAATCTTGCAACGCTATGCTTCTCCATAAATTCTGACATATCAATGCGAACCATTGCATCTTCATCATCAAATAAGAATTCTGCCAAGGCTTTCGCAGTCTCCGTTTTTCCTACTCCCGTTGGACCAAGAAAAATAAACACTCCAATTGGTCTATTAGGATCTTGAATGCCCGCTCTCGCCCGGCGGATAGCATTGGATACTGTTTCTAAAGCTTGATCTTGTCCCACAACTCTCTGTTTTAATCGATCCTCCATTCTTATTAATTTTTCCCGCTCACTTTCTAACATTTTCGACACGGGAATTCCGGTCCATGAGCAAACCACTTCAGCAATATCTCCTTCACCAACTTCTTCTTTCAGCATCGGGGAATCTTCTTGGATCTGTTCAAGTTGTTCTTGATTTTCTTTTAAATCTTTTTTTAGATCATTAAGTACCCCATAGGTAAGTTCAGCCGCACGCTCTAGCTCTCCCCGTTTCTCTGCTTTCTCCGCTTGTAATTTAGTTTGCTCCATTTGTTTTTTGATCTCACTTATTTTAGAAATGATCTCTTTTTCATTTCTCCAACGAAGTTTTAATTGTTCGCTCTTTTCTTTTAGATTTTCTAATTCTTCATTAATTCGTTCTTTTCGCTCTTCTGCAGCTTCATCCGTTTCTTTTTTTAACGCTTCCTTTTGAATTTCCAATTGGATGATTTGTCTCTCAATTTCATCAATCTCCGTGGGCATGCTGTCAATTTCTATTCGTAATCGTGACGCAGCTTCATCCATCAGATCGATTGCTTTATCGGGCAAAAACCGATCAGAGATGTACCTATCTGATAATTTTGCTGCTGCAATTAGAGCAGAATCAGAGATTCTAACTCCGTGATGTACTTCATAACGCTCTTTTAGTCCTCGGAGAATAGCAATAGTATTTTCTACGGTGGGTTCTTCTACATACACGGTTTGAAATCTTCTGGTAAGAGCTGCATCTTTTTCAATATATTTTCGATATTCATCCAAAGTTGTTGCGCCAATAGCCCTCAATTCTCCTCTCGCCAAGGCAGGCTTCAACATGTTAGATGCATCTATAGCACCTTCGGCAGCACCTGCTCCTACGAGAGTATGCAGCTCATCAATAAATAGAATGTACTTTCCTGCACCTTCTTCCACTTCTTTAAGAAATGCCTTCAATCTATCTTCAAATTCTCCTCGATATTTTGCTCCAGCAACCATCGCAGCTAGGTCCAATGCGATAAGCTGCTTTCCCTTTAGAGATTCTGGTACGTCTTCATTGGTAATCCTCTGAGCAAGTCCCTCCACGATCGCAGTCTTTCCCACTCCAGCCTCACCAATTAATACGGGATTATTTTTCGTACGTCGGGATAGGATATGCATTAATCTTCTAATTTCTCGATCACGACCAATAACTGGATCAATTTTACCCCTTCGTGCTAAATTGGTGAGATTTCTACTATATTTATCAATTGCTCGGTATTTCGCTTCGGGATTCTGGTCAATAATTCGTTTACTTCCTCTGACCGCTTTTAAAGCCTGAAGAATACGATCTCTTGTGATTCCAAAATTCTTCATTAAGGAATAAATGGACAATGACTCAACAGTTGCCATTGAAATTAGCAGATGTTCAGTGCTCAGATACTCGTCCCTCATTTTTTCGGCTTCTTGCCAGGCAGCATCAAACATTTCTTTTGTCTGTGAGGAAATGCTTACTTGTCCCGCACCTGATCCTGTAACTTGGGGTATTTTTTCTAATTCATTCTGTAAATCAGAGAAAAAATGATCAATATTTATTCCTAATTTTTGCAATAATGGTTCCGTAATCCCATCTTGTTGCTCCAGTAAAGAAAGTAAGATATGGACGGGTTCAATCTTCTGATGATGATTGCTTTCTGCCATAGATTGAGCAGTTAACAGTGCTTCTTGTCCTTTAATCGTAAATTTATCAAATTTTATCGTAATAATATAACACCTCTCTTACTTAAATTTCTATATTCCAGACTCTTTTAATTGCTGTAATAATTCCTTTTGTTTTCGAGTCAATTTGCTGGGAACCTTAATTTTGATTATAATCATCAGATTTCCCCTCTCTTGAGAATTAATTATGGGAAATCCTTGATTTTTTAAGCGTAATGTAGTCCCGTCCTCAGTACCGGCTGGAACAGTAACGTTTAATGTCCTATCAATTCCTTTTACCGATACTTTCCCTCCAAGTGCTGCTGTAGTAAATGGAATTTCTTGAGTCATATAAAGATCCTCTCCGCTCCGTTCATAGATGGGATGATCATTGATGTGAATATTGATGTATAAATCACCGGGTTTTCCACCATCACTTCCCGGCATTCCTTTTCCTTTTAAACGTAATTTTTGGCCCTCTCTAATTCCTCTTGGAATTTTTACAGTAAGCGTTTCGGTCGCACCTGTTGTGGGGTTTCGAAACTGAATTCGTTTACTTCCGCCATAAAAAGCTTCCATAAAATCAATACTCATATCATATTTTAGATCTTCACCAGTTCGAGGTATGTTTCGACGAGTTCTGGTTGTATAACTCTGTCCCGAAGAACCCGAACGCACATCCCTACCACCACCTCTTCCAAATACGTCGAAGATGTCTTTTAGATCGCCAAAAAAATCAAAGCCTCCACCCCCCATACCACTACTGCCGCTGCGACTACCACCCATACCACCAAAAATATCACTAAAATCAAAACCGCTTCCTGGAGAGCCTGAACTACTGTAATATACAGTTTTGCCATCAGGAGTGCGATAGACTCTTCCTCCTTGTCCCGCACCTCCAAAGCCACCCCATTGGTCTTGAGAAGGTGCTTGGCCATCTACGACTCCAAACTTATCATACATTTCCCTCTTTTCATCATCGCTTAATACGCGATACGCTTCATTGATCTCTTTAAACTTTTCGCCGGAACGCGGCTCGTCAGGATTTACATCGGGATGATATTTTCGCGCTTTCTTACGGAACGCTCGTTTGATCTCATCCTTCGTTGCATTCTCATCAATTCCTAATATCTTATAATAATCTTTTTTTGCCATAAATTTGAATCCTCACAATTGTTAATCTTATTCATTAATACTCATAATAGTTATTCTTCCATAAGCATCATATAGTAATAATAATCCTAAAGTATAAATAAAAAACTATAAAAAATTAAAAAAATAAAAAAATAAAAAAACACTTCTAACTCTATTCATATTCAGCATCTACAACGTCGTCTTGACCGGTTGCTCGTCTGTATTGCTCTTCTTCCATCTCATCTTGTGTCTTCGCTCCACCAGAACTATATGTGGAACCAGGAGTTCCGCCCATACCGCCCGGAGGTGCACCTTGATATGCTTGTCCCGGTTGTGGCCCAGCTTGTCCTTGACCGTACATCCTCGAAGAGACTTCATGAAGAGCTTTCTGCAGCTCGTCAATGGCATTCTGAATCTTTTGCTTGCTGTCTGACTGTAATACATCTTTTAGATTCTTGATCTTTGATTCAATAGAATTTTTCAGATCACCTACAAGTCCTTCATTTTCTTTCAGAATCTTTTCTGCTTGATAGACCAATGATTCACCAATATTGCGAACTTCAATAAGTTCTTTGAACTTTTTGTCTTCTTCTGCGTAGCGCTCAGCTTCTCTAACCTTCTGTTCAATCTCATCTTCACTCATCTTAGTAGATGCAGTAATGGTAATTGATTGAGTATTGCCGGTTGCTTTATCTTGCGCTGTCACGTTTAATATTCCATCTGCATCAATATCGAAGGTCACTTCGATCTGAGGAACGCCTCGTGGTGCGGGAGGAATTCCCGTCAAATGAAATTTACCCAATGAAATATTGTCCCGTGCTTGCGGACGCTCTCCTTGTAATACGTGAATCTCAACTGCAGTTTGATTATCCGCGGCTGTCGTGAAAGTTTCCTTTGCTTGTGTCGGAATAGTCGTATTTCGATCAATCAATTTTGTAAACACGCCACCAAGAGTTTCTACACCTAAGGATAGTGGAGTCACGTCTAGTAAGAGTAAATCTTTTACCTCACCGGTAAGAACTCCTCCTTGAATCGCAGCACCCATAGCAACACATTCCATCGGATCTACACCTCTTTCAGGTTTTGTTCCCAAAAATTCTTGGAATTTTTCCTGAACAGAGGGCATTCTTGTAGGACCGCCGACTAAGATAACCTTATCAATATCTTCACTCTTCATCCCCGCATCTCTTATTGCTTTCTGGATTGGTCCCTCCAATCTCTTTAAGACGGGTTGAATTAGTTGCTCTAATTTAGCTCTGGTGATTTCCATATTCAGATGCTTTGGTCCCGTATCGGTAGCAGTCACATATGGTAGATTAATCTCGGTCTTTAATACGGTAGAAAGTTCGATTTTGGCTTTCTCAGCAGCTTCCTTTACACGCTGAAGTGCCATTTTGTCTTCTCGAAGGTCAATACCTTCTTGTTTCTTGAACTCATCCACAATATAATCTACGAGTTTATCATCCATATCTCGACCGCCTAATTGTGTATCTCCTGCTGTCGAAATCACTTCAAAAACTCGGTCATCCATTTCCATAATTGTAACATCAAATGTACCGCCTCCTAAATCTAATACAGCGATATTCAGATGTTGTCCTTCCTTATCCAAGCCAAATGCTACCGCAGCAGCCGTCGGCTCGTTTATCAGTCTGCGGACATTTAATCCCGCGATTTTTCCGGCATCTTTTGTTGCTTGCCTTTGATTATCATTGAAGTAGGCGGGTACCGTAATGATCGCATCGGTGACCTCTTCTCCTAAATAATCGCTGGCATCTTGCTTAATCTTACGCAAGATCATTGCCGATATTTCCTGCGGACTGTATTCCTTACCATCAATCTGCACCGTATAGGAAGTGCCCATCTTTCGTTTAATTCCTGAAATAGTTCGCTCAGGATTCGAAATTGCTTGGCGTCGTGCGGGCTCTCCAACTATTCGTTGCCCATCTTTGGTAAATGCAACAACCGATGGAAATGCTTTTCCGTACAGGGTAACACCTTCTTTGCTGGGAATAATTTCTGGACTCCCCCCGCTTAATACAGCGGCTGCTGAGTTAGAAGTTCCTAAATCTATTCCTATAATTTTTCCCATATTTGTTCACACTCTCTAATTTTGTGTAATTTGTTTGTTTATTTTGTTTGTTGGTTATTGTAAGTATATAATTTTATGAGCTGACTTTTTAGTCAATTCTTCATAAATTTATTAGTTTAAATGACATTAACATGATTTTTTGGAAACCACAACTTTCGCAGGTCTTAATACTTCATTATTTAAATAATAACCTTTCTCTAATTCTTCTACCACCGTATTTTCCGGACATTCCTCATCTTTTCTTACCATCATCGCATCATGCTTGTACGGATCAAATTTTTCACCCTCAGATTTCATTGGTCGTACACCTTCTTCTTCTAAAAGTTTCTTAAAGTTTTTGATGATCATTTCAAAACCTTGCTTTACTGAATCTTCCACATCAAGCGCATGAATGACTTTCTTTGCACGTTCTAAATCATCATAATAACTAATGAGTTTTTTAATGATTTTCTCCAAGGCATACAATCTAAATTTTGAATTTTCTTTGTCAATCCGTTTGCGATAATTCTCGAAATCAGCTTGTAACCGTTGCAATCGATTTAAATAATTCTTGTTTTTTTCCTTTAAATCCTCAACCTTTTGCTCTGCATCCTCAAGCTTCGCTTTCAATTCTTTGTTTTTCTTTTGTAAGTCCTCATTTTCCGAAGCTAGAGTCGGAACTTTCTGAGCCTTTTCTTTAAGCTCATTGAATTCCTCTACTGTAATCTTCTTTTGTTCTTTTCCCGAATGCGAATACTTTTGAGGATCGAACATCTTATCGAAATGATTCCCAAATACCATTTTTTATCACTTTTTTATTTATAAAGTTGGGGGTAAAGATATCTTTGTCAACCTTACCTTTACATCAACTTCTTGATCTTAATTAATAATTTTAAATATTTAAATGTTTTGTTCTAATTCTATAGGTCTGAATAGTTTATACTTATCTAAGATAACATTTAATTGAAAAAAATTTTTAGATAATAAGTAGTAATTGGGATGAATACCATCATTCTTTGGGTGTTCTTAAAATGATTTTTAAGGTTTTTTTCAGCTTATTGAAATTATAATATATAAGCAATTTTGCCCTTATTGGCTTTGGGATTGTCAATTACCCCGCCTTGAAAGGCGGGGCTTGTGGCTCAAATCCCCATCAATTCTCCTAAAAGCTTCTGGTTC
>SHMU01000111.1 GCA_008080765.1 Promethearchaeota archaeon | reverse complement strand
TTCTTGCGTTGGAGTGCTTGTATTTGCTCCCGTAATCGTATCAGCTTTAACTTGATGTTGGAGGGAGTACCTCCCTCCTTGGACTCTTGAAAACACAATCTACCGTCCGTTCCATCAAATTGCTTGTCAAATAATTCGCGCACTCCGAGAAAATATCGCGCTACTTCCTTATCCTGCCTTCTATCATGTACGGAAACGACCGCAAAATGCTTTAACCCTAAATCTATTCCCAGCTCGATGCATGAAGTACTTGCGGCTCGAGTCGGTTTCGAACTCTCCTCATCCTTGTTGTTTTTCACGAGAGGAAGGTTAAGGAGCAACTTGTGTCCCTTAAAGCTGATGGTCGGCAATGCGGGCACAAAGCCCTCGTTCATTAACACTTGTATTCGTTCCTTGTTATCTCGCACCAGAAAACTCTTGAACTGGCGTGAGACTAATCCTAACTTGAGTTTATAGAATTTTCGTCCCTTATCGGCATGGAGCATGGTGAAGTCTTCTTGGTACACGTCATGGTTCATCACCGAAAGTGACATTGCTTTATGTTCTGGCGGTTTGACTTACTACCAATTTTATACTTGCTTTTATCTTAGAATCAGTAGGAAGTCCAAATATTTTAATAAACTTACTCGTCATGGTCTTACTTTATATCGGATTCGTAGTGCCTATTGGGATTAACCAAGCATTATTTACTGGAAGAACGAATATAAAACTCTTCTTCATCGAATATGGATATTATCTTGTGGGTTTTCTTATATCTGGTATCATCATTTCACTCTGGCAATAAGAAGTTCAATAAACAATAATTAATTTATAATTTATTTTCTCTTAATTTTCATAAAATAGCGATTTAAAACCTATATTCTTGATTTAAAAGGAATTTAAATGTGATTAACTTGCTTAGATTAATATGGATGTATGAAGAATATTAAATTAGAAATATGAATATATACTTAATTTTGGAAACAAATTAGAGAAGAATACATAATGGAAGAGAAAAAGAACGTCTTATTTATTATTTCAGATGCGCATCGTGCGGATCATCTAAGTTGCTATGGAAATTCCACATTAAAAACCCCTAATCTTGATAGACTTGCAGAGGATGGAATACGATTTACCAATTATTTCTGTACAAACCCCATCTGCATGCCAAATCGAGCCACATTAATGACGGGAAAATATCCGAATGTCCATAGGGTACGAAGCAATGGAATGAAATTAGATGCATCTATTCCAACCATAACTGATACGTTAACTAAGAAAGGATGGCACACTGCCGCCATCGGAAAGCTTCATCATCAATTTTGGATGGCACCATTTAAATTCAAATATACTTCGGCAGAAAACCTCACAAGTTGGGTTAAACCAAAGGGAAGAAAAGACCCGGTAAAAGATAAATTTCCTATCCCATATTTTGGTTATGAGGAAGTAGAATTAACTATCGGCAACGGCAGTATCGTTAGTGGGCATTATACTCAATGGTTGGAGGAAAAAGCACCTAAAGAGGCAGAAAAAGTAAAAAAAAGGTGCTTAAATTACGATAATTTATTTAGTCTATTTTGTGATGATATTCCCAGAGAATATTATAGCAGTACCTACATTAAAGAGCGAACAATCGCTTTTTTAGAACGATTTGTTCGTGGAAACTACGGAAAAAAACCATTCTATCTCCATTGTTCTTTTCCCGACCCTCATTATCCCGTAGCCCCTCCGAAAGAATATAAGAAAATGTACCCTCCCGAAGAGATCGAGCTCCCAGAAAGCTTTAATGATATTGAAAATCTTTATTCTCATCCTTTTTTAGGGGACCATTTAAAGAAACCCCCTTTTAAGAAAGCCTTTCTCCGAGAAGCTACCGAAGAGGTAACTCGGAAATTCATTGCACTGACCTATGCTTCTGTTGCATATATGGACCATTGTATTGGGGAAATATTAGCCTCTTTAGAGAAATTAGGCCTTGTGGATACTACCATCGTTATTTATAGTAGTGATCATGGGGATCTTATGGGAGATCATGGGTTATTATTTAAAGGACCTTGTCCCTTTAACGGAGTACTAAAATTGCCTTTCATCTGGAGAGTACCTCATTTTACAACACCGGGCACCGTGAGTGATTCACTAATTAGCTCTATCGATTATCCAAAAACTCTCCTAAATTTATTAGGTATCAAAGAACGATACCATCCACCCGATATGCAAGGGAAAGATTTTTCTCCCATTTTAAAAAATCCTGAGATGGAAGTGCGTGATTGCTGTTATATTGAAAATGATGAAGAAATCGGACCTCTTAAATCTCGATTGAGACATTTAATTACTAAAGAATACAAATTAACAGTGTATCAAAGTAATCCCGAACATGGAGACCTCTATGATCGAATAAATGATCCATTAGAACTTCACAATTTATGGTATGATTCAAAATTCAAAGAAAACCGATTTCAATTATTAGCTAAACTATTGAATGAAAGCTTGAAAGCCTTAGGACACAAACCAAAAAGAATAGCCGGAACATAGCTTAAAAAAAAAATAACACTTATTACTAAATTACAGCTTTAAAATAAATCTAATTTCAAGGGTTTTTATATGTCATTCTCTTCATTCTTTAATAAAAATCCAGGTTAAAATGAATGCAACTGCAATTAGAGCAAATATTAGATAAAAAGGATAAAAGACATCATATTCTCCCAACCAACAAATAAAAATTGGACCAAGAGCACCAGAGAAAAAGCCGATGGTATTATTAAATCCTATTCCTGTTCCTTTAAGATTTTCATCGACCTTAACGATTTTATCCAATAAGATGGTATTTCCCGCGGGATCATAAAGAGCAAGTCCAATGCCAATGGCAATACTTAGAGTAATAAAAATCACCAATATTTTTGCAAATTCAAAGAAAAACCAGAAGCCAAAAGCTAATGCTATAATTTGACCGATCAAAATCATTCTTTTTGCTCCTTGTTTATCAATAATTTTACTTGACAGAAATACAAAACCTACATAAATTAAAACGATAAGTATAAGAATATAGCTGGTCGTTATTTCATCAATTCCGTAGTATTCTTGAAATACCCAGATTAAATAAGCAACAATTCCACCAAATAAGAACCACCGTAAGGAATTAATGATAATTGTAAGATTAAATTGTGGATGTTTTATTAATTCAAAAATATTCTCTTTATTTAATGTTGAGGTGCTCTTATTTTCTTGAGTAGTCTGATCCTCATTTTGTTCGATGTTTGCGTTTTTATTATTCTTAAATATAATCATTAGAAATATCGTGCTAAAAAGGATCAAAAAGCCAGAAATAGAGAAAATATGGCGAAATCCCAAATATGACGCAATATATCCTCCTAAGATAATTCCTCCAAAATATCCTATGTTGAAGCTCAGAGAATAAAGCCCCATCCCCTTTCCATGCTGCTCCTTCCCATAAATATCCCCTACAATCGCTTGTAAAATAGAGGTATATGCTCCAACCCCTTGAATTGCCCTAAATAAAATAAGTTGAATGATAGAGTAGGCAAAAAAACAAAGAAAAGTTCCTATAATGTAGACACACATGGCAATTAACGCAATCATGCGCCGTCCAAATCTATCAGAAGCAGCTGCAATAGGAAATTGAAAAATGGATTGCATAATCGAGAAAATACCAATCACAATCCCATAAGATATAAGAGAGGACTCTAATTCAATAATAAATGAAGGTAGTCCAAGATCCACAATGCTTAGTCCCACACTCCGGAGAGCTGAAGCAAGTAATACAGCAAACAGAAGGACCCTTGAATGTCTTCCTAATTGTTGAACTTTTGGTTTTATACTCTTACTCAACTTCCATCTATTTGAGTAATTTAAAACCCTATAAAAAGTTGAGTTTGAAACAATAATATGTTATAGAAGAACAGAATTATTGATTTACTTGCTATTTAAAATATGCATGATTACTAAGGAGAAGGAAGAAGGTTTAATAAGAGAATAAGTTCAATAATATATATAGAAAAACAATCAAACACTATAGATGGGCTTCAATGGAAAAGATAGAGGAATTAGAAATAGATTGGAGAAAGCGATGGAGTCATAAAGAAATCGAAGCAAAAGAAGCAATTCAAAAAATTATTCCGGGCAATAGAGTCTTTATAAGTACGGGATGCTCCGAACCACAAACACTCACAAAAGAGCTTATTGCTCAATCAGAACGGCTAATTGATACGGAAATCATTCATTTCTTAACAATTGGACCCGAAAAATATTTTCCAAAAGATACCCGGGAAGATCTTTTCCGTCATAATGCTTTATATATTGGGGAATCTTTGCGCGAGGAAATTAATGAAGGAAAGGCGGATTATACCCCCATTTTCGCATATGAAATACCCGAATTGTTTACTTCGGGCAGAAAATATGTAGATGTAGCTCTCATTCAAATCTCTCCTCCCGATAAATATGGTTTTTGCTCCTTTGGAATTAATGTTGATATTTCAAAACCGATTGCACAATCCTCCTATTTAACGATTGCCGAAATTAACCCCAAAATGCCTCGCACATGGGGTTCCTCTTTTATTCACATGAAAGAAATTGATTATTTTATTTACAGCAACACAGCACTTTTACAATATCATTTTACACAACCAGATGATGTGGCAGAGAGTATCGGAAGAAATGTCGCAACATTGGTGGAACATAAATCTACTATTCATATCGGATTTGGCGACCTGCCCGTTGTGGTATTAAAATATTTAGAAAATAAAAAAGATTTAGGAATGCATACACACCATATTACAGATCATATCATTCCTTTAATAGAAGATGGAATTTTAACGTGCCGAAAAAAAAAATTTCATCCGGAAAAAATAGTTACCAGTTTTTGTCTGGGGACTAAGAAATTATATGAATTTGTAGATAATAATCCATATATTGAATTTTATCCTTCTGATTATGTGAGTAATCCGGTAAAAATTGGAATGAATAATGCTTTAATATCCATTAATTCAGCACGACAAGTAGATCTGACCGGACAAGTGAATGCCTCTGCAGAGGGGTATTCCTTCTACTCCGGATTTGGAGAGACGGTAGACTTCATCCGAGGTGCTGCTATTTCTAAAGGTGGAAAACCAATTATTATCCTCCCCTCAACTACCCAAGATGAGAAAAAATCGCGAATTGTATCCCATTTAGATGAAGGATCAGGAGTATTATTGTCGAGAGGAGATGTGCATTATGTCGTGACTGAATGGGGTATCGCAAATCTTCACGGGAAATCAATCAGAGAACGCGTCCTCGAATTGATTTGCATTGCCCACCCCAAATTTAGGGAAGAGTTATTAGAAGAAGCGAAGAAACTTAATTATATATATTCCGATCAGATCCTTCCCTATGATGAGGAGGGAAATATTTGTATTTATCCCCAAGCATATGAAACATATTTTAAGAGCAAAGGAGGAGACAAAGTGACGATCCGACCTTTAAAAACCACCGATGAACCACTTCTAAAAGAGTTATATTATTCTTTAGATGAACGAGATCGATATTTACGATTCTTTGAGCTAAGAAAAGAGTTCACTCATTCAAAAACTCAGCATGAAGTAAACATCGATTATCAGAAAGTCTTCTCCATTGGAGCATTTGTAGGTGAAATCGGTAATGAAGAGATGATTGGCACTGCCTCTTATCATTATAATCCCGATATTAATATGGCCGAGTTTGATTTCTTAGTAAAGAAGGAATGGCGGGGAGAAGGAGTAGGTTCTTTTCTTTATCATCATCTCATCATTATTGCAAAAGAAAAAGGGATAAAAGGATTTTATGGAAATATCCATATACAGAATCGGAAAACAGTTAAAATTATTAAAAGAGGTGGAAAAACAAATATAACTCCACCTGAAGTTGGTGAAAAAGAACTTTTCTATGAGGTTTTATTTCAAGATTAAGTTAGGCTATAAGAATAGAGAATTATGTCTTTAATAAACTAATTATTTCCTTAACCTCGGAATAAACATAGGAACTTTTTCTTTATATTCTTCGTATTCTTTCCCGAATTCTTTAATTAATTCTATTTCTTCTTTCCTCGAGATTAAATAATTATAGATTACGATAATAGGAGTAGATAGTAGTGAAAATAATCCTGCAAAAAGAATGGAGAATCCTATATGTGCTATGATTGCCGCAAAGTATTGAGGATGGCGAATCTTCGCATAAATGCCCTTTCGTATCACCTTATTCGGCTTGTGATAATCTGCCACTTCCAAACCAGTAGCTAATACCCCAGAAATTCCAAACCAAATACTGATTATAATAAAAGGGGTTGCTAAGATTATATGCATAAGATAAATAGGAATATTTAGTAGGGGGAGAATTATTAATTTCATATTGAATGCTGGGATAATAAATATTGGTTGAGGGCTTATCCATAATCCCATTAAACATAAAAAAAAGCCCCAACCTGAAATTATTCCCAAAGCTTTTCCTAGTTTATCTCCTTTTTGCTCTCCAAATAATATGGTTAGTTTAGAATGAGATACTGATAAAAAATGCAAAGGCAAACAAATTAGCAATACAATAAGGCAAATAAAAAAACTTGTATCTTTTATATCAATCATTATTTTATTTTAATTTTGTAATAATATGAATTTTTACTATTAAACTTAAATAGTCGCATGCATTCCCAAGAACGTGGCGCCCATTCCAATTGAATACATGAAATATCCCACTTACAAGAGAAATTAAAAAGAACACAATATTGAGATGAGACAACTATTTAAATGATGTCCGGATTTGTCAAGAAATCTCTCACCTATGAATTGACACTTTTATGATATTTAGATCTTCCTTTTTCCGCAATAAAATACCTTGAGGAATTGATTCAAAAATAATTTTATTCCCGGGTTTAGGCCCTGATTTCTCACGAATATCTTTTGGTACGGTTATTTGTTTTTTTAGGAGACTTTAGATTCTTCACTCATACTCTTCATAAAAAGAATCGAATTCTTTAATAATAAATCTTTCTTTTCCTTTCTTCTCTTTAAAATTAAATTATATCATAAAAGAAAATTTAAATAAAAATATAGAAAGTAATGAAAAAAATTATGAGAAAAATATGAAATAAGAAGTGTATAAAAAATAAAAAATAAGGGTTTTAAAAAATCTGACAGCTTATCGTTTCAAATTAGCTACTTTTACTCAGGAAAATCGAGTTTCTTGTGCTCTTCAATTAAGTCGTCTACAACGGAGGGGTCAGCTAATGTCGTAGTGTTTCCAATAGGCTCTCCTGAGGCAATTGCTTTCAAAATTCTGCGCATGATTTTTCCACTACGCGTTTTAGGCAAAGCATCGGCAAATTGTACTACGTCCGGCTGAAATACAGGACCAATTTCCGTTCTGACATGTTGTACTATATCTTTGCGTAATTCCTCGCTCTTTTCTATGCCTTCTAACAGTGTTACATAGGCACAGATTGCTTGTCCTTTGATCTTGTGAGGAAATGGAGCCACAGCAGCTTCAGCAACTTTTGGATGACTGACAATTGCAGATTCGACTTCCATCGTTCCAATACGATGTCCCGATACTTTAATAACATCATCTAAACGTCCCAAAATCCAATAATATCCGTCCTTATCACGTCGAGCACCATCACCAGTATAATAATGCCCCGGATATCTATTTAAATAGGTAGATTTAAAGCGTTCTGTATCTCCCCAGACATCTCTAAGCATTCCCGGCCATGGCTGAGCCATGCAGAAATATCCACCCTCATCGGGTTCATCCACCTCATTCCCTTCTAGATCAAATATTACTGGTTTAATTCCTAAGAATGGTAAACAACAAGATCCTGGTTTAGTAGGTGTTGCAGTTGCAATAGGAGTCATAATAAATCCACCAGTTTCCGTTTGCCAGTAGGTATCTACAATAGGACACTTTTCCTTTCCAACTACCCTGAAATACCATGTCCACGCTTTTGGATTAATAGGTTCTCCTACGGTCCCTAAAACTTTTAAGGAGCTTAAATCATGCTTGTTAACGGGGTCGTCTCCGTATCTCATTAAAGCTCTAATAGCAGTTGGCGCTGTATAGAACTGATTTACTTTATGTGTCTCTACAATATCCCAGAATCTGTCTACATCTGGATATGTGGGTACACTCTCAAACATAAGTGTGGTGGCTCCATTTGCAAGTGGACCATACACAATATAACTATGTCCCGTAATCCAGCCAATATCTGCGGTACAGTACCAGACTTCTCCTTCTTTATAATTGAATACGACTTCATGAGTATAGGAAGTATATACAATATATCCTGCTGTTGTATGTTTTACACCCTTAGGCTTTCCCGTCGTTCCACTGGTATAGAGAATAAATAAGGTATCTTCAGCATCCATTTCTTCGCAGGGACAATCCTCATCCTTCCCTTCTGTAAAGTTCTTATAGGAGATATCTTTATCTGTAGTGGCAACTTCATTTCCGGTCCGCTCTACGACTATTACGTGCTCAATAGTAGGAACATCGTCAATAATTTGTGCGACATCATCCATTTTGGGATAAAATTTCCCGCCCCGAACGGTCTGGTCGCAGGTAAATAAGAGTTTTGAGTCTGAATCCTCGATTCTATCTTTTACTGCTTCTTTTGAGAATCCACCAAATACAATAGAATGAATCACGCCTATTCTAGCGCATGCTAACATGATAATAGCTAACTCGGGGATCATAGGAAGCCAAATAGTAACTCTATCACCTTTCTGAAGCCCTAAATCTTTCATTCCATTAGCAACTTTACTTACTTCTTTTTTTAGCTCATTGAATGAAAATTTCTTTACTTGCCCGGGATCGTCTGCTTCCCAAATTATTGCCGTCTGATCGCCCTTGCCCGCTTCAATATGTCTGTCTACACAATTATAACAAACATTCAACTTCCCGCCCACATACCATTTGCCTGGAAACAAGTCGGTTTTTTCCCATACTTTATCATAAGGCTTAAACCAACTGATTCTCTGACCAATGTCGTCCCAAAATCCTTCCATATCCTGAATGGATTTATCGTAGAGTTTTTTATATTCTTCAAAAGACATTCCGGTCTTTGCATATTCTTGATTGACATCAACCGGGTTAAATACACGCTCTTCTGTAAGAATAGACTCCATTTTTTTATCTTTTTCTGACATAAAACGATATCAACTACTTTTTAATTTTTTGATTTCATTAAGAAATATAAGTATAGATTATAGGATTTTAAATATTAGAAAGCATTAAAATCTTGATTTTTAATAATTCTCTTATCTTAATTGAATTCTTTTATGAGTAAAATTCAATTCTAATATTTAAACTATACCTTTATATGTTCAAAGATTCTGTAAAAATAAGTAAAAAGAGCGAGTGCGCTTCTTTTTAACCTTAGGTTTTGAAATCATTATGCTTTTAATCTTTAATGAACTAATCTACTCACGAGTGAGGTGGCAGAAAGGTTGACTAAAAATAATAGCTCCATATTTGACGCTCACATGCATTATACCGGGAAATTTATGAAGAAAAATGAATCCTTAATCGAGTTTATGGACCGTTTTGAGATTCATAAAGCCATTATCACTACTTTAAATACCTCTGCAAATAGCCGACTTTTAATGACATTAAATGAGAAAAATCTCACGGATAGTCAATTGAAAGAAAAATTTTATCCAAATACACAATATGATCACGAACAAGTGAGAAAATTAGTTCAATCTCATCCGAAAAGATTATTTGGGTTTTATTGGTTTAATCCCAAAATTGCCCGCGATGCGGATTGGAAAGAGCTTGAGAGGTATATAAAATTTTATCATTTCAAGGGTGTGAAAACTCAAGCATCGCTTGATAATTTGGATCTTTCTATAGACTTAGAAAGATTAGCGAATCTATGCATTGAATTTGATATCCCCTTATATTTTCATTCTGGAGTGAATTTTTATTTTCAAAAATCCTTTAAAATTCAATCGCTCTACGAATTTCTCAAAAATAAAAAGGAATTAAAATTTATAATTGGGCACGCTGCATTTACAATGGAATATATGATCTCTTTGCTGCGATATTTTCAACCTTTTCCAAACGTTTTTTTTGAAACAAGCCTATCTGTGCCTTACGGAATTAAGGTATTAATTAAAGTAATGGGAGCCGAGAGAATACTCTTTGGTTCTGATTCTCCTGCTGCAACTACACCTGATATTGAAATTCAGAAAATAAAAATTCTTAATTTATCCGAAGATGTAGAAAAAAAAATACTAAACAAAAATACCAATAATCTTTTTGGATTACTTTAAAAGAGTTTTCTGTTTTTTCAGTTTTTCTTTATAATTAGAAACACATCATATGAAAATTAATTGAGACTTAAAAAAGAAAGAGCGCTATTTCAAAAATTAAAAATATTAAAAAGAAATAAATAATCCAGCTACTCATTCCGGCATAATTTATCACCGGACTTTTATCCCAGCGAAAGAGATCTTCAAATTTCTCTCCCAGCATAATCAACGGTCTAAAGATATCATACCAGATATTTCGTGTATGAATGATAGGATATTGGGCACCTTCGGGCTTAAGAAGAACCTCCGTGCGATGATTTTTTAATTCTTGTAAGACCGCCTCGGCAGTAAATTCTTTCGCATTAAGCAATGTCCAGCCGCATAAGGGGTTTTTATAAGGTTCATGCATATCTGTTCCCACACAGGGACCGATTGAATTGCGTGTTCTGGCAAATTCATAACTTTTATAATCGATAAGTGAGATGTCATCATCCCAATTTGCACATTCTATTAGATCCACACCCCATTCGAGCATCTGTTCTCTTGTAGGATGGGTTGACATACGGGGCTCTCCCGTGCTATGGCGTGCCCAAGTAGACCACGGATAATGACATACTGCGACTACTCCCCCCATTTCATGAGTTTTTTCGATCACTTCCTTAATTTGCTGATCAGTAGGTCTGGAAGGGATCTTCTTGCAGTCCCATTGGGTAATCCCTATCAAACATATGTGAATTCTAAAGGTGGTATATTCCATCCCTGGAATGAGAATGAATTCATCCTTATATTTTCTCTTTAGGCGCAACACTTCCTCGATATTTCTCATGGTATTATGATCGGTAATAACACAAGCATTAAAGCCGACGCTTTGATGGTATTTAATGACTTGTTCTACGCTTAATTTACCATCACTTGCGCTTGTGTGAGTATGAGTGTCTAAAATTACATTCCATTTATTTTTATCATAGTCTACTTGATACCATTTATCCGTATCATCCCAATCTTCCAATTTATAGGTATATTTTGAGGGACCAAACCAATTCATCCCAATAGATATTACAAAAAATGTGAAGAGTCCTATAATAAAAATAATAAATCTAATCCATATTATTACCCCCGTAATAAAGGACAGAAAAAAAATGATACCGGCAAATATTATAAAAAGGAAACCAATAAACCAAGCTTTTAACATGTTTCTCACTTCTTTAAGGATTAGTTTGTTGAAAATGTTACCTCTCAAAAAAATTCATTTTCGCGAATTAATTTTTGATTTATGTTTATAATAGCAAAATATCTAATAATTTATTATAGCAAGAATTAATAATAAACATAAGCATCAGTAATACGGAATAGAGGTTGCTATTACTAAAACTAAAAATTTAAGGAGGATGGAAAATAAAATGGCTAAAGGTATATTTCTTACTTCACTAAAAGAGCGTGTGGGAAAAACTACTCTTGCTCTGGGTATTATTTTAAATCTTCAACAACAAGGGAAAAAGGCGGGCTATTTCAAACCAATTGGTACGCCGAAAGCCCCTTTTTCTAATAAAGCAGATCCCGACGTGGGCTTCCTACAAAGCTGTTCTGAGGTCCCAAAATCTCCCTATAATGTTCTCTCTCCTGTTTCAATTCCTGATTGTTATTATGTAGATCTTGTAAATGAGAACAAAAAGGAACAATTCTTAAAGAATATTGAAAATGCTTATCAAGATGTCGCTAACGAGTTTGATTATGTTATCATAGAGGGTGCTCCCAGCTTAAAGAAATTTATTCGTATCGGACTGGATGATGTGAGTATTGCAGAACGGATTGGCATTAATAAAGTGGTCTATATTGAGACAGAGTCCTCAGATAAAGGGATCGATAATCTATTCTTTACTAATAAGTATCTTGAGTATCGGAATATTAAGATGAAAGGAATTCTGTTTAATAAGATTGATCAGGAATATTTCGCAAGAATTAAGGAATTAAAAGAAGACCATATCTTAAGGTATGACATTCCCATCATAGGAATTATAGGAAAGGTTCTCGAATTAATGTCCCCTCGTGTTGACGAAATTCAAGCAGCTATTGGAGGTAATTTATTGAATGAATCTACCTTCTCTGAACTTGGAAAAAGGGTAGAAAACTACTTGATTGGCGCGATGGGTCCACAAGAGGCTGCAAAATATTTGCGGAAAGTGAAAAATGTTGCTTTTATTACTGGCGGTGATAGATCGGATTTAGCATTGGTAGCACTCAATGAAAAAGTCTCATGCCTGATACTAACCGGTTATATCGAACCCGATACTTCTGTTATTACCAAGGCAACGCAGCAAAACATCCCGATACTCTTAAGTCCTTCAGATACATATACCACGCTTAGAAATATAGAACGAATCCGACCAAGTATTAAGAAAGGAGAAATTGATCTAATATCTAAGATGGTAAACGAAAAAATAGATTGGGATCTCCTTTTGGGATAAATACATAATTTAATAAAATTTTCTATTTTATTGCAATTAATATACCTATTCTATAAACCTAAAGATAGTACGATTTTGTTTTGAGAAAATTCTTAATAATTATACAATCTTACTTAGCTTCCACCGAATTAATAATCAACCGTGTAAACTCTATAAAGGCATCATCAACGTTTTTTCCCGTTTTTGCACTGGTTTCGATGTATATGCTGTTTTTTCGGCGAGCAAATTCCTCTGCTTGCTGTTTATCAATTACTCGACCAATAGTTTCGATCAAATCTAATTTGTTTCCGATTAAGATAAAGGGAATATTGCCCGCAAAATATCTTACTTCGTTTAACCAAGTCTCAACCTCGGCACTAATGGGGATCTCTAATGCGTATCTACGCATAGCATTGGCTATCTATTCGCACAATAAAAATTAAAATTTAATTTAAAAA
>SHMU01000110.1 GCA_008080765.1 Promethearchaeota archaeon | reverse complement strand
TTTTGTAATTATGAAAAAAAATCTAAGAATAAAAATAATCTAAATATTGTTTATCAAAAAAATTGTCAATGAATTCAATAAAAGATAATTTATCCCAATATTCACGTTTTAATTTAACTTATCATTTTAAAAAAGACAATTCTATAAATAAAGAGCTTTCAGAGATAATAGGAAAACTTAATGCCAATGAATTTAAGAAATTTAAAGCAAAGATCCAACCTGATTCTTTTCACATAGAAGCACTAATACCAAGTTTTCAAAAAAATTTAACTCTTGATTTTGGTAAATTTAAAATTGTTATTCAAGAGGATTCTATTTTAATTGGACTTGAAACTGGAAGAGATGATTTATACAATTATCCTTTCTCTCCTAGCTTTGCAAGATTATTTCCAATGCAAAAAGAGAGAAAATAACCTTTACATTAGATGAATTAGAAGAGATCAATGAGATTCTTAAACTATATATTGTTCAAAAGTTTTTTCAAATTAATAAAACCATTGAATTGGATAAAATTCATATTTTTTCGGTTATAGAACTTAATAATAATTTCAAATTCGATAAAGTAAATAAAATTCTTAGTAAAAATTTGGGAAATAATATTGAGCTAAATTCCTTAGATTTTAAAGTAGAAGAAAATAATAATCTTTATGCTTACCATCTTATGGTTGAAGAGAAAGCTATATTATCGGTCTCAATTATAGAAAATAAAATTAATTGGATAACTCCAATATCCCAAATTTTAAATGAAAATATTATTCAAATGAAAAAAACTTTTGAGGTATTACAAAATGGATAAAGACTTAGAGAAAGAAACAAAAACTCCAAGAATAGTTAATTTTAGAGATATAGATAGAGCTGGAATGGAACCAAAGGATAAATTGAACCCTCTTTGGTTTTATCATTTCTTTGCGCAAGAAAATTGGTTTACTTCTCAAAGAGTAAAAGAAGTAAAAGAAGAATCCATGTCTGATAAGAAAAGTAGTGATTTGAATTTTAAATATGAAGTACTTGAAAAACTAAATAATATTGAGACTTTATTAGAAAGAATTGTTAAATCTAATGATAAAAACATAGAAATACAGGAGATTCAAGATCTATCTGAAGAAACAATCGAAAGAATTATTTTAGATTATTTAAAAAGAAACAAAGATAAAGAAATTTATCCAAGTGATATTGCTTTTGCTTTTAATTTAGAAGCAAAAAAAGTCTTCGAGATTAGCCAAAGGTTAAAGAAAGAGGGAAAATTAGTTTGAATGGGGATATAAATTGGCACATTAATGAAGGAGATGGAATCAAAGGAAAGAGACTGATTTTTGAAGGGAGAAAAGTAGGAAAACATAAAGTATTTCGTAAATCATCTACTCATAGAGGACAGAGAGTAAAACTAAATGATGGATCCTATTGGATCGAGACACCAATAGAACTATCAGGATAATAAAATACCTAAATTCTCTAATAGAACTATTCAAGGTTAGAATTTTTACTGATTTTTCATCGATTGTTAAAAAAAATGAATAAGAATAGAAATGAATTATTATTGGAACAGATAAAAGCAATTTTAACTAAGGGAAATAAACTAAGAACAAGCTTCAGAAAGATCGGTTATCCCCCAGGAGGAGTATATGATGAAAGAGAAATCATCACTACACCCTTTTTGTTTCCGTCTTGATTTTATCTAAATTACCGTAGGCTTCTTTCACCATGAGAGCTGTATTTTTAAAGCGGTTTACCGAATGAGAATCTGAACCAACAAATACATCAATACCTTGCTTTACTACTCATGACGGAAGCATTATTGTGACTAAATTAGATAAAGCTCGGAAAGGAATTGGAGCATTATGTGAATGTAAATACTCCCATTACCCAATTTCATTTATAGGATGCGGTCCCAATATTGATGATTTAAGAGAATATGATCCTCAAAAATTAATTAGTTCATTATTAGGAGATCTTGATCTAAAGAGCCCCTATCAAAAGCTTCATGATTTAAAGTTAGAATTACCATCAAGGATTCAAGATGAATCTAATGATACACATGATACAATAACTATGAGATATGTTACCCAGCTCTTTGCTAAATTGACAATGCTACAAGATCAAATTGGATGTATTCCTCGAACTTTTTCTGCTCTTGGTAAAAAACACCATGACCTATTTCAGAAAAGTTTTGGAACTCAAAAAAACCCAATTTATAATAAAGAATGGGCAGAGAAACTTTATCATTTTTGGAAATTTGATGATATAAGACCAGATGATATTGGTTTTGATATAAATAGATTCTTGGAAGTATTTGATAAAATCAACTTAAAAAAGAATTATGTTCTGGATTATGCTTATGAATTTTCCAGTCTGAATGCAGAACCTCTTATTTACACGGAGGTATCCCGAAAACATTGAAAGTAAAATGTGTTTGCCAAAATCTTTTAGATGTGGAATTATTTTGGAAAGGAATTTTTAAAATACCTGAACATAATTTAGAACATCAATATTATTTATTTATTAGTCACAAATGTGAGTCTTGTGGAGAAACAATTTGCATTTACAGACCGAGAGGGTCTCTAATTTCACATTTACTAATATTCATGAATAATTTAGTACCAGAGAAGACATTTAAAATGACTGATATTGAAATGGTGTCCGCTTGGCAAGATGTGTTCAAAAAAGCTGCAATTAAAGATATAGACGGATTTCAGAAAATTTATAGCGATGAGATCATTAAATTCGGTCAGTTTATAATG
Organism: Promethearchaeota archaeon; assembly: GCA_008080765.1. Classification (GTDB taxonomy): domain Archaea; phylum Asgardarchaeota; class Lokiarchaeia; order Sigyniarchaeales; family SOKP01; genus TEKIR-8. The sequence continues at coordinate 10,546 of SHMU01000110.1, read as the reverse complement.
AAGATGAGAAATAAGTATGACAAAAAATAGAGTATGATTCTCTCAATTTAATTGATGATGTTGTAGAAAAATCAAAAAAATTGTCTAAAAATCAAGAGGTAGGATTTAATGAACGTTTATATTCTATCTCCCCCGAACAAGAATTTTGGGGTCATTGTTCAAACTTACAAGTATGGGTTGAAAATGAGTATGACACCCAATTTTTAAACAGTCCTCTCGCGTTTTCTCTATTAAAGGAGCTAACCGATTTGGGTGTTCCTGGGACAAAGAGAGTGCTAAAGGAAGAAATTTCTAAAAAACTTCAAGGAAAAACTCCCTCTGTCATTAATTATCTGATTGAAAGAAATTATTTAAAATACTTCACTACAGAAGAGATTAAATCATTAACAAACCAATGGGTAGAATATAAAGGTAAAATAATTCCTATATTCAATTTAACTTTAAATTTAAAGAGAAGAAATATTACAAATCTCTTAGAAATAAAAGGTTTGTTCGAACATGCCTCACTTAAAGAGTTAGATTTAAGTGGAAATAATATTTCAAATATTCGAGAAAATATAGGTGTTTTTACCTCACTTGAAAAGCTAAATTTATCCTTTAATAAATTGACAAAACTCCCAGAATCAATAGGGTATCTCTCTTCACTTGAAAAACTAGATCTTCAGCGAAATAAATTAACCGCTCTTCCTAAGTCAATCGGAAATCTAAAATCACTTAAAGATCTTAATTTGTTTGGGAATCCGTTAACTAGCCTTCCGGAGTCAATCGGAAACCTTATTTTTCTCCGTGAAGTGTGTTTTTGGGAAAATAAATTAACTACTCTCCCAGACTCGATTGGTAATCATATATCGCTTAAATATTTAGATTTAAGAAACAATCAAATAACATCTCTCCCAGACTCGATTGGAAATCTTACATCACTTGAAGAATTACGATTGGATTTTAATCGACAATTAAGCCTCACTGAGGGGATCGGAAATCTTACTTCACTTAAAGAAATACATTTAGAAGGCACTCAAATAACATCTCTCCCAGAGTCAATTGGTAATCTTACCTCGGTTGAAAAAATTCGATTGGGTTATAACAAATTAAAAACCCTTCCAGATTCCATTGGGAACTTACAATCTCTTAAAATGTTAGACTTACGATAAAATAAGCTTACTAATTTACCCGAATCAATTTTGAATTTGCCACATCTTAAAATACTACGCATAAAAGGAAATCATTTGGGTTTATTTTCAAAAAAAAAGCTCAAAAGATTCAAAGAAAAGTGTACAACCTCATGGTTTTTGATAATTGAATGATAAAGAATTAATAGAATGATAAAGAATTAATAGAATGATAAAGAATTAATATTCATCAATTTTTTGCTCAATTCTTTTAAATAATTTATAGGCTTCCTCAACTACAGATTTTCCTACTCTTTGATTAAGATAGTAATCTGCTTTGACTCTTTTTTCTTTTAAATTTTCAATCCATCCTCCTAATGATATATCAATTAATTTTAACTTTTGAATCAATTCATAATGAAATCGATTTATATCTCTAATAGAAATTTTTTTTATAAGCATTAGGAGATGGATTGTACCATAATAAATTCTACTAATTACGGTTCGATACCGAGGCTCATCAAGATAGTCTTGATCCTCAACTAATTTATTTGCTAAATCTATAAATTCGTAGGGATTCAGTTTAATCACTTTGTTGTCTTTCGAAAATAAATGAAGTTTTTCTAAATTTTTCTAAAAACATCATAGAGACTTCATTACTAAATCTATAATTTAGGAGTTTTTTATGCCATTTAAGAAAGCTTTCTAATGTATCTAACACAAAATCATAATCATTTGTGGGAAAATTTATAATTAATTTAGGGATTTTAATATTTGGATTTTCTATTTCAGAAAAATAGATGCATCTACCATTTAAAGTATCGAAATTTATCCCAAGAGAAGTAAATATAGAAATGAAATCCTTTTCTAAAATAGAAAAATATATATTATAATCTATATCTTTTTTTAAAAAATCGTAAAACTCACTCGTTATTTGAATATTTTCTTGAAATAAGGTATCTATAGCTTTAAAAAATATATAATTTAAGAATCTTTTTCTTTCAAAGTTATTATTAAAAATGAAATTCTCTGAATTAAGTTCTATATTCTTTAAAACAGATTCTATATTATCCTTTTCAGATCTCCAAAAAAGTTTAAAACTATATCTTGGTTCATAAAGAAATTTCTTTAAGAGATCAATCAAAGATTCACTATACATATTACTACCCATACTAATGAAAATATTTCTTCTACCTGCTATGTCTCGTACATTATAATTCCTTCCTTGATTCAAGAATAAAGAGATTGAATCTATTTTTTCAATCAATTTCATAGTAGTGGTCCTCTTCTGATTATTCCTGCTTTTTTTATTCGAATATCTTTTGTAATATATTGAATTTTCTCTGCATTATAAATTATATCCATCATAAGATTCAAAATTTCCGCCTTTTCTGACTCTGAATAATCTTTATTATAGTTATTCAAATTTTTAAGGAGTGTAAATATCATCTCAATAGTTTTTTCAACCATCTTAATATCATATTTTTTCTTGAAATACTCAATTTCAGCAAAAGAATTTCGCAATACATCTGCTAATTCCGTGCAAATAGTCACAATATATTTATTCTCAATAACAATCCCTACTTCAGCTAATTCCATAAGTTTCATACCCGCTAAAAAATATTCTTCATCTTTTATTAACTTCTCAACTTGGATTAAAATATTTGAAATATACTTGTTTATCATCTTCAATTTACCTTAATTGAGTTATAGCAATATAAATCCATTTTTTCATTTTTTTTTTAATCGATAATTACATTATAAAATTAATATTTAAAATTCTTATTTTTAATGGTTATCATTTTTTATGAGGATTAGGTTTTTTATTTTTAAATAAAGGAGTTTAAAAAGTCAATTTGTTACTACATAATCCTATATTAAAATGCATAAAAAATTATTATAATACAAGAAAGAAAATAAAAAGAATTTGAAAAATAATTATTAGAGGAAGGACAATGAGAAATACTCATTTTAGAACTAAGACAATGGTAGAAAAAAAATTTAAAAATAAGAGAAAAGAAAAAATAGAAAGAAATTATGAAGCTGATGATTACATCATTCCGGGGGGCATACCCATTCCGCCGCCCATCCCTGGGGGCATACCCATTCCGCCGCCCATCCCACCAGGTCCACCAGGTCCACCAGGTGGCATATCCGATTTTGCACCTGCAATTACATCATCTATGCGGAGAATCATCGAAGTAGCTTCTGTTGCCGATTTAATCGCTTGTACCTTGACTGCTGTGGGTTCTACAACGCCACTTGCCATCATGTTATCCACTACATCTCCAGATTCGAGATCAAATCCCGCAAAGGTATTTCCTTTTTGATGAGAAGCGCGTAATTTCATCAAGATTTCAATCTGGTCAATGCCTGCGTTTTCAGCAAGAGTTTTGGGGATAATATCAAGGCTGTCAGCAAAGATTTCTACCGCCAATTGCTCACGTCCACCTAAAGAAGACGCGTATTCGCGCAATTTAATTGCGGTTTGAAGTTCTGGAGCACCACCACCGCCGACGACTCTTTCATCTTCGACAATATCTCGTACCACACAGAGCGCATCATGGATTGCTCTATCGGCTTCATCTACGATTAATTCTGTACCGCCTCGAATTAAAATCACCACAGATTTGGGGTCAACGCATTCTTCGATAAAAATCCATGATTCCCCCATAACCTTTCGTTCTTCAACAAGTCCGGCTTTTCCTAGTTTCTCACCGGTTATATCGTCAAGGTCGTTAAAAATGGTTCCACCTGTTGCGCTGGACAGTTTTTCAAGGTCTGATTTCTTGACACGTCGTACAGCCATGATACCTGCTTGAGATAAGAAGTGTTGAGCCATATCGTCGATACCTTTTTGGCATACAACGACATTTGCGCCGGAGTTTTTAATCTTTTCGACCATTTTTCTGAGCATATTCTCTTCTTCATCCAGATAGGCTTGAATTTGCTCTGGGCTGGTGATTTGTAATTTGCTATCAAATTCAGTTTTTTCAATTTCGATTGCGGATTGTAAGAGAAGGATTTTGGCATCTTTCACGCTTTTGGGCATGCCAGGATTGACGACTTCCTTGTCCAAGATGATTCCTTTAATCAATTTGGTATCATCAATCATTTCGCCTTCTTTCTTTTGGATTTGGACTTTATCAATGTCAGCAACCCATTTGCCATCTTCATCTTTTTCTGCGATGGCTTTAATTGCTTCGATGCATAATTCTGCGAGCATATCTCTGCTTTCGGAGACGATTTTTGACGACATGCAGGTCATTGCGGCATTTTTTAATCCATCATAATCATCAATACCGCTTTTAACCGACATTTCATTCAATATTTCGACCGCTTTTTCGGCAGCTTTTCTGAATCCTTCAGTAATAACAGTAGGGTGAATTTTTTGTTCGAGAAGCTTTTCCGCTCGTTTTAGAAATTCGCCTGCCAGAATCACACTGGTTGTAGTACCGTCGCCAACTTCCGAGTCTTGTGTTTTGGCGACCTCAACCATCATTTTGGCTGCGGGATGTTGTACATCGATTTCTTTGAGAATTGTCGCGCCATCATTGGTGATCACGACATCTCCAAATTGGTCGACCAACATTTTATCCATACCGCGTGGTCCTAACGAGGTTCGTACAGCTTCAGCAATGACTTTTGCAGCAGCAATGTTATTTTGCATTGCGTCCTTTCCACGGGTCCTTTCGGTGCCCTCCTTCATAATAAAGATTGGTTGTCCACCTAATTGAGCCATATTATATCACGCTTACGTTCTGTTAATTTGTTTAAAATTTTATTTGAGTTTTATTTATTATTGTACAATACAAGATGTTACTATATTGAACTTATGGGTTGATAATTTTTTTAAAATTTTAAATTTTTTGATTTGGAGATCATTTAAATATACTATTAATAAATCTTGAGTTAAAGGGTGATTCATAGGTATATATGCGATTTTTATTCATCACCTTAAATTTAAACCTTTTCAGAATTAATAAGTGGTTAATGAATTTTGATATCTAATTCTTTTTTTTCTAATAAAACTTTTGGAATATATTCTTTCTATAATCTTTTGAATTGTAATACTTTCAATTTAGGAAGAAATGTTAAGGATCTCAGCTAAGAGAAAGAATAAACACTTCATTTCCTTAACCATGATAAATTATTCCAAAGGGAAAGTGTTGATGACAGATTTTTTCTTATATGCTAATGATTCTTGGGTGATGATCGTATTTTTTGAGCTTTAAGCGAACGTTATTAGAAAGTCTTGAAGCCCTATAACTTAGTTTCCAAATATTAACACATCTTCGGATGAATTTGAGAAATATTTCATGACCTAGATTATTTTGCTTAATAAATAGTTATGTTTCTATCTCTTCTAATTTTGCTTGTCTGGAAGCTAAGAGAAAACTACTCAAAATAACTAATAATAAACCGACAATGATATACCATAGCGAGAGGGTGTTTGGAGGGGCTAACAAAAAGACTAAAAAGTAAGCTAATAATGGTGTGACTTGACCTGGTACTCCAATAAGGGGTGATAAGATATTTACTTGCCCTTCTTTGAAAGATTTCTGAGCATAAATTATTCCATATGCGGTACCAAGAATAACTATGATAAGAGAGGGAATGAAAAGAAAGATCTCTTCGAGTATGAAGCTTCCAGAGAATAAATGAGTCAAAAAAGCTGAAACCGTTGCTATCCAAAAGGATCCTAGGGAATATATAAACCCAGATATCAGAGCATAGATGAGTCCCTTTAATTTAGCAGTTTTTCGTAAATACACAAATATTCCGATGATAATAACAATATATATACCTGTAAACATTGTTATTCGTATGATAAAGCCGGGATCCAAGATATTATAAGTTGCAACGTCCACAGAAAGCTCGCTAAAACTAATAAACAAGATCCCAAGTATCATCATTAGGATCCCGATAATTTCTTTTTTTTTAAGGGATTCATTGAGAATTTTTATAGATCCAATAGCGAGCAAGATCAACCCTGCACTCATCAGTCCAGGAACTAATGCAGGTCCTAGATAAATCTGTGCTAAAATATAGAAAAAGGCACCTCCTAATAACACTTGCAGCACTAATCCTGTAATCCACATGGGATTCTGAGCAATTTGTTTTAAAAACTCTGGATTTTCTAAATGATCATTTATTACCTTTTTTTGCATCAATAATCCCACGCTATTGACACAACCTGCTCCTATTGCTAAAATAATTCCCAGAACATAACTCATCTTAGTTCACGATGCTGATAATTATCAATAGTTTCTTTCTGTATATTTATTCTTAGTATTTAATTGTTGGTTTGTTTAAAAAATTTTGGTACTGATTTTTTCTTATTCTATATTTGTCGGGATCCTATCAGAGATTGTTCAAATATTATAAAAATAATAATTCCTATCAAAATAATAATTCCTAAGCCATTTTTTTATATAACATCCATAGTTATCTAGAATTGTAGGTATTATAATTATTATCAAAATAATAATTAAGAAATTCAAATTGTAGTAAAATGGTTTAGCTAACCTTAATCAAAGGTAATAAGAAATTTAGGATAATCGAAATTTTGATTGTGGTACTAGGTGGCATAAACAGATCAATTATGAGTAATGATAATAATTAATGATGGCAATGAGGAGTAGCAATAAGGATGGAATATGGTTGTGAAATAGGTAATGGTAACAATTATAGATGAATTATGGATAATAACGATTGATGGAATTGTTTTATTTAGCCATACATTTAAGCACGCAATAGATCCTCAGCTTTTCGGAGCCTTACTTTCCGCCATTAACAGTTTTTCAGAGGAGGTAGCAGATGAAGGTTTATCAGATTTTCAATTCGGTGAACGTCAATTTTTATTGTTTAAAAAACGGGATTTACTCTTTTTAGGAAGTTCTCACGATATAAAAAAGAAAAACATAATTAATAAAGAATTAGAGAGTATTGCAAGGAAGTTTTTTGAAAAGTATCCTTTAAAAGGGAGGAAAGACGACTGGAATAAGGAAGTAAGCGTTTATAAAGATTTTGGAAAAGAGATTGAAGATGCCTTTCAAGATTCTATACAAGCATTTTGGAAGGGATTTTAAATTAAATAACTGCTAAGAATTGAATTTTTAATATAAGTTATATTTCTTAAAATTTTGGAAAATCCAAGAGGTTCTGAGAGTATAGAAGTCGGATAATTAATAATGTGAAGCTAATAATCAATAATCCCTAGATAGAATACGACTCACACTTTCATATTATAGAACAAAACTCACATAATTCGAGTTTTTTAGGTTTAATTAGTTTTTCTCGGTAATAGCGATATTTTGGGGAGTTCCAGATGTCCAAGAAGGATGCTTCACGAATGTTACCGAAGGTATAGTTGCCATCATAGTCAAAGCAGCAGGCAGCTACCCTTCCATCCCAGAGAATAACGGATTTATATTCCCATTCGCAAAAATTTTTGTAATGATCTAATTGCAAGTGCCCCTCATTATAGGTATAGCGTTTTATTGAGGATGTTCTCGGCAAATATTTATCCACTAATACCTCAACCTCATTATTCTCACGAAAGCCTTTTGAATGAAGGGGAAAGCAGAGTGGTTTGAACCACACACCATCCACTCCGATTGTATTCATCGCAAAATCATAGAGCTCATTAAGGTGGATTTCATTTGCGCGAGACACAATTGTTTCTGCGACAACTAAGGGAAAGGTGCCATTTTTTTTCTTTTTTAGATCGCATAATTCTTTAATTCCTTTCATAGTTGCGTGAAAGTTGGCTCCTTTTCTAAACTGTTCAAATGACTCTTTTTTAGCATAATCAATATTGACTACTAAGATGCTCAATTTAGAATCCAGAATTTCTTGGATTCTTGCATATGTAAGTAAGGTGGCATTTGTATCTACCATGGTAAATATATCATTTTTTGCTGCCTCTTTGACCATTTGAAATAGATGAGGATTAAGAAAAGGCTCTCCAGCAAAATTGAAATAAAAGATCAGAGCAAACTCCTTTACATCATCCAGGAGCTTTTGGTAGGTATCAAATTCCATTATCCCCTGCGTTCTTGTCATATATTTATGCGGCGTGGTACAGAGAGGACATTGAATGTTGCACATGCAAGTGGGCTCGACCATTATAGCCAGCGGTGTTTTGAGCAGCTTGGATGAAATAAACTTTCGCAATAATCTGAAGTTGAATTGCGGAGAGATAATAGTTCGATTCTTCAAGCAATATTTTATAATTGTTGGTGCCCATTTGCGAAACATATAATTTCTCCTTGGTTATCCATTAAGTATAGTTTTTTAAATGAATTTCTAATCTCAATCTTGCTCTTATTCTTGTTTTTTTGCTACCTCTGTTTCACTTCCAGAAATATCTTTACTAAAGAACTGATATAAATCTTAAGATACCAGTGTAATTAATATCGCTAAAAATTAAATTTATTTTTGAAAAACTAGTTCTTTAAAATTAATTACTATAAACAACGAATTTAATTTAACTTATTGTAATGAGAAAGGATATAATTTTTCAACTAGATTTAATATCCTTATATCATATCAAGCTAAATTGGGGACTAAAAATAGCAAAGGAGATGAAATGAAGTTGAAAAATGAATAAACAGCAATAGAATTTCCACTCTTTAGGAATATAAAAAGGTATTATAGCCCTAAATCAATTAATCGTTTAATTACAACATCCTTCAATTCTTCCACACCTTCAACACTATTCATGGTTTCTTGAGTAATAAATAATGTGAGCTCATCATTAGATTGGAGATATGCACAGGGCAAGAGCGCATCGGGTTGATCAAATTCTTCTTTGAACTCATCCTTATGTAAGAATCTCGTTGGAAGAGAAAGCTTTTCAATAAATTCTTTCCAAGTGCGTTTCATCGTAAAAGGACCAAACGTGACCATGCATAAATTACAAGGATATTTACTAGGGCGAAAAATCTTGATAAAGAAGTCTCTAAATAATGACCATGCATCACTATTTGCGTTATAGACAAAAATTAATTGTTTTTGATTTTGACTCATCTAATTAATTGGCACCTCATTTTAATATTACTAAAATAATGTAGTCATAATTAATCAATATTTAGTTTAAAATTTATAAATTAGGGGAGAAAGAGAAATTGAGAAATTAAAGCCTTTAATAGGAGTGCTTATGTTTTAGAATGATTCCCTCACAGAGAAGGCTTTTTTTAAATAAAACTCATGAAGCTTAACTTCCCATTCTTTCTGAACTATAATTTTCAAACAATAATTTTAATTCCTTGCTTTTTAGCAAAAGTAATGTGTTTTTGTTTCATATCTAATGTCATTTTTTTATTGATATGTATATCAAATTTATTTGTTGATTTATCTGTAGATTTATTTGTAGATTTATTTGTAGATTTATTTGTTGATTTATTATTCTAAGAAATCGAACTAAAACCAATAAAGATCGTAGTATTTTATCTTAATATTTGCGCTTAATAATTTAGGTTAATATTTTAACTTAGATTTTGGAAGATTGAATTGATTCTTATAGATAGAATGGTTATAACATGCATAGATACATTTTCCGCAGACTTCATAGGGGATATTAATTTTAATGAGAAATTTGCGGCATGCTTCCTGGTAATGATCCAATTTTTCTTTTTTCTGCAATATACCGCATTGATCCAAGCAAGCCTTGCATTCTCCACATGAAAGAGAAAGCTTTTGAGCGAAGAGATAAGTGGATGGTGTGATAATGGAGGCGAGCCGAAATGCACAGCTATATGTTGGATGGATCAACAATCCATTTTTTCCTCTCCATCCCAATCCGGCATATTCTGCTATTTGGCGATGAGAGACGGTCTGAAAATAATATTCCGAAACGTGATCAATTGAATCTACTATACCTTCAATGGTAGCTGGAATACTAATGCCATTACACTTAACAGCAATCCTTTGAGCGATGTTATTGAGAAGTCTATTAAGTGTTTTATATGCATTTGCATAAATAGTCCATAACTCTTTATTTGGTGTTCCATCTGAATGATATTGATTGATAGTGTTGATTTCATCTTCAAAATAAGTAATCAAGATACATATTATGGATCCCTTATTTAAATAATCACTAAAGTTATCACCACATAAAGTAATAAGTTTTTGTTTTTGAACGGGCATTAAGGTTTCATAGGCTTGTTTAAAATCAGTATATCCAATATCTCCTTGCCTTCCAATATCGTTTAAAAAATCATAAAAAAGGGCGGAAATTTCATTGTGAGGAATCATAAACTATGTTATTAATAATTTGGAATATAGAAAAGATAGGGAGGGACCATAATAGTATTTTATTATATATTATAAAATCATCTTTTTATTTCTGTAAGCACAGTTACCTAAAATCTGGACATCCTTGGACGTCCTCTTTAATGACCTGTAACTGAAGGTCTTGACCGCTCCATGTA